>JANPIH010000001.1:0-38545 GCA_031424895.1 Rhodospirillales bacterium
CAAGCCATCCCAGGGGCCCCGCCCCAAAAGCGCGAAGATAAGGAAGGCTGGGCTCTGCCCAGACCCGCCAGGGGCCGAGCCCCTGGACCTCCAACATAAGAAAATGAATGGGTTTCCAAAGGCCCTCGGCCTTTGGTGGGTCCTCCGTGGCGCGGCTTCGCGCCGCGACGGCAAAGCCCTGGCCTTTCAATTTCTGCCTTATCTTCGCGCCCATGGGGCCCCGCCCCTGCACCCTCACCACCAAAGCGATCCAGGCCCGTGGCCTCAGCCGTCCGACTTGGCGATGAACCGCACGCCAGGCAAATCCAGGAAGTGCGCGTCACAGGTCAGAAGATCGGCGCCATGCGCCAGCGCAGTCGCATAGACAATCGCATCCGCGGTTGCCAGCTTGTGCCGGGCGCAGATATCCGCCGCCGACAAGGCCGTCGCGGTGTCGAGATCGGCAACAACGCAGGTCTCGGTGAACGCGATGACTTGATCCGACTTGTCCTCGCCAGCCTCGCGGGTCAGCCATTTCGCCAACTCCAACTGCACGATGCTGGGCACCAGCCATTCCGCGCGGTAAAGCAACTCAACCGCCACCCTGGCACCAACCGCCGAGCCGACCAGAAACTCAACCCACGCCGAAGTGTCGACAAGCCGCATCAAACGCGCTCGGTCCGGTCCCGGTATCCCTCCGGCCGCGCCCCCCGCGCCAAACCCGCGAGGTCGTCCAGCGCCGGCACCGGCACCAGCAACATCCCCGATCCCTTCGGAATGAAGGCGAATACCTGCCCGGCCCGCCAACCCTGCGCGGCCCGAATGGCCCGCGGGATCGAAATCTGGAACTTCGCCGAAAGCTTGGCCGTGTCCTTCGCCGCCACCACACTCTCCCCATCGATCGCCAAAGCGTAAGAAAATATCATCCTTCGCGACCAACCAGAACCCCCATGCGCAGCCACCCGCCAGCAAGACCTGCCCCACCCCGCCGCCCCCACACCGTCATCCCGAACGAAGTGAGGGATCCACGCTCAACGCCCGACCACTATCCCCAAAGATAAACGAAACCCCGCCGTCCCTTCCCTGCTCCGTGCTCTCCGTGGCCCTCTGTGCTCTCTGTGACCCCTTCGCTTCCTCCCTCCCCCCCACCCAAAGGAAACCGACTACGTACGTATTAAAACCCCTTTCCATCTAACTAATTGTTAGATACACTCCACCCATCATGTCAAACACCCCCCCTCCCCCCTCGCCGAGAAAGCGGCCGAACTGCGCCGGATGGCCCTCGCCACCCCCGCGCCGTGCTGGCTGCCCGATGCCGCGTACACCCTCATTCTGTCGCTGCTCGCCCGCATCTTCGCCCGTCTCGAAGACATGATCGCCCTCTGGGCCCAGGGCATCCTCCCCCCGCCGCCCCCCGCCCGCGAACCCCGCGCTCCCGTCGAACGCCCGCGCCGGGCCCCGTTCGCCCGCCGCCGCACCCCCCTCATGTCCACGCCCCGCACGTATGCCCCGCGCGTCCGCCACGCGCCCGAACTGCGCCCGCGTCCGTGGCGCATCTGGTGGTCCCGCAATCGCGGCGCCCGGCAAACCTTCGTCCTGGCCCCTACCCATGTCCGTTCCACCCGCGCGCGCCCCAAGCGCGATCCGCCCGCACTCCGTTGTGCCTGAAAACACCTCCAACCAGAGGAACCCATGCACGCCCTGGTCGTTACGATATCGTAACAAACAACCACTTCCACCGGCGACAACGTCCCCTCCCGGCAGTGCCCCGCATGCCCGTCCAACCACATCAACAGCGCATCATGAGCCTTTGCGGTTTCCTCCAGCCGGGCTTCAATGCCCACCCTGCCGCGCAGGCGGCCCTTCATCTGCCGCGCAAGCGGCCCTATAGAGTGAGGCAATCATGAGCGAACGCATCGGCTTCATCGGGCTCGGCAACATGGGGCGCCCCATGGCCGGCCAGCTCACCGCCAAAAGCTTCGACACCACCGTCTTCGACCTCGCCGAACCCCCGATGGAAATCCTCCGCCAGGCCGGTGCCAAGCGCGCCGACAGCATCCCCGCCCTGATCGCCAGCAGCGACATCGTGGTCACGATGCTGCCCAACACGCCCGACGTGCAGGGCGTCGTCCTCGGCGAAGGCGGCCTCCTCGCCGCCGGCCGTCCCGGCATGATGCACATCGACATGAGCACCATCGATCCCCTCGCCAGCAAGGCAATGGCCGCCGCCCTGGCGGAAAAGGGCATCGGCTGGGTCGATGCCGGCGTCGGCCGCTCCCCCGCCCATGCCGACTGCGGCGAAAGCAGCTTCATGGTCGGCGCCACCGATGCCGACTACGCCCGCGCCAAGCCGATCCTGGAGGCCATGGGCACCACCATCGTCCATTGCGGCGGCCCCGGCGCCGGCATCTCGATGAAGATCGTGCTGAACTTCATGTCCATGGCCACCTGCCAGATCACCGCCGAAACGCTGGCCCTGGGCACCAAGCTGGGCCTCAAGATGGCCGACATGCACACCATCATCACCAGCGGCCTGGCCTGCAACGAGCATTTCCGCCAGTACTGGCCGGGCAAGGTCCTGGCCGGCGACACCACCCCCGGCTTCGCCATCGACCTCGCCTTCAAGGACCTCTCGATCGCGGTCGCCACCGCGGCAGCCGCCGGCGTACCCGTCATCACCGGCAGCGCCGCCCGCGAAGCCATGGGAATCGCCCGCTCGGTGCACGGCCTCGGCAAGGAGGACATCACCGCCGTGCTGGTCGCCGCCTCGCGCAACGCCGGCGTGGAGACGCCGCGCCTGTAACCTTTACGTGCCGCGGCGGCCGATGATCGCAAAGCGCAGCCGCGTCGAGACCGCGTCGATCAGCGCCACGGTCACCAGGATCATCAGGATCAGGAAGGACACGTTCTGCCACTCGTTCAGGCGGATCGTGTCCGACAGATGCAGCCCGATGCCGCCGGCGCCCACGATGCCGATGATGGTCGCCGAGCGGGTGTTCGATTCGATGTAGTACAACACCTGGCTGATCATGATCGGGAACACCTGCGGCAGGATACCGAAGCGGATGCCGTGCGACGCCCCGCCGCCGGCCGCCGTCACGCCCTCGATCGGCTTGCGGTCGGCGGCCTCGATCGCCTCGGAGAACAGCTTGGCGAAGCCGCCGATGTCCGACATGGCGATCGCCAGGATGCCGGCGAACGGGCCGAGGCCAACAACGTTGATCCAGATCAGCGCCCAGATCAGCACGTCGATCGCCCGGAAGAAGTCGAGCCCCCGCCGCCAGCCGAAATGGAACAGCCGGTTGGGAATGATGTTCTTCGCCGCCAGCAGCGCCAGCGGCACCGCGATCACCGCGGCAAGCAGCGTGCCCAACAGGGCAATCGCCACCGTCTCGCCGAGGGCATGGAAGTATTTCCAGAAATGCTTGCCGGGATCGGGCGGCAGCATGTGCACCACAATGGTGCCCAGCCGCCCAAGCCCGTTCAACACCCGCTCGAAGGTGAAGCCGAGCGCAACCAGGGTATAGGCGAACAGCCCCAGCACCAGGGCCACGACCGCCGGGCCGAGCAGGCGGTTGGCCAACGGCGGGTTGAACACCGCCTGATGGCGGGCAGCGATGCCAGCGGCGTCGGCCAGTGCTGCGTGGCGCAATGCTGTGCCCGGATTGGCGCTCATGCTCGGTCCATTCCGATGAGGGCGTGGCGCAGCCGCTCGGTGGCAATGTCGATCACCGCGACGGTCAGCACGATCATCAGCAGGATGGCGCTGACATCGGGCAGGTAGAACTGCCGGATGGCGCTGAGCAGCTCCTGCCCGATGCCGCCCGCGCCGACGAAGCCGAGCACGGCCGCACCGCGCACATTGATCTCGAAGCGCAACAGCGTGTAGCTGACATAGTTGGAAAGCACCTGCGGCATCACGGCGAAGCGCATCGCCTGGAACCACGACGCGCCGGAGGCATACATGCCGTCGACCGGCTTGAGGTCGATGTTCTCATTCACCTCCGCGAACAGCTTGCCCAGCGCGCCGGTGGTGTGGATGGCAATGGCCAGCATGCCGGGGAACGGTCCAAGGCCGAAGGCGACGACAAAGATCAGCGCATAGACCAATTCGGGCACGCTGCGCTGGAACTCCAGCAGACGCCGCGCGACGATCACCAGCCAGCGCCGCGCGGTGAGGTTGGAGGACGCGGTGAAGCACAGCATCAGCCCGCCGACAAAACCAAGCACCGTGCCGGCATAGGCGATCAGCACGGTGTCGATCAACAGCCGGCCCCAGCGCTTCCAGCCCCAGTACCACTCGGCGAAATCCTCGCCCAGCGTGGCCCAGCGGAGTTGCGGCGTGATCGAAAGGATATAGTTGGGAAACTTGTGGAAGTTGTCGACGAACTTCCCGATGTCGACCTCGCCCATCCAGGCGGCGAGCAGGCAGGCGACCAGCGTGCCGGCCGCGAACAATAGGGTGCGGGTCCGCTTGGCGGCCTGCTCGGCGCGATAGGCATCGAACAGGCGCCGCGTGGCGGGCGCGTCGGTGGGGAGTGGCAGGGCGGCCATGGGACGGGCGCGGGGCGCCAGCCCTCCCGCTGGGGGAGAGCCGCCGCCCCGCTTCAGCCGGTCAGGAAGACTTGCGACGCAGCGCGTCGATGAACTTCAGCATGTTGGCCATGTCGTTGTAGTCGGCGTGGGTCACCTTCACCCACATCTCCGTCTGGCCGTCCTCCATCTTGTCCATCATTGCCATGTCGTTGATGTGCATGTTGTAGAACGCATCCTCGATCTTCTTCTTGAGGTCGGCCGGCAGGCTGGCGAGATAGGCGTAGGGCGAGCCGGGCAGCAGGTCGGACTTCCAGGCGATCCGCACGTCGGCCTTCTTGGCCATGCCCTTGTTGACCATGCGGTCGAAGTTGGAATCGCCCTCGGCATTCCACCAGTTCATCGCGATGTCGACCGTGCCGTTCATCAGCGCGATCACCGCGTTCTCGTGGCTGCCGGTGAAGGCGACGCTGGAGAAGAAGGTCTCGGGATTGATGCCGGCCTTGTCGAGGAAGTAGCGCGGCGCGAAGTTGCCCGAGGTGGAGTTGGGGTCGACCAGGCCGAGCTTGCGGCCCTTGAGGTCCTGGATGGTCTGGAACGGGCTGTCGGCCTTGACATAGCCGACCGAATAGTAGCCGACCGCGCCGGCCTTGCTTTTGGTGGTGGTGAAAGCCTGGACGTTGCCGTTGGACTGCTGGTGGGCGCGCACATAGCTGCCTGGGCCGTAGCCGCCGATGTGGATGTTGCCGGCCTTCTGGCCCTCGATCACCGCGGCGTAGTCGCTGGCGACGCGCAGGATGGTCTTCACGCCGGTCTGCTTGGTCAGGTAGTTGGCAAGGGGGGTCATGCGGTCGATCACGCCCGAGGAGTTCTCGGACGGCACAACGGCGATCACGAGTTCGCTCGGCATCGCCTGGGCGAGGGCAGCCCCGGAAAAGGCGGTGGAAGCGGCTGCGCCGGCGGCGGCCGTCAGCAGGGTGCGGCGGTTAATCACGTCAGGGTTCTCCGGGTTGTGGGGCGGGGTCAGGCGGCCGCGGGCTGGAACGCCCCGGCCGGAACGCCGGCGCCGTGGGGGAGGGTGGTCGACCCGGGGGCGGCGTCCAGGTCGTAGAGTTGCTGCGAGATCTCCGTCGTCAGCGCGGAGGGATGCCCGTCGAACACCACGCGCCCGGCCTTCATGCCGACAAGGCGACTGCAGTATTCCGTGGCGATGTCGAGGTCGTGCAGGTTGCACAGCACTGTGATGCCGTAGTCGCGGTTGATGCGCGCCAGCGCGTCCATCACCACCGTGGTGTTGCGCGGGTCGAGCGAGGCGATCGGCTCGTCGGCCAGGATGATGTCGGGCTCCTGCACCAGGGCGCGGCAGATCGCCACCCGCTGCTGCTGGCCGCCGGACAGCGTCTCGGCGCGCTGGGCGAGGTGGTCGCCCATGTCGAGCTGTTCCAGTGCCGCGATGGCCATCATCCGGTCCTCGCGGCTGAACAGCTTCATCATCGTGGCCACCGCGTTGCGCTGGTTCAGCCGACCCATCAGCACGTTGGTCAGCACGTCCAGCCGGCCGACGAGGTTGAACTGCTGGAAGATCATGGCACAGCGCTGCCGCCAGTCGCGCAGGGCTTGGCCGCGCAGCGCGGTGACGTCGGCGCCGTTCCACAGGATGCGGCCGGCACTCGGGTCGTTCAGGCGGTTGATGGTGCGCAGCAGCGTGGACTTGCCGGCGCCGGAGCGTCCGATAATGCCGACGAACTGGCCGCGAGGAATTTCCAGCGAAACGGCATCCACGGCGCGCACCGCGCCGAACTGCTTCGCAACACCTTCCAGCACCAGCATCAGGGAGTCCCTCGTTCAACCAACGAGGGGCTTATGGCAAACGGTCCGCGTCAGATCGTTGAAGCTAAAGTGACGAATTGATGACGCTTTTGTTGCCATCGCGACATCGGATGCGGGGTCGTCAGCCCGGCAGGGTAACCCCGGCGCGGACCAACAGGGCGGCGTCGCGGATGTTGCATTCGCCCTGCTGGTAGTCGGCCGCCTCCGCGCGGCACAGCCAGGCGATGACCTTGGCCGGCAGTTCCGGCGGCAGGTGGTCCTCCGGCAGGATCTGGCTGACCGGGTTCAGGCCCGATGCCCTGATCTTCTCCTGCATCGCGGTGCGCACGCCGCCCGGGGCGAAGCCATACACGCGAACGCCCTGCGGGCCGTATTCCAGCATCAGCGAGCGGCCGAGCATGGCAAGCCCCGCCTTCGACGCGCAGTAGCTGCCCCATCCTTCCAGCGGACGGTGGGCGGCGCCGGAACTGACGTTCACGATCACGCCCTTGCTGGCGACCAGGTGCGGCAGGGTGGCGTGGATCGCGTGGTAGGCGCCGACGAGGTTGATCTGGATCGCCCGCGCCCACTCCCCCGGATCGGTGTCCGCCACGCGGCCGATTGGCTCGATCACGCCGGCATTGTTGACCAGGTGGTCCAGCCGGCCGAAATGCGCCACCGCCTTGTCGACCGCCGCCTTCACCGCTTCATGGTCGGCCACGTCGCAGACCAGCGGCAGCACCTTGGGGCCGAGGCGGGCGGCCAGCGCGCGCAACTCGTCGCCGCGGCGGGCGGCAATGGCGATCGAGGCACCCTGCGCCACCAGGATCTCGGCCACCGACGCGCCGATGCCGACGCTGGCGCCCATGACGAAGCTGACGGTTCCGGCAAGCGGTGCGGCGGCCATGGCGGGGTTCCCTCGGATGTTCGCCATGTTCTTGGCGCAGCCGTGCGGTTCGGGCAACCTCGGGCGCGACAGGGGGGAACACGGATGAGCGATCCGGTGCCGGCCATCACCGAGGCGGAAGCGACCGGGGACACAGCGGCGCTGTTCGCCGATATCCGCGCGGTCTATGGCGTCAGCGTGGTGAACCTGGTCTGGCGCCACCTGGCCACCATCGACGGCGCGCTGCCGCATGTCTGGGCCGCGCTGCGCCCGCTTTATATCGACGGCACGATTGCGCGCGAGGCGGCGATCCTGCGGGCGGGGCTCGCGGTGCCGCACGCGCCGCCGGTGCCGCGCTGTGTGCTGGACGCAGCCGGGCTCGACGCCGCGGCACGGGCCGGCATCGCGCGGGTGATGGCGGCCTATGACCGCACCAATGCGATGGCGCTGCTCGCGCTGTCGGCGGCGCGGGCACGGCTTGAGAGGCAGGGCGGAGTTGCCTGGGCGCCGGGAGCGGTGGCGCCGGCGGCCGAGGCGGGGCTGGAACTGCCGCCGCTGCTCGACCTCGCGGCGATGGCGCCGGCAACGTCCGAGCTGGTGCGCGCGCTGAACCTGATGGGGGCCGACCGACGTGATCCGGTGCTGGCCAGCATGTGGCGCAACCTGGCGCACTGGCCGGGCTTCCTGGCGCTGGCATGGCCGGTGCTGGCGCCGCTCGACGCCGATCGCCACCTCGAACGCGCCATCGCCGGCGGCCGCGCCCTGGCGCGCGCGCAGGCTGGCAGGTTGCCGCGCGTGGCCGATGTGCCGCCGCTCGATCCCGCGTTGGTGCCGCGAGTCGATGCGGCGCTGGCGCTGTTCACCGGCGATGCGATAGCGCGCATGCTGGTGGTGACGCGCGTGCTGCGTGGCGCCTTCGACGACGCCCTGCGGTAGCCGCGCGGCCGCTGCCGCCGCATACTCACGGCACGTTCCTTCGGAGTTGCCCATGTCCAGCCGCGACCACGCCATTTCATCCACCCTGGCCTTCTTCGACGCGGGCGGGTTCCGCGACCGGCTGGCAGACCTGGTGGCCATCCCGAGCACCATGCAGGACCCGGCCTTCGAGAGGGATGTCTGGCGCTATTTGCGCGAGGCGATCGCGCCTTGGGTTGGCCGGATGGGCTTCAAGTCGACCATCCACGACAATCCCCGCGCCGGCTTCGGGCCGATCATGGTGGCCGAGCGGATCGAGGATTCTTCCTACCGCACCGTGCTGACCTATGGGCATGGCGATACCGTGCGTGGCCTCGATGACCAGTGGGACGCCGGCCTGAAGCCGTGGGAGCTGAAGGAGGTCGGCGACCGCTGGTATGGCCGCGGCACCGCGGACAACAAGGGGCAGCACGCGGCGCACCTCACCGCGTTGGAGCATGTGCTGGCGGCGCGCGGCGGCAAGCTCGGCTTCAACCTGAAGCTGGTGCTGGAGATGAGCGAGGAGCGCGGCTCGACCGGGCTGCGCGAGTTCGTGGCGGCGCATGCGACGGAACTGGCCGCCGACGTGCTGATCGCCTCGGACGGCCCGCGCGTGGCGGCCGGCATCCCGACCGTGACGACCGGCACGCGCGGCTCCTGGGGCTGCGACCTCAGCGTGCGGCTGCGGCCGGGGGGCGTGCACTCGGGCAACTGGGGCGGGATGATCGTCGATCCCGTGGTGGTGCTGTCGCACGCCCTGGCCTCGATCTCGGACCGCCACGGCAAGATCCTGGTGCGCGACTGGCTGCCGCGGAACGGCCTGCCGGCGCAGGTGCGGGGCGCGCTGGCCGGGCTCGAACTGCCGAGCGAGGACGCGGCCACGATCGACCCAAACTGGGGCGAGCCTGGCTTCAGCGCGGCCGAGAAGGTGTTCGGCTGGACCAGCTTCATCGTGCTGGCAATGATCGCCGGACGGCCGGAGGCGCCGGTGAACGCGGTCGCCCCCTGGGCCAGCGCCAACATCCAGCTCCGCTACACGGTCGATAGCGACGTCGCCGGCTTCGAGGCGGCGCTGCGCCGGCATCTCGATGCGGCGGGCTTCCCGGAGGTGCTGATCGAGGATCCCAAGATCGGCATGCCGGCCAGCCGCACCGACCTCGACAACCCATGGGTGAACTGGACCGTGCGCAGCATGGAAAAGTCGCTGGGCAAGCGGGTGCAGGTGATCCCGAATGGTGGCGGCGGGCTGCCGGGCGATGTGTTCGTGGACCATCTCGGCGTGCCGCTGGTGTGGATTCCGCTGTCGTACAACGGCTGCAAGCAGCATGGCCCGAACGAGCATTTCCTGATTGCCCCGGCGCGCGAAGGCCTGGCGGCCTATGCCGGGCTGTGGTGGGACCTCGGCGAGCCGGGCGTGCCGTGACCGCAGCGGGTGCGCCCGCCTCGCCCCTTGCTTCAGGAGCGCCGACGATGATAGGCGCGCCACCCACAGTTCGAACGGAGATGCGCCCATGGCCGGCCACGCCCATGTCGACCACAGCGGCGACAAGCGCATCGCGCTGCTGATCGCCATCCTGGCCCTGTTCCTCGCCGTTGTGGAGACGGGTGCCAAAAGCGCCCAGACCGAGGCGCTCACCCGCAACGTGGAGGCGGCGAACCTCTGGTCCTTCTTCCAGGCGCGCACCATCCGGCAGACGACGCTGCGCACCGCCGCCGAGGAGGCGGAGCTGGCAAAGGCCGCCGCCACCAACGAGCTGAAGGCGGCGATCGAGGCACAGCAGAAGCGCTGGCGCGACACCGTCGCCCGCTGGGAAAGCGAGCCCGACACCGGCGAGGGCCGCAAGGAGTTGTCCGAGCGGGCCAGGAAGGCCGAGGTGGTGCGCGACCGCTCCATGGCCGCCTATCACCTGTTGGAATATGCCGCGGCCGCCTTCCAGGTGGCGATCGTCGTCGCCTCCGCCTCCATCATCACCGGCGTTCCGCTGCTGGCGATGGGCGGAATGGCGCTGGGGGTCATCGGTGCCGTGCTGGGGGCGTTCGGCTGGCTCGCCCCGGCCGCGCTGCACTTCTGACGCCCTGCCGCAAATCCTTCACTTGACCCCGCCGGCCCGCGCGGTAGAGCGGACCATACGATGACAGGTGCGTGACGGCCTCGCTTGCGATCTAATGCCGCGTATGGGCGGCAGCGTGGGCGCGGAGGGGTTGGATGAGCGAGTGGAACGACGGAACCGAGACCGAGCGGACGATGATGAGCCGTGCCGCCGTGCCCGGCGGGCCGGTGGATGGAACGCTGGTCCATGTTCTGGTAGTGGAAATTGACAACAGCGAGGTGCGGCGCGTTCCGATCGGACCGGTCGCACTCGTGGTCGGCCGCGTCGCCCCCGCCACCATCGTATTGGAGGGCGGTGCCGTCTCGCGCCGGCACTGCATGGTCGAGCGGGCCGGCGACCAGGTGCGCGTGATGGATCTCGGTTCCACCAACGGCACCTATGTCGATGGCATGCGCGTGAGCGAGCCGGTGCTTCTGTCTGATGGCGCGCGCATCCAGGTCGGCCCGCACATCCTGCGCTACGAGCGCCGCCGCCGCGGCGAGGCGCTGGCGGCGGCGAGCCTGGCGAGCGACATCGCCAAGGCGCGCGCCTACGTCAACGCCCTGCTGCCGCCGCCGGTGGCCGACGGGCCGGTGCGGGTCGCCTGGACCTTCCAGCCCTGCGCCACGCTCGGCGGCGACGCGCTCGGCTACCATCGCGACGGCGACTGGTTCCACGCCTATATCCTCGATGTCTCGGGCCATGGCGTGGGGGCCGCGATGCATTCCGTCAGCATCATGAACGTGATGCGCCAGCAGGCCCTGCCGGGCATCGACACGCGCAACCCCGCCGCCGTGCTCACCGCGCTGAACGACATGTTCGACATGGAGAAGCACCACGGCATGTATTTCACGATGTGGTACGGCGTGCTGCATGTGCCGACGCGGCGGCTGGACTATGCGGCCGGCGGGCACCATGCCGCATTGCTGCACGATCCCGGCACCGGCGAGGTGCGCCCGCTGCCGGCGCGTGGTGCGGGGATCGGGACCATGCCCGGCTTCGCCTATCGCACCGCCACCGCCGAGCTGGCGGCTGGAACGCGGCTGCATCTGTTCAGCGATGGCGCGGTGGAACTGGCCGACGACATCGCCGAGCCGTGGGGCATGGCGCAGGTCGGCGCCACGCTGTGCGCCGCCGGGGACTGGAGCGAGGCGCCCGACCGCCTGTACCGCCGTGTCCGCGACCTGTCGGGCACACGCCCGCTCGACGACGACTTCTCCGTGCTTACCCTACAGCTCGCCTGATCCGCGCCTGCGCGCCAACCGACTACCGAAAGGACCCCGATGAAATACGAGATCCTGCCCCTGGGTAACGGGGCCTGCCGCGTGGTGCTGGCCGGACGGGCCGATGCCGCCGCGGTGGACACGGTCGAGACCGGGCTCAGCGCCCAGCTGCGCGAGACCGGCGGCCATGTGCTGGTGGATTTGGCGGGCGTGCCATTCATGGGCTCGCTCGGCATCCGCATGCTGATCTCGCTGGCCCGCTTGGTCGCCCGGCGTGGCAACCGCATCGCGATGATCGGCGTGCAGCCGCAGGTGCTGGAGGTGTTCGAGACCATGGCGCTGCTCGACCTCATCCCGCATGCCCCGGACCAGGACGCGGCCCTGGCGCTGCTGGCCGGCTGATGCGACCGCCGGCCAGGGCGCCGGCAGGGCTGCCCGCGGGCGGCCTGCGCCTGTGCCTCACGCTGGAGATCGCCTCCCTGGCCGGTGCCCAGCGGCGGCTGGGGGAATACCTCGCGGCCGGCGGCTGTGCGCCCGACGTGCTGTTCCGCGCCGAGCTGGTGGTGGAGGAGGTGGTGATGAACCTGATCCGCCACGCCGCCGGGGCAACGCGGGCGCGGCTGCTGGCGTGGTGCGGGGCAGGGGGGGCGACGGTGGCGATCGAAGATGACGGGCCGACATTCGACCCGCTGGCGGCACCGATGCGCCCCACCGCCGGCGCCATGGCCGGCACCCACCAGGGCGGCTTCGGCCTGCACCTGATCCGCCACAACGCCGACGATGCTCGCTATGCGCGCAGCGACGAGGGGATCAATCACCTGGAGCTGAAGTTCGCCCCACGCGTCTGAACGCGCTGCGATGACCGAGAGGTGGGCGACCGGAAGGTTGGCCGGAATGGTGGGCGCGACAGGGATTGAACCTGTGACCCTTCGCGTGTGAAGCGAATGCTCTCCCGCTGAGCTACGCGCCCCCGCTGAGCTACGCGCCCGGCCCGGGAAACGCGGAGTAGGGGGGAACGCCGGGCAAGTCAAGCCGCCGGTTGCGGGTTGCGGGGAGCGGACCTACATGCTCGCCATGACTGCTCCCCTCCTCGCCATACTGGCCGCCCTGCCGCTTGCCCTGGCGCTGGGTGGGCTCGCGCGCGCCGCCGAGCCCGCGCGCAGCTTCACCACGCTGGCCTACACCACCCAGGTTGCCGGAATGTCGGTGATGGCGGCCGAGGCCGATGTGGAGCTGGACGCCACGGGCTACCGCATCGACATCGTCACCCGCACCGTCGGTGCCTTCGGCCTGCTGGTGCGCGGCGAAACCCGCTCGCTCGCTCAGGGGCGATGGACTGGCCCGATGAGTGCCACCATCGTAGCGCCGCAGCGCTATGCCATCGACGGCACCTGGCGCGGCACGCCCCGGCGCACGCTGATGGAATACGCGGCCGGCCAGCCCACCATCCTGCGCCTCGAACCGCCGAACGACAGCGAGCGCGAGCCGGTGGCGCCCGAGCTCCAGCGCGAGACGATCGACACCATCAGCGCCGCCGCCATGCTCGCCCGCCGCGCCACCACGACCGGGTGCTGCGACGGCGAGGCCCGGACCTATGACGGCCGCCGCCTGTTGGAGATTGCCGTCCGCTCCGGCGGCTGGGAAATCCTGCCGCCGCAGGCCGCGCCGTTGGCCGTCGGTCCGATGCTGCGCTGCGATTTCGAGGGCCGGCTGCTGGCCGGCTTCCTGCTCGACGGCGACCGCGAAAGCGCCGCCCGCCCGCAGAAGGGCACCGCCTGGCTCGCTCGCCTGACGCCGGATGCCCCGCTGCTGCCGGTGCGGATGCGCTTCGACATGCGCTGGATGGGCAGCGCCACCATGACGCTGACCGCCGCGACCCCAGGCGGCGTGCCCCTGGTGCGCCAGCGCGCCGATGCCGCTTTGGCGGTGCCGCGGCGGTAGGGCGCTGCTACCGCCGCAGCGTGATCACCGGCGGCGTGCGCAGGGTTTGCAGGATGACGCAGTAGCGCTCGGTGGTCTGGATCATCCGGTCCAGCTTGGCCGCATCGGCGTCGCTGTCGATCTCGAAGGCCAGCGTCACCTCCGTCAGCCCCACCGGCACGGCGCGGTCCACGCCCAGCGTGCCGCGCGCGTCCCATACGCCTTCGGCCACCACGCGGCCGCTGCGGATCGTCACCCCCATGGCGGTTGCGACCGCGCGCAGCGTGACGCCGGCGCAGGCCACCACCGCCTCCAGCAGCATGTCGGCCGAGCAGGCAAGCGCACCGCTGCCGCCGGCGGCCGGGTGCAGCCCGGCGACGAGTTTGCCCTCGCGCCCGACGACGGTGCAGGCGATGTCGTCGCTGGACAGCACGGCCTCGGCCCGGGCCGGGATGCGGGCGCTGGCGGGGTCGTCGCGGTAGCGCTGCTTGATCGGCGCCTGCACGGCGCGAAGCTCCTCGGCATTCATCGGCGGTCTCCTGGCATGGTGGCGCCCATCATCCCGCCTGGCGCCGGCAACCGCAACCAAGGGCCACCGGGACGCCGTCGGTTAACGGTTCCCGAACAGTCGCTGTAGCCAACCCAGGACACCGCCCGGCGCGGGTGGCTCGGCTGCCGGGTGAGGCGGCGTAGACGGTGTGGCCTCACCCCGGAGCACATCCCACGCAGGAGACGACGCCCTTCCCGGGGCGGGGGCCAATGCCGCCGGCGGCGGGTCCAGCGTCGGTTGCACAGTGCCCTGCTCGGCCGGCCGCAGTTCGTCCATGACCGGGTCCGGCGCATCGGGAACATTGGACACGCCCACGGACTCCCCCACGGGCATGCCTTCGATATCCGGCAACGGATCAACCTGCAGCGGCACCAGGAACGCAACGCACCAGTTCCACAACGGGTAGGGTTTGCCGATCAGGTCTGGGATCCTGGCGCCGGCATACTGCCCGCTGCCTTCCTGCCATTCATACGCTTGGCTGGCCTCGGTCGGATCGCTGTCGCGCAGGTTGCCATACCCGCCATGGGGCGCCTGGTCGGCATACCACAGCATCGGGCCGGCACCGGGTGCCCGCTCCAGCACCAGCAACACCGAGGTTTCGGACACCACGGCGGCGGCGGCGACGCCGATCCGCCCCGCGTCGTCGGTCACGCTGAAGCCGCCATCGGCGAAGCTCGTCGGCGTGGTCCCCCGGTAGCAGGGGGCAAACACCAGCGGCGGGTGCGGCACGTGGAAATCCACCAACACCTGTGCGCCCCGCACGGTCGCGCGCAGCGGATGCAGCGGCTTCCAGCCTTCGCCAAGGTCGAGCACCTTGTGCATCACCTTGCCGAACTGCTGGCCCAGCCAGCGGTAGCCGTTGGGATCGAGGTGCCCGCCCTTCTCCGTTACCGGATAGGAGGGCGCGACCATGAACCAGTCCGGCAGGGCATAGGCGCAGTCCAGCTGCGCCATCGGGATCGCCATGTCCGTCGCGTCGCGCACATAGAGCCCGCTTACCTGATGCGTGAACACGGCGGGCATGCGCGACTGCCCCACGATCCCCGCCACGATCTCGCGGTTGAAGTCGGCTTGCAGCGCCTCCGTCAGCCGCAGGTATTCCGTCCGGTCCTGTGTGCCGCCGCCGACGGAATTGCTCTCCCCCTGCAACCACAGCAGCGCCGTGATGCCGAAGGTGCCGCCTGCTTCGGCTGCCAGCCGCCTTGCGACGTCCACGGCCATTTGTGGCCGGCCGAACAGCGGCTTGCCGAAGCTCAGCTGCTCGATCGTTCTCCCTCCCACGCCGCAGGAAGTTGCAACGAACCGACCCGCCGGCACGGCATTGTCGCGCAGCATCCGCTGCCGGCCGCGCCAGTAGTCCAGCGCGCCTTCCAGCACGGTCTCGCCCAGGGCCGGGTTGCCCGGCTTGAACGCCACGACTGTTTCCGGCCCGGCGATCTCTCCTTTCGAGCCATTGCTCATGACGGTTGCCACCAGCGGCCGAAACGCCACCTCGCCCGCCGGCTCAAAGTGGGGTCCGGCCTCGCTCACGCCGTGCACGGATTGCCCGATCATCAGGCTGTCGTGGCGCTGCTGCACCGACAGCGCCGGCCACCCTTCCCAACCGCTGGACAGCGACTGGCCATAGGCGATGACATGGTTGAAGTTCCATTCCGGGCGTGCCGCGGTGTGGTTGGCCATCGCCGCCAGTTCGGCCGACCGCATCCGGGCCGCCGCCGCGCGCGCCTGGATTTCGTCAAGCGCGTAGCCTGGTGCGACCGTTCCCGACATGATCCGCCGCCTAGACCACCTGGTTCAGCAGCGCCGCCTCGCCGCGCCATTGGCGGGACAGGTTCTCCATCAGGATATCCAGCACGTTGTCCTCGTAGCGCCGCGTCTCGCCGGCGGTGTGGGGCGTGACGAAGGCATTGGGCGCATCCCAGAGCGGGCTGTCGACCGGCAGCGGCTCCTCCCACGTCACGTCGATGCCGGCGCCGGCGATGGTGCCGGCGTGCAGGGCCGCGACCAGCGCGGCCTCATCCACCACCCGCCCGCGCGCGCAGTTCACCAGATACGCCGAGGGCGGCATCGCCGCGAGTGCGCGTGCATCGATCAGGTTGGTGGTCTCCGCCGTCAGCGGGCAGGTCAGCACCACGAAATCCGCCGTGGGCAGCAGGGAGGGCAGGGCAGACAGCGCATGCACCTCGTCGGCCGCCCCCCGCCCGCCGGCCGGGTCGCGCCGCACGCCGATCACCCGCATGTCGAACGCGCGCGCCAGCTGCGCCAGCCGTCCGCCGATGCGGCCGAGCCCGACGATGACCATCGTCTTGCCCTCCAGCTCGTCCTCGCGCTGGCCGAGGTCGCCGATCATGCCGCGCCAGACTTTCCGCGCCTGGTTGTCCCGCGCCTCCGGCAGCCGGCGCGCCAGGGCCAGCACGAGGGACATCGCATGCTCGCTGACCGCGCGCGCATTCACCCCCGCCGCACTGGCCAGCCGAATGCCCTTGGCGGCGAGCATCGCGCGGTCGAACTGGTCGGTTCCGGCGCCGATCGACTGGATGAACTTCAGCTTCGGCGCCATCGCCGCCAGCTCGTTGCGCCACAGGCCAGAGACGACCAGCACGTCCGCCTCGCCGATCCGCGCCTCCAGTGCGGCGCGGTCGCGCACCTCGAAGCTGGCGATCCCCGCCTCGCGCGGCGCGAACCGCGCCTGCATCTGGTAGGCGACATGGGCGAAGCAGATCGTCAGCCGGTCGGCGGGGGCAAGCATGGTCAGCACTCCTGGTGGCACGGCCCGGCATCGCCCGGCCTAGGCGCATCATACCAACATCGCCACCGAATGCTTTCAAGGCCGCCCCCCGCGCGTTACGCTGCCCAGCCACGGAGGACCCGACCGATGCCCAAGATCCTCAGCGACGCCCAGTGCGCCCAGTACGAGACCGACGGCTTCTGCGGCCCGGCCGATGTTCTCACCGCCGCAGAGGTGGCGCAGTACCGCACCGGGCTGGAGGCGTGGGAGCAGCGCATGGGCCACGCGCTCGATTTCCCCGAGAAGTCGAAATCCTACCTGCTGTTCGACTGGGCCGACGCCATCGTTCACCACCCGCGCGTGCTGGATGCGGTGGAGGACGTGATCGGCCCCAACATCCTCGCCTTCCACTCGACCATGTGGATCAAGGAGGCGAACACGCCCGCCTATGTGCTGTGGCACCAGGACGGCGCGCATTTCCACCTCGACCCCGCCCTGCACGTCACCGCCTGGGTGGCGCTGTCCGAAGCGAGCGTGGCGGCCGGCTGCATGCACATGATACCCGCCAGCCACACCGGGCCGTGGCTGCAGCACGAGGACAAGCCGGCCAAGCACAACATGATCCGCCGCGGCCAGGGCCTGCCGGGCTTCGAGGGCCAGACGGGCGTGGCGGTGCCGCTGCGCGCCGGCCAGCTTTCGCTGCACCACACCAAAACCATCCACAGTTCCGGCCCGAACAACAATTCCGACCGCCGCATGGGCTACGGCATCAGCTTTATCCCCACCATCGTCCGCCCCACCGGCGCGGCCAAGCCCAGCGCCCTGCTGGTGCGCGGCGAGGACCGCTTCGGGCATTTCCACGCCGAATCCCGCCTGGTGAACGAGATGTCGGCAGAGGCCAAGGCTGCCCACCAGCTCGCATCCGACCGTTTCGCCGCCATCCAGAATGCCGGGTTCCCCGGCACCCAGAACGCGGGGCTCGCCAAGGCATGACCGTTCTCATCGTCAACCGCACGCCGCGCGACAGCGCCTCGCCCGCCACCACGCCCTTGCTCGACGTGCTGCGTGGCGAGTTCCGCCTGACCGGCAGCCGCTTCGGGTGCGGCGAGGAGCAGTGCGGCGCCTGCCTCGTGCTGGTGGACGGCGCGCCCGTGCAATCCTGCGGCCGCGAGATCGGCACGCTCGGGGGCCGGGCGGTCACCACCATCGAGGGCTTGCAGGATCACCCGATCGTCGCCGCCCTGATCGCCGAACAGGCCGGGCAGTGCGGCTATTGCCTGTCCGGCATGGCGGTGGCCGCCGCGGCCTTGCTGGCCCGCACCCCCACGCCCTCTCGTGCGGAAATCGCCGCGGCCCTCGATCCGCAGCTGTGCCGCTGCGGCGCCCATCCGCGCATCCTGCGCGCCGTCGAACGCGCGTCGCAGGAGATGGCGCGATGACCGACCTGCCCAAGAGCCTCGCCGACAACCCCCGCCTCGACCGCTGGCTGCGCTTCGAGACGGGGCAGGTGCATGTGACGGTCGGCAAAGTCGAGATTGGCCAGGGCATCGCCACGGCGCTCGCCCAGATCGCCGCCGAGGAACTCGACGTGGCGCTCGACCGCCTCGCCTGGCGCGCCGGCGACACGCAACTGGCACCCGACGAGGGCTCCACCTCCAGCTCGCTGTCGATCGAGATCGGCGGCGCCTCGCTGCGCCTGGTGTGCGCCGAAACCCGCGCGCTGTTCCTCGCCGAGGCCGCCCGCCTGCTGAACACCGCCCCGGAGGCGCTGGCTATCGAGGACGGCACGATCCTGCACGACGGCAGCCCCACTGGCCACGACTACTGGACGCTGGCCCCCCGCGTCAGCCTGGTCCGCGACGCCACCGGCACCGCGCCGCCCAAGCCGCGCGCGAAACACCGGATCGTCGGCACCAGCACGGCGCGCCGCGACCTGCCGGAAAAACTCGCCGGGCGCGGCTTCGTCCACGATATGACCCTGCCCGGCATGGTCCACGCCCGCGTGCTGCGCCAACCGCGCCCGGGCGCCACGCTGGCTGCCGTGAACGAAGCAGCCCTTTCCCGCCACGGCGCTCGGCTGGTCCGGTCCGGAGACTTCGCCGCCATCCTCGCCCCCAGCGAACCCGCGCTGCGCGCCGCCGTCCAAGCCGCCGCCCCGCGCTGGGACAACTGCGACGCGCCAACGCCGGACACCGCGGAAGCCGCCTGGCTCGCCACCCAGCCCGCCGATGTCAGAACCCGCGGCAGCGAAGCCCCCCCGCCCGCCGGCCCCACCCACGAAGCCACCTACTCCCGCCCCTACATCTCGCACGCCTCGCTCGGCCCCTCCTGCGCCCTCGCGCATGAGCAGAACGGCATCCTGGAGGTTTGGACCCACGTCCAGGGCGTCTATCCCTTCCGCCTCAATGCCGCGCAAACCCTGCAGCGCGACCCCGAGAGCATCATCGTCCGCCACGCCCACGGCCCCGGCTGCTACGGCCACAACGGCGCCGACGACGCGGCCCTCGACGCCGCCATCATCGCCACCCTGGTGCCCGGAACGCCCATTCGCGTGCTGTGGTCCCGTGCCGACGAGTTCGCGTTCTCCCCCGCCGGCACCGCCATGCAGACCACATTGCGCGCCGTGCTGGACGACGAAGGCCTGCCGATCGACCTTACCGCCACCATCACCAGCGGCGTCCACGTCAACCGCGCCCCCGGCCGCCTGCTCGCCTCGCGCACCCTGCCGAACGCCCAGCCCCTGCCGCCACCGGCCGAGTCCTCCGACCCCTATCCCGGCGCCGGCACCCGCAACATCGTGCCGTACTACGACATTCCCGCCTGGCGCTACACGCACAACCTCGTCGCCGGCACCCCCATCCGCACCTCCGCCCTGCGCGGCCTCGGCGCGGTGGTCAACGTGTTCGCGCTTGAATGCTTCCTCGACGAACTCGCCGACCGCGCCGGCATCGACCCCGCCGCCTACCGCCTGCGCCTGCTCTCCGAACCCCGCGCCCGAAACCTGGTCGAACGCGCCGCCGCACTATCGAACTGGTCCGCCCGCGGCCCCGCCGGCAGCGGCACCGGCCTCGGCATGGGCTTCGCGCGCTACAAGAACAAAAGCGGCTACGCCTGCGTCGTCGTCGAAGTGGAAGCCGACAGCGAAATCCGCCTGCGCCGCATCTGGTGCACCGCCGATTCCGGCCTGGCCGTCAACCCCGACGGCGTGCGCGCCCAACTCGAAGGCGGCATCATCCAGGCCGCCAGTATGGCACTGAAGGAACAACTCCGCATCGACGCCACCGGCACCGCGACGAAAAGCTGGGCCGACTACCCGATCCTGCGCTTCTCCGAAATCCCGCCGATCGACATCGAACTCATGGACACGCCCGATGAACCGCCGCTCGGCATGGGCGAATGCACCATGGGGCCAACGGCCGCGGCAATCGCCAACGCCGCAGCCCATGCGCTCGGGCTGCGGCTAAGGGACATGCCGTTGACGCGGGAGCGCATCGTAGAGACCGCAAGAAAGTAAGCATGTTCTTTTTTGAAAAAAAGAACCAAAAAACTTCCATTCCTTTGCGCCGCATTCAACCAGTTGAGTGCGGCGCAAATGAATAAAGTCTTTTTGCTTCTTTTTCTTCAGAAAAAGAAGGCCTTCCTTCCGTCCCTTTGCGTCAGTTCCGCCAAGGCCGCATGTCGGGATAGCCGCTCACCGCCCAGGCGCCGTCGACCAGCAGCGAGGCGCCCGAGACGTAGCTGGCATCGTCGCTGGCCAGGAACAGCGCGGGTGCGGCGATTTCCTCCGGCTGGGCCGCGCGCCCCTGCGGAATGCGCTCCATGAACGCGGCATGGATGTCGGGATTGTCGAACAGCCGCTTGGTCAGCGGCGTCTGCACCAGGCCGGGCAGGATCGCGTTCACCCGGATGCCGGAGGGCGTGAGTTCCAGCGCCCCGTTCTTGGTCAGCATCTCCACCCCCGCCTTCGCCGCGGAATAGGCGGCACCGGCATGCATCGGCACATGGGCGTTGAGCGAGGCGATGTTCACCATGGCGCCACGTCCCTGCTTCAGCATCGCCTGCGCCGCGTGCTTCATCGCGAACATCACGCCTTTCAGGCACAGGTCGACGGTGAAGTCCCAGTCCGCCTCCACCATCCGCGCGATGTAGCCGGGCCGGTTGGCGCCCGCGACATGGAAGCTGGCATCGACGCGGCCGAAACGCTCCGCCGCCGCGGCAAACAGCGCCGCCACATCCTCCTCCCGTGTCACATCGCCCTGCATCGCGACGCCGCCCGCACCCAGCTCGGCGGCCAGCCCTGCCACCCGCTCCGGGTCGATATCGTTGGCCACCACATGCCCGCCCTCGGCCACGAAGCGCCGGGCGATCGCCAGCCCGATGCCCGACGCCCCGCCGGTGATCACCGCGGTCTGCCCCGCGAAACGCCCGTTTGACATTGCCGTCCCTCCCCTGGTTCGCCGCCAGAGTGGAACCGCGCGCCTCAGCGGTCCAGCATCAGCCGGATCGAGGCCAGCAGGTTCTCCGTCTCGCCGCCGCGCAGCCGCACCCAACTGTCCCAATACGCCGGCAGCCGCGCCGTCCCGGCCCGCACCTCCTCGGCATCCGCAGGCGTCACTTTCAGCCCCTCGCCTGTCAGCGCCCCCAGGATCTGCCGCTCCTCCGCATCCTGCGTGCGCGCGATCCAGTCCGCGGCATCCGCCCCTGCCGCAACCAGCACCGGCGCGATCCCCTCGGGAAGCCGATCCACCGCCTCGCGCCCGGCGACGATCACCGCGTCGTCGAAGTTCGGCCCGGCGAGATACACGTGCTTCAGCAGGCTCTTCCACTGCCGCCCGAACGTCGCCGCCCCGCTGAACGTCCCATGCAGGCGCCCGGCCGCCAGCGCCTCCTCCGTCTCCACGCTGGAGGTGATGACGTTCACCGCGCTGTAGTGGCGCACGAACTCACCCTGTTCCGGCGAACGAACCCGCAGCCGTTGGCGCGACATGTCCGCGAACGCCGTGGCCGTCGTCCGTGACCAGAACATCTGCAGCGGCAGACGGTAATGCGCCACCAGCACCATGCCCCGCCGCTCCAGCTCGGCCACCACCACCGGGCGCACCACCTCGGCCACCTTGTCCCATTCCGCGGTGCTGGTCGCCAGCAGCGGCAGCCGCAGCACGCCGGCCGGCAGGATCGTGGCACCGTAGGAGGCGTCGTCGCCCAGTTCGACCTTGCCGGTCGCCACCGCGTCCAGAACGTGGTTGGCATCGATCGGCACCAGGCCCGCGGTGCGCACGTTGATCAGCAACGCGCCGCGCGTGCGCTCCCGCACCTGGTCCGACAGCCGCCGCAGCCCGCGCGCCACCACGCTGGATGGGTTCGTCTGCTGGCTGAACAGCGTCCAGGTCACCGCCGCCTGCGCCCCGCGCCCCAGGAACGGCAGCGCCAATGCCGCCCCGGCCGCCGCCCGCAGCAGCCGCCGGCGCTTCACCGCGGGCGCGCCGGTGGGGGACACGGAACTGGAACGGGCTAGAGGAAGGGCAGGGGGGGGCATGGCAAGGGGCATGGCGGTCTCCACGGCGCGGGTATATCGCAAACCCAGCACCTGCGGGTAAACTGCCGCGCATTCACGACGCCCCGAGGAGGACACGCCCCATGCAACAGATCGGTCACTACCTAGGCGGGCGAATTGTCCCCGGCGCCGGCCTCACCGCCCCCGTCTACAACCCCGCCACCGGCGAGGTTTCCGGCCAGGTCGCCATGGGCGGCGCCGCCGAGGTCGATGCCGCCGTCGCCGCCGCCACCGCCGCCTGGCCCGCCTGGGCCGCCACCCCCCCGCTGCGCCGCGCCCGCGTGATGTTCAACTTCAAGCAGCTGCTGGAAGCCAACACCAAGAAGCTCGCCGCCATCATCACCGCCGAGCACGGCAAGGTCCTGTCCGACGCCGAGGGCGAGATCCAGCGCGGCGTCGAAGTGGTCGAGTTCGCCTGCGGCATCCCGCATCTGCTGAAGGGCGAATACACCGAGGCCGTCGCCACCGGCATCGATGCCTGGTCGGTGCGCCAGCCGCTCGGCGTGGTTGCCGGCATCACGCCGTTCAACTTCCCGTGCATGGTCCCGCTATGGATGATCCCGGTGGCGCTGGCCCCCGGCAATTGCTTCATCCTCAAGCCCTCCGAAAAAGACCCCTCGGCCGCCCTGCTGATCGCCGAGCTGCTCACCGAGGCCGGCCTGCCGCCGGGCGTGTTCGCCGTGGTCCAGGGTGGGCGCGCGGCGGTGGAATCCATCCTCCACCACGAAGGCATCCACGCCATCAGCTTCGTCGGCTCCACCCCGATCGCCGAACTCGTCCACCGCACCGGCACCGCCAGCGGCAAGCGCGTCCAGGCCCTCGGCGGCGCCAAGAACCACCTCGTGGTGATGCCCGATGCCGATCTCGACCAGGCGGTCGACGCGCTGATGGGCTCGGCCTACGGCTCCGCCGGCGAACGCTGCATGGCCGTCTCGGTGGCCGTTGCGGTCGGCGACGTCGGCGACAAGCTGGTCGCCAAGCTCGCACCCCGCGTCCGCGCGCTCAAGGTCGGCCCCGGCACCGACAAAGACGCCGAGATGGGCCCGCTCGTCACCGCCGAGCACCGCAACAAGGTGCACGCCTATGTCGACCAGGGCGTAAAGGAAGGGGCCAACCTCGTCGTCGACGGCCGCGGCCTGTCGCTGCAGGGCTACGCGCAAGGATTCTTCATCGGCG
Source organism: Rhodospirillales bacterium (assembly GCA_031424895.1). Taxonomy (GTDB): domain Bacteria; phylum Pseudomonadota; class Alphaproteobacteria; order Acetobacterales; family Acetobacteraceae; genus CAMDGX01. Next base: position 23,403 of record JANPIH010000001.1, read on the forward strand.
GCTCGCTGTTCGACAACGTCACGCCCGACATGACCATCTACCAGGACGAGATCTTCGGCCCCGTCCTCGGGATCGTCCGCACCAAGGACCTCGGCGGCGCGGTGGACCTGATCAACAAGCACCGCTTCGGCAACGGCACTGCCCTGTTCACCGCCGATGGCGGCGCCGCCCGCGCCTTCGCCAGTTCGATCAAGATCGGCATGGTCGGCATCAACGTGCCAATCCCGGTGCCCGCCGCCTTCCACAGCTTCGGCGGCTGGAAAGCCTCGATGTTCGGCGACCACCACATGCACGGCGCCGAAGGCGTGCGCTTCTACACCCGCTACAAAGCCGTCACCCAACGCTGGCCCGCCACAATCCGCGCCGGCGCTGAGTTCACAATGCCGCAGATCGGGCGATGAACGCGGCGGAGTGAAGGAAGGCCAGGGGCTTTGCCCGTCGCGGCGCGAAGGCGCGCCACGGAGGACCCCACCAGAGGCGGAGCCTCTGGACTCCCGGACCTTTTCCGCCTTCGGCGGGAGGGGCCTGCCCGGTTTGTGTCGCGCGCCGAGACGGCCCCTCCCCGCCAAAGGCGGAACAAAGATTTGAGGGTCCAGGGGGCTCGGCCCCCTGGCGGGTCCAGGGCAGCGCCCTGGCCTTCCCTTCACCCCATCGCGCCCTCAGCTATGCGCCGTCTTCTCCATTGCCTGTGACCGCAGCAGGTCCCGGTATGGCCCCGCCCGTGCGGCCAGCACATCTGGCGGACCGTCATCCACCACCCGCCCGGCCTCCATCACCACGATCCGGTCGAAGTTCTTCAGCGTCGAAAGCCGGTGCGCCACCGCGATCACCGTCCGCCCGGTCATCAGCCGGTCCAGCGCCTGCTGGATCAACTGCTCGCTCTCGGTATCGAGCGCCGAAGTCGCCTCGTCCAGCAGCAGGATCGGCGCATTCTTCAGCAACGCCCGCGCGATCGCCAGCCGCTGCCGCTGCCCCCCCGACAGCCGCGTGCCCCGGTTGCCCACCGGCGTGTCGAACCCTTGCGGCATCGCCTCGATGAAGCTGCGGCACCGCGCCGTGTCCACCGCATGCGCCAGGTCCTCCTCGCTCGCATCCGGCCGCGCGTAGCGCAGGTTCTCCATCACCGTGCGGTTGAACAGCGCCACATCCTGCGGAACGATGGCGATCCGCGCATTCAGGCTGTCGAGCGTGATGGTGCGGATATCCTGCCCATCCACCAGCACCGCACCGTCATCCACGTCGTAGAACCGCTGCAACAACGACACCACGGTGGATTTCCCCGCCCCCGAAGCCCCCACCAGCCCCACCCGCTGCCCCGGCTCGATCACCAGGTCCAGCCCATGCAAAATCCGCCCCCGCCCGCTATAGGCGAAGTGCACGCTGCGGAACTCCACCCGCCCCGGCCCCGGCAAAATCGCCTTCGCATCCGGCGCATCCGGCATCTCATGCGGCAGCAGCAGCGTCCCGATCGCCTCGTCCAGCCGCGCCACATGCTGCGTCAGGTCCACCAGGGACACCGCCAGATCCCGCGTCCCATGCAGGATCGTGAACCCCAGCGAGGAAATCAGCACAATGTCCCCTGGCGTCGCCTCCCCGTCGAGCCACATCTTCACCGCCCAGGCCAGCAGCCCCGCCGTGATCAACGCCGTCTGCGCCGCATGCAACAGCCGCAGCTTCTCCAGGTACAGCAGGCTCGCCCGCCGCGCGCCCATCTCCACCCCGATCCGCTCGTCGATCCGCCGATGCTCCCGCATCAGCGCTCCGAATACCCGCACCACCGACATGTTGGAGATCACGTCCACCAGCTCGCCGTCCACGCCCGCCGACTTCTCGGCATAGTTGCGATGGATCGGCGTCCCCTTCTTGGCCAGCCGGTAGATGATCGCCGCCATCCCGAACGCCACCGCCGCCAGCGCCGCGGCCATCACCGGGTTCACGCTGCCGATCAGCACGATTGCAATCATCACCGCCAGGATCGGCGGCAGCACCGTCCACGCCGCCGTGTTCTCGGTCTGGAACACCGCGTTTGAGGTGGCCGTGATCCGGCTCGCCATTGTCCCGGGCATCCGCTCGGCGAAATAGCTCGGCGCATGCCCGGCCAGATGCACGAACAGGTCGCTGCGCAAATCCCCCGTCACCCGCACGAACACATGCGCCGCCACCCACCCGCCGATCCGCCACAGGAAATTGTCCGCGACGATCAGCACCGTCAGCAGCCAGAACGCCCCCCAGATATGCGCCGCCCCCGCCTCGCGCCCCATGCTGATCACATCGATCAGCTCCTTCAGCCCATACTGCGTGAACACGGAGCAGAACACCGCCGCCACCACGCTGGCGAGCACCACCCCATGCCCCATCCTGTGCCGATACACATAATGCAGCAGGAACCCCAAGGGGCGGCCGTGATAGCGGATAATCGTCGGCTGGTTCGGCGGGATGCTCACGTGCTGCGATTCCTCTCCGCGGCGGGCGTATCGAAGCACCATAGCAATGCGGCGTCATCAGGGCGCGCCACCATCGGCGCCCCCCGATCAGCGTGGCAATGGCGACGCCGGCCCGATGGTGCCACATTTCCCCCGCACAACACGGCACCACCCGAAAGTCTTTCGCCCATGCGTATCGCCCAGATCGCCCCGCTCTTCGAATCCGTCCCCCCCCGCCTCTACGGCGGCACCGAGCGTGTTGTCCACTGGCTCACCGAATCCCTCGTCGCCGCCGGCCACGATGTCACCCTCTTCGCCACCGGCGACAGCCGCACCTCCGCCAAACTCGTCCCCGTCCGCGACACCGCCGCCCGCTTCGTGCGCAACTTCGAAGTCAACAACGCCCCCTACGCCCGCATGATCGAACGCGTCCGCCGCCAGGCCCACGAGTTCGACATCCTCCACTTCCACATCGATTTCCACCCCTTCAGCGTCTTCACCCGCCAGCCCACCCCCTTCGTCACCACCCTGCACGGCCGCCTCGACCAGGACTGGGTCGCCCCCACCTACGGCCTCTTCCCCACCGCCCCCCTGGTCTCCATCTCCGACAGCCAGCGCGCCCCCGCGCCCAACCTCCCCTTCGCCGCCACCATCCTCCACGGCATGCCCGCCAACCTCCTGGCCCCCGTCCCGGCCGAACAATCCTACTTCGCCTTCCTCGGCCGCATCTCCCCCGAAAAAGGCATCCTCGACGCCATCCGCATCGCGCGCGCCTGTAACACCCCCCTCAAGATCGCCGCCAAGATCGGCGAGGAAGACCTCCCCTTCCACGAGGAAGTCATAGCGCCCCTCTTCGCCGAGCCCGGCATCGAGTTCATCGGCGAGATCGACGACAGCCACAAATCCGCCTTCCTCTCCGGCGCGAAAGCCCTCCTCTTCCCCATCGCCTGGCCCGAACCCTTCGGCCTCGTCATGATCGAAGCCATGGCCTGCGGAACCCCGACCATCGCCTACCGCCGCGGCTCCGTCCCCGAAGTCATCGAACACGGCAAAACCGGCTTCATCGTCGACACCGTCAGCGAAGCCGTCGCCGCCATCGCCCGCCTCCCCGAACTCCCCCGCCAAGCCATCCGCGCCCGCTTCGAAGAACGCTGGACCGCGCGCCGCATGGCCGATGACTACCTCGCCCTCTATCAGCGCCTTATCGACGAAAGGAAGTAAGCGCCTTCTTTTTGTGAACAAAAAGAAGCAAAAAAACTTTACTCATTGGCACCGCGCTCAACGACGATCCCCGGTGTAAATGGATAGAAAGTTTTTTGGTTCTTTTTTCCAAAAAAGAACTTCTTTCCTCCCTTCGCCCACATTTCGCCCACATCCCCGAGGTCCCCCGCCATGCGCATCGCCCAGGTCGCCCCGCTCTTCGAAGCCGTCCCGCCGAAGCTCTACGGCGGCACCGAGCGTGTTGTGCACTGGATCACCGAGGCCCTCGTCCAGCAGGGCCACGACGTCACCCTCTTCGCCTCGGGCGACTCCCAAACCTCCGCCAAACTCGTCCCCGTCTGGCCCCAGGCCCTGCGCCTGGCCCCCGTCGCCGACTGGAACGCCACCTATGCCCTCCTGGTCGAAACCGTCGCCCAGCAGGCCCACGCGTTCGACGTGCTGCACTTCCACATCGACTACTGGCCCAACTCGGTCTTCCTCCGCCTCGGCGTGCCCTTCGTCACCACCCTGCACGGCCGCCTCGACCTGCCTGAATTCAAGGTCGTCTATGGCAAGTTCCCCACCGTCCCGACCGTTTCGATCTCCGACAACCAGCGCAAGCCCGTCCCCGAGATCGGCTGGGCCGGCACCGTCCACCACGGCATGCCCGCCAACCTGCTCACCCCCCAGCCCACCGGCGCCCCCAGCTACTTCGCCTTCCTCGGCCGCATCTCCCCCGAAAAACGCGTCGACCGCGCCATCGAGATCGCTGGCGCCTGCCAAACCGAACTGCGCGTCGCCGCCAAGATCGACCGCGCGGACGATGAATACTTCGCCCGCGAGATCAAGCACCTCTTCGAACTCCCCCACGTCAACTACATCGGCGAAATCAACGACGCCCAGAAAACCGGCTTCCTCTCCAACGCAAAGGCCCTCCTCGTCCCGATCGACTGGGAAGAACCCTTCGGCCTGGTCATGATCGAAGCCATGGCCTGCGGCACGCCCGTCATCGCCTTCCGCCGCGGCAGCGTCCCCGAAGTCATCGAAAACGGCGTCACCGGCTTCATCGTCGACGACATGGCCGGCGCCATCGAAGCCGCCCGAAAAATCGACACCATCGACCGCGCCGGCGTCCGCAAACGCTTCGAACAACGCTTCACCAACCTGCGGATGGCCGACGACTATATGGCAATCTACAAAAAACTGATCGCCGCCAACAAGAAGTAACCCCCCGACGCTTCTCCCTCCTCCTTGTGGGGAGGGCCGGGGTGGGGGGTCGAAGCAAGATTTTTCTATGATTATTCAAGTGCGCGGATGATGGTCCAGGGCGAGTTCTCAGAGTGCGGTCCGCTACCCTGTTGTACCAATCGGCCGAATGATCGACCTATACGGAAGTTAAAGCTGGGCTCTGCCCAGACCCGCCAGGGGCCAAGCCCCTGGACCTTATTTCATTGAAAAATAATGGGGATCAAAGGGCCGCCGGCCCTTTGCGGGTCCAGGGCAGAGCCCTGGCCTTGCCTGCTTTCATGGGTTGAGAGTTCTAAAGATTAATATCATTCTCCCATTCCCTGCTCTTCCGTGCCTCACGCCGCCGTCAAGCGCGGCGGCGCACCGCGCCAAGAAGCGCCAGGGCGAAGGCCAGAAGCGGAAGCGAGGCCGGCGCGGGCACGGCCGCCACCGCAATCGGCTCGCCGTAGAGGAAGTCGTCCATCACCACCAGGTCCAGCGCGCCGACATCGTTCGGCCCCAGTGCCGCGTTGCCGCTGGTGATGCGAACCCGGCCGATCACCGGCAGCGTGTCATTGAAGAAAACGCCAAGGAAGGACAACCCGCCGTTGCCGCCGGACACCGGCACAAAGAAACTCCCCAGCGAGACATCATTGACGTCGAAATAAGTGATGCTCGTACTGCCGGTGTTGTCCACGTCGCTGAACACTGCTCCGAAGCCGCGTGTCGCCGCATCGATATTCGACCCGGGGACAAAGAAGTCCACGTCGGTGATGTTGCTGCCGATCGCGGTGAACAGACGCTCGGGCGAGAAGCTGCTGAACAGTGCAGGGTAGCTGGGGTTGATGTTGCCGAACTCCACCGGGGCGACGGAACCGGCGGTGGCGCTGACCTGGAAGCCGCTGCCGGGGGTGGCGAACACAACGCCACGCGGCGAGTTGGTATTGAAGAAATTCGACGGCAGGGCATTCGGCGCGGCGAACCCGTTGGGCACGCCGTCCCAGTTGATCTCGCGACGCCCGCTGCCGAACGAGCCCGCGATATTGGGGTTCAAGGTGCCCAACGCACTGCGGAAACTATCCACCGTGGCCTGAATGGCTGCCGGCGAACCGCCCGCCGCGCTGAAAAGCACCGGTGCCGCGCCGGCGTGGCTGCCCGCGAGCGCGAGAAACAAAGCCGCGCCTGCTGTCACAGAAGCAATACGGTTAAATACATATGTATTGTCGCGTGCATTCGTCATGCCAAAGTCCCCTCGGGAAACAGATCGGTATCTTCCTCACCGACAACCGTAAGCAACAACCGTGCCAACGCTCCCGCGTCTATCGAATCAATGGGTTATAGTTTATAATGCCGCACTCTATGGTATTCTGTAAATAAATGCGACTTGATCGGATCAAGCCGCCCCGTTGCGCACCTTCTCTGCGACAATAGACCATTCTGCCGCATGAATACCGATTCGAGAACAAATATCCGGAAAGGCCGACTCCTCGGGCCGATCCAGCGTTGGCGCGCCGCGGTGGCGTTGGTGCACCTTCATGCGCCGGCAGTTGCATCACCTCCCGCTCCCGCCCGCATAAAGCAGCGCGCGAAACGGTTCTGCCTATCTACGCTCTATTCGGTCCGGTGCGTTCATCGCGCCGGCGCTTCCAGCAACTCCTTCAGCGCGCCATCGATGAACTGTGCATCAGCCGGATTGAGCCCCAGCGCACCGGCCGCATGGCCCCAGATCGACGGGATCGGCCGGCATTCCGCATTCGGCATGTGCCGAACCTCATTCTCGTTGTCCGTTACGGTAAAATACAGGTCCGTTGCACTCGGCATCACGATGGCCCGCGCCTTGATGCCGCCCAGCGCCCGCGTCAGGTCACCCCGATAAAGCTCGTTGTCGCTGATGTCGGCATGCTGCCAGCTCCACAGCATGGCCAGCAGGTCGTTGGCATCACGGCCCAGGAATAGACCCTCCCACAGCCCGATCAAGAAATCCTCCAGCGAGGCGAAGCCCATCGCCAGATAAACCTCCTCCCGGTAGAACGCCTGCGAGAACCCCCACCCCGCATAGACCCGCGAGAACGCGCGCAGCCCCTTCGTCGGCGGGCGCTCGTACCAGCCGTTCTGCCACGCATCGTCGGCCGTCAGCGCCGCCTTCACGCCCTCCAGGAAGACGAAGTTGTGACGTGATGTCCTGGCCGCCCCGCAGAACGGCGCGATCCGCTGCACCATCTCAGGATAAAGCGCGCCCCAGTGGAAAGTCTGCTGCGCGCCCATGGAATATCCGGTGACCAGCGCGATCCGCTCCACGCCGAACGCCTCGGTCACCAGGCGGTGTTGCATCCGGACATTGTCGCACAGCGTCACATGCGGAAATCGCGCCCGATCGTACGGCGCCGGATGGTTGCTCGGCGACGACGAAAGCCCATTGCCGAGCATGTTCGGAATGATAATGAAATACTTGCCGGGGTCGAGCGCCTTGCCCTCGCCGATCATCCATTCGTTCTCGGTATGCTGTGCCGAATACCAGGTCGGGCAGATGATCAAGTTGTCCCGGCGCGCATTGAGCGACCCATAGGTCTTGTACGCCAGCTTGGCCCCACGCAACGTCAAGCCCTTTTGCAGCGCCACGTCGCCGAGATCGAAGATGCTGTGATCCGCCACGGTTGCCTCCCCTGCTTGTTTTCCTTGACCCCCTGGCAATCTTGTCGTCGACCATTGCCACCCGTTGTGTCCAACCGACACATGCTGGGCGCAAAGGCCGCGTCACTGTGCGGCGGTGTCGATGTCGCGTCAATCAATACATTCCGCCTTCGGGTAGATCGGCGCCGGCAACTCCGCCATCTCCCTTCGCCGCATCATTGTCCCATCGCGCCACTGTGTTGACGTCTGACCTTCGTTTTGCGGCTCCGCCGCTCACCGGGAAAGCCCACCCTCCGCCCCTCCCTCGCCATCCCGTAGCGCCCATGCCACCTTCGCCCCAACCCGCGAGGAACCCTAAGCCATGCGCGATCCCCACGCCCTGATCACCACCGCCGAGCTCGAAACCCTCCTGAACACCCCCACCCTCCGCCTCTACGACTGCACCACCACCACCGTCCCACCCCCACCAGGCGACGACGCCCCCTACGTCGCCGTCTCCGGCCGCCCCGCCTTCGAACAATCCCACATCCCCGGCGCCGACTACCTCGACATCCAGGCAGAATTCTCGCGCAACGACACCCCCCTCCGCTTCATGCTGGCGGACACATCCACCCTGGAGGCCGCCTTCTCCCGCCACGGCCTCGCCCCCAACACCAAGGTCGTCCTCTACAGCACGGGCAACATGTGGATGAGCACCCGCTTCTGGTGGATGCTCCGCAGCCTCGGCATCGACGCCGCCGTGCTCGACGGCGGCTTCGACAAATGGCGCGCCGAAAACCGCCCCACCGAACAGGGCCCACCGCGCGGCTACCCCCCGGCCACCTTCCGCGCCACCCCCCGCCCCGGCCTCTTCACCGACCGCAACGGCGTCCTCGCCGCCATGGCCGACCCCAACACCGTCATCGTCAACGCGCTCGGCGACGAGCTCTATCGTGGCAGCGCCCCCAGCCGCTACGGCCGCCCCGGCCGCATTCCCGGCAGCGTCCAGGTCTCCGCCGCCACCCTCATCGACCCCACAAGCAAAACCTTCACCACCCTGGAAGACGCCAAGGCAAAATTCGAATCCCAAGGCGTCACGCCCGACAAGCACGTCGTCTGTTACTGCGGCGGCGGCATCTCCGCCAACATCGACCTCTTCCTCCTCCACCAGCTCGGCTACGACAACCTCACCCTCTACGACGCCTCCATGGGCGAATGGGCCCGCGACCCCACCCTCCCCATCCAAACCGGCTGACCGTTCCTACTTTCCCTCCCCATGCGAAGCGGGGGGAGCCGGAGGGGGGTCGCTCAACCCGCTCCGCAAGGCATCGCAATCCGGCCGTCCCGCCACCCCGCCCAAGAAAAGAAACATATCCGTCACACAGAAAAAAAACCTTTGCGCCGCCCCTTGCCGTTAGGCATAATCGCAGGAATGTCACTTCAACCGGAAACCCAGGCCCCATCCGCCGCCACCCTCCGTCACCCCGCGCAAGCGGGTGGCGAAGCCGTGCGCGCGCGCCTGGATTCCGTGCAGGCGCTGCTGCTCGCCCTCCTCGCCGCCCTGCTGGGCCGGCTGGACCCGCTCGCCCTGCTCCCGGCCCATACCCCCCTCGGGCACCCCCTCGCGCACCATCTCCCCCACTCCCCCTACGCCGTCCCCTATGGCACCCCGGGCCCCCGCACCGCGCGCCATCGCGGCCCCGTGCCCGCGCGCGCCCAACGTCTCGGCCGCTTCCCCCTCTGGTGGTCCCGCAACCGCGGCGCCCGCGCGCACCCGAGCCACATCCGCACCCCCCGCCACACCCCCACCACATCCCATCGGTCACCAAACAACGCCCCAACCGGGGCGCGCCGACGCACGCCCATTGAACCCCGCAGTCTCGTCAGCCCCCGCGCCACCCTTCTCCCTTGCCTTGCTCCTTTGTGTCTTTGTGTCTTTGTGGCCGCTTTCTTGCTGAACCACCGCGCCACACCCAGCACCTCGCAAACCCAGCCCCTTGCCGCACCCCGCCCCACACGCGATGCTCCCGGCCCGCACCGACCAGGCCACCACGGAACCAAGCCATGACCGCCAGCACCCTCCTCTTCCTCCCCGGCGCCGGCGGCTCCGCCAGCTTCTGGCAACCCGTCGCGGATTTGCTCCCCGAGGAATGGCCAAGGGTCCTCCTGTCCTGGCCCGGCCTAGGCGACGAACCGCACGACCCCGACATCCAGTCCCTCGACGACCTGGTCAACATCGTCAGCGCCTGCATCGCCATGTCCCCCACAAGGGTGGACCTCATCGCCCAGTCCATGGGCGGCCTCATCGCCATCCGCGCCGCCCTGCGCCACACCTACCGCATCCGCCGCCTCGTCCTCACCGGCACCTCCGGCGGCCTCGACGTCTCCGCCCTCGGCGGCACCAACTGGCGCGCCGAATACCGCCAAGCCTACCCCACCGCCGCCCCCTGGATCACCGAGATCAAGGCCGACCACACCCCCGACCTCCCCCGCCTCACCACCCGCACCCTCCTCCTATGGGGCGACCAGGACGACATCAGCCCCCCCGCCGTCGGCGAACACCTCGCCGCCCACCTCCCCAACGCCCGCCTGGAAATCATCGCGGGCGGCGACCACTCCTTCCCCAACGCCATGCCCGTGGAAACCGCCACCGCGATCGCCCGTCACCTCGCCTGACGAGGAGGATCCTGCATCTGCACATGGTCCTGACGCTGGCTGCGTAGCTTCAGCCGAGCTGCAACTCCAGGAACTGTGCCGGCCTCACGATCCGAATGCCGCGCCAGGGATCGAGCACCAGCAGGTCGTTGTCGCTGGAGACGACGGCTACAGCCCCGGCTGCCAGCGCCAGTTCCAGATACTTGTTGTCCTTGGCGTCTCGACAATCCTGCACGGCAACCGATGGAGAGAACCGCGCCGCTGCCGACGCAACAAGGTCCATGACCCGCTCGCCCCGCCCTTCCCCGAGATATCGGGCGAAGCGCGGCCGACCGATCACCTCGCGCATCTCGACCTCCACCGCCTCGCTCAGGCAGATCACGTGGCGCGCCCGCGCCAGCAGCAATGCCCGCTCTGGCACGGACTCCGGCTTCAACAGGGCTCCGACAACGGAACTCGCATCAAAGACGACGTTCGGCATTGTATGCGGCGAGTTCCGCTTCCACGTCGGCGTCCGACAGCCCGTCCCGCGCAGCACTTTCTTTGATGCCCGCGATCACATCGGCCAGCGGGTCATGCCCCGCCTGGCCCGGCCGCACCAGTTCGCTCACCAGCTTGCCGATGCGCTGCCGCCGCGCCTCATCCCCCAACGCCTCGGCGGCCTCGGGCGAGACAGGGATCGGCACCATGACGATCTTGTTCATCCCATGCTCCTCACGCGGAGCATCCTACCACACCAACCACCCGCCACGCTGCAAATCAGGACACCACGTGCTCGATCTGCCCAACCCCCATCAGCGTCAGCTCTTTCGCTCGATGGCACGCCACCAGCCGCCCCGGCTGCACCTCCACCAACTCCGGCGTCACCACCCGGCACGCATCGACGGCGTATCGGCAACGCGGATGGAACGAGCACCCCGGCGGCGGATTGGCCGGGTCGGCGATCTCGCGTTCCAGCACGATCCGGTTGCTCACCGCCCCCGGAATCGGCGTGGGGGCCGCCGACAGCAGCGCCTCGGTGTACGGATGCAGCGGCCGGTCGAACAGCGCCTCCGTCTCCGCCAGCTCGACGATCTTGCCGACATACATGACGGCCACCCGGTCGCTCACATGCTTCACCACCGAGAGGTCATGCGCCACGAACAGGTAGGTCAGCCCCAGCTGGTCCTGCAAATCGAGCATCAGGTTCAACACCTGCGCCTGCACCGAAACGTCGAGCGCCGAAACCGGCTCGTCCGCCACGATCAGCGTCGGGTTCAACGCCAGCGCCCGCGCAATCCCGATCCGCTGCCGCTGCCCGCCGGAGAAGGCATGCGGAAACCGGTTGTAGTACGCCCGCGGCAGCTGAACCAGCTCCATCAGCTCCTCAACCCGCTTGCGCCGCGCCACCTTGTCCGACACGCCGTTGATCAGCAAAGGCTCGCCGATGATGTCGCCCACCACCATGCGCGGATTGAGCGACGAATACGGGTCTTGGAACACCATCTGGATATGCCGCCGCAACGGCCGCAACTGCCGCCGCGACATCGCCGCCAGGTCCACCTCCCGCCCCTCCACCTTGAAGGCGATGGAGCCGGCGGTCGGCACATAGGCCCGCAGGATGCACCGCGCCGCCGTCGTCTTGCCGCACCCGCTCTCGCCCACCAGCGCCAGCGTCTCGCCCTTGCGGATGGAGAACGAAACCCCATCCACCGCCTTCACTTGCCCCACCAGCTTGCGCAGCAGCCCGCGCCGGATCGGGAAATGCTTCTTCAGTCCGCGAACTTCCAGAATCGTCTCGCTCATGCCGATACCCCCGCGAGACCCGCTTTCGCTTCCTCCATGCCGCCATGCAGGAAGCACCGCACCTGCCGCCCATCGTCCGTATCCACCGCCGGCGGCTCCGCCGTCTCGCACACCGCCCCGATGATCTCGGCGCAGCGCGGATGATACGAACAGCCCTTCGGCCGGTCGAACGGATGCGGAATGGAACCGGCGATCGTTGGCAACCGCGTCCGCGGCTTGGCCAATACCGTCGGGATCGAGCGCAGCAGCGCCCGCGTATAGGGATGCTTCGGCGTCTCGAAGATCTCCTTCACCGACCCCGTCTCCACGGCGCGGCCCAGATACATCACGCTGACATCGTGCGCCATTTCGGCGATCACCCCCATGTCATGGGTGATCAGGATGATCGCCAACCCCCGGTCCTTCTGCAGCTTGCGCAGCAGATCGAGGATCTGCGCCTGCGTCGTGACATCGAGTGCCGTCGTCGGCTCGTCGGCGATCAGCACCCGCGGATCGCACGAAAGCGCCATCGCGATCATCACCCGCTGCCGCAACCCGCCGGACAGCTGGAACGGATAGTCGTCCACCCGCCGCGCCGGCTGCGGCACGCCCACCATGTCCAACAGCTCGATCGACCGCTTGCGCGCGGCCCGCTCGTCCAGGCCCATGTGCAGCTTGATGCCCTCGCCGATCTGGTTGCCGATCGTGTAGTGCTGGCTGAAGCTGGCCATCGGCTCCTGGAACACCAGCGCGATCTCCGGCCCGCGGAACTTCCGCATCTCCTCGTTGGACAGCGTGCCGAGATCGACAACATCGCCGCCGGCGCGCCGCAGCATGATGCTGCCGCCGACCACCTTCCCGGGCCGGTCGACAATGCCCAGCACCGAGCGCGCCGTCACCGACTTGCCGCAGCCGCTCTCGCCGACCACGCCCAGCGTCCGCCCCTCGAACACATCGAAGTCCACGCCGTCCACGGCGCGCACCACGCCCTCCGGCCCGAAGAACTGCGTCTTCAACCCGCGCACGGAAAGAATTGGTTCAGCCATAGGGGTCCGCCGCATCACGCAGGCCGTCGCCCAGGAAGTTGAAGGCCAGGATCACCACCACCACGGGAATGGCGGAGATCAGGAGCCAGGGGGCGAGCGCCAGCGTCTGGATGTTCTGCGCATCTTGCAACAGGATGCCCCAGGAGATGGCGGGCGGCCGCAGCCCCAGGCCCAGGAAGCTCAGCGACGTCTCGCTGATGATCATGGCGGGCAGCGCGAGGCTCACGGCGGCGATGATGTGGCTGGCGAAGCTCGGCAGCATGTGCCGGAAGATGATCCTTCCTTGCGACGCACCGGCGAGTTCGGCCGCCATGACGAAGTCCTCTTCCTTCAACGCCAGGAACTTGCCACGGACCACGCGGGCCAGATCGGTCCAGGCCAGCAAGGAAATGATGATCGTGATGGCAAAGTAGATCTGCAGCACGCTCCAGTTGTTCGGCAGAGCGGCGGCCAGCCCCAGCCACAGCGGGATCGTGGGCATGGAGCGGATCACCTCGATGGTGCGCTGGATCACCGTGTCCACCATGCCGCCATACACCGCGGAGATGCCGCCCAGGAGCACGCCGAGGAACAGGCTGATGGTGACCCCGACCAGCCCGATGGTCAGCGAAACCCGCGTCGCCACCACCAGCCGGCTCCACAGGTCGCGCCCCAGCAGGTCGGTGCCGAGGATGTAGATGCCGTCGCCGCGTTCTGGGTTCTTAAGCGCCATCAAGTGCAGGTTGGTCGGGATCAGGCCGAACAGGTTGTATTCATAGCCGCGGCCGAAGAAGTCGATATAGACGCGGCGGCTGGTGTCCACGGTATAGACCAGCTTGAACGTCCGCATGTCGCGCACGCCCTTGATGCCGTACACGTGCGGATTGAAGCCGTTGTCGTCGAACCACTGGATCGGCTGCGGCGCGATGTAGCTGGTGCGCGCGTCTGTCGCATGCGGGTCTTGCGTCGCCAGGAAATCGGCGAAGGTGGCCAGCAGGTAGAACAGCGTCAGCACCACGATGCTGATCATCGCCAGCTTGTGCCGCCTGAACCGCCACCAGGTCAGTTGGAGCTGGGTGGCGACCGCGTATTTTTCGGAATCGATCTGTGCCATCGCCCTCAGTCCATCTGGTGGCGGATGCGCGGGTCCACCCACATCAGCACAAGGTCGGAGATGAAGGTTCCCACCACTGTCATCACGCCCAATAGCAGCACGATGGTGCCGGCCAGGAACATGTCCTGCGCCACCAGCGCCTTGACCAGCAGCGGGCCGACGGTTGGTAGGCCGAGCACGATGGAGACGATGATCGAGCCGGAGACGAGATAGGGGAAAAGGTAGGCGATGTTGCTGGCGAACGGGTTCAATGCCGCGCGCACCGGATACTTGAGGATCGTCCGCATCTCTGACAGGCCCTTGGCCCGCGCGGTGACCACGTAGGGCCGGCGCAGCTCATCCAGCAGGTTGGCGCGCATGATGCGGATGAGCTGTGCGGTGCCGCCGAGGGCCAGGATCAGCGCCGGCAGCGGCAGGTGCTTCATCAGATCCCACACCTTGGCCCAGCCCCAGGGGGCAAGTGCCATCTCGGCGGAGAACAGTCCGCCCACGCTGGCGCCGAACCAGACGAAGGAGAAGTACATGATCACCAGTGCGAGCAGGAAGTTCGGCACCGCGATGCCGATGAAGCCGACCAGGGTGAAGGCGTAGTCGGCGAAGCTGTACTGCCGCACGGCGGAGAAGATGCCGATCGGCAGTGCCAGCCCCCAGGTGACCAGCAGGGCGGCGAAACTCAGCAGCAGCGTGAGCCACAGCCGGTCGCCGATCACCTCGGTGACCGGGCGGCGCCATTCCATCGACTCGCCGAAATCGCCGGTGACGATGCGGGCGAGCCACTTGCCGTACTGGACGTAGAACGGCTCGCCCAGGCCATAGAGCTGGCGCAGGTTCTCCGCCTCGGCCGCGGAGACCTGGCTGCCGGAGGAGGAAAGCTGGGCAATGTAGGCGTCGACGAAGTCGCCGGGCGGTAGCTGGATGATGATGAACGACAGGATCGAGATGAGCCACACGGTCATCACGCCCAGCAACAGGCGGCGGGTGATGAAGGAGATCATGGGAAGGCAAGACCAGGGCTCTGCCCTGGACCCGCTGGGGCCTGAGGCCCCAGACCCCCATCATTCGAGGGTGCAGGGGGCTCGGCCCCCTGCTGGGGTCCTCCGCGGCGCGACTTCGCGTCGCGACGGG
>JANPIH010000002.1:0-21565 GCA_031424895.1 Rhodospirillales bacterium
CGACCGCGGCGCGGCCCGCGACCGCGTGGCGCACCGCCGCGCGCAGCGTCGAGCCCGCCAGCAGCAGCGCCGAGCGCCGCTGCGCCAGCAACCCCGGCAGCGCCAGGCGCAACCGCCCCGCCCGGTCGCCCAGCGTCTGGCGCGCGCGCGCCAGCAGGCCCGGCAGGTCGGGCATGCCGGTGCTGGCGCGATCCAGCGCGGCGCGGCGCGCGGCCAGCAGGTTGGGCAGGGCGAGCGACAGCCGCGCGCCGCGATCGTCCAGCCGCTGCCGCGCCGTGCCGAGCAGCCCCGGCAGGTCCGGCAGCCCGCGCTCGGCGCGCTGCAACGCCATCCGCCGCTCCTGCATCAACCGGTTCAGCGCGCCGGACAGTCGCGCGCCCTTCTGCAACAGGTCGGCCGCGATCTCGACCCGGCTCGGCACCGCGAGTTCCGCCGCCGCGGTCGGCGTCGGTGCCCGCCGGTCGGAGGCGAAGTCGATCAGCGTGGTATCGGTCTCGTGCCCGACCGCCGAGATCAGCGGGATGGTGCTCGCGGCGGCGGCGCGCACCACCGCCTCGTCGTTGAACGCCATCAGATCCTCCAGCGAGCCCCCCCCGCGCGCCACGATCAGCACGTCCGGCCGCGGCACCGGCCCGCCTGGCGCAAGCCGGGAAAAACCCTCGATCGCCTCGGCGATCCGCTGCGCCGCCCCTTCGCCCTGCACCGGCACCGCCCACAGGATCACCCGCCGCGGAAACCGTCGCGCCAGCGTGGTCTTGATGTCCTGGATCACCGCCCCCTGCGCCGATGTCACCACCCCGATCACCTCCGGCAGCAGCGGCAGGGGCCGCTTGCGCGCCGCGTCGAACAGCCCCTCCTCGGCCAGCCGCAGCCGCAGCGCCTCGATCCGCGCCAGCAGCGCCCCCGCCCCGGCATACTCCATGCGCTCGACGATCAGCTGGTAGGACGACCGCTCGCCATACGAGGAGATCTTGCCCTGGGCGATCACCTCCACCCCGTTCTCCGGCACCAGCCCCAGTCGCGGCACGGAAAACTTCCACACCACGCCCGCGATTTTCCCGCCCTCGTCCTTCAGCGAAAAATAGATGTGCCCGCTGGGATAGCGCTTCAGCTCGGTGATTTCGCCGCGCACCCGGATGCGCCCGAACGCCCCCTCCAGCGTGCGCTTCACCGCCCCGGACACCTCCGAGACCGTATATTCCGGAACGTTTGATGCCGCCTGTTCGTCCATTCCCCCACCCTATGCTAGAGCCCGCTCCGATTGAAGGAGGCACCCCATGCGCGTTCTGGTGATCGGCTCCGGCGGGCGCGAGCATGCGCTGTGCTGGAAACTCGCGGCCTCGCCGTTGCTGACGAAGCTGTGGTGCGCGCCCGGCAACCCCGGCACCGCCGAACTGGCCGAGAACGTGCCGATCGGCGTGCTCGACATCGCCGATCTCGTGCGCTTCGCCCAGGACAACGCCGTCGACCTCGTCGTCCCCGGCCCGGAGGCGCCGTTGGTGGCGGGCATCAGCGACGCCATGGGCCTGGCCGGCATCGCCTGCTGCGGCCCGTCCGCCGCCGCCGCGCGGCTGGAAGGCAGCAAGAGCTTCACCAAGGACATCGCGGATGCCGCCGGCATCCCCACCGCCCTGTGGGAACGCTTCGACGATGCCGCCGCCGCCCGCGACTTCGTCCGCCGCCGGGGTGCCCCCATCGTGGTCAAG
This sequence comes from Rhodospirillales bacterium, assembly GCA_031424895.1. Classification (GTDB taxonomy): domain Bacteria; phylum Pseudomonadota; class Alphaproteobacteria; order Acetobacterales; family Acetobacteraceae; genus CAMDGX01. Next base: position 1,707 of record JANPIH010000002.1, read on the forward strand.
GCCGATGGCCTGGCCGCCGGCAAGGGCGTCGTCGTCGCCGCCAGCGTCGACGAAGCGGAAGCCGCCATCGCCGCGTTCATGGAACAGGGCAGCCTGGGCGCAGCCGGCCGCACCGTCGTCATCGAGGAATGCCTGTTCGGCGAGGAGGTCAGCGTCTTCGCGCTGTGCGAAGGCACCACCGCCATCCCGCTCGGCAGCGCGCAAGACCACAAGCGCGTCGGCGAAGGGGACACCGGCCCCAACACCGGCGGCATGGGCGCCTATTCCCCCCCGCCCGCCCTCTCCCCCGCGCTGGAGGCGGCCGTGATGGAACGGGTGATCCGCCCGGCGCTGGACGAGATGGCCCGCCAGGGCACCCCCTTCCGCGGCATCCTGTTCGCCGGCCTCATGCTCACCGCCGACGGCCCCAAGCTGATCGAGTTCAACGTCCGCTTCGGCGACCCCGAATGCCAGGTGATCCTGGCCCGCCTGATGGACGACCTGCTGCCCGCGCTGGTCGCGGCATGCGACGGCGAGCTGAAAACCATCTCCCTGCGCTTCCACCCCGAAGCAGCCCTCGCCGTTGTGATGGCCGCGCGCGGCTACCCCGGCGACTACGCGAAACAAACGCCGATCCACGGCCAGGACCGCGCCGCCGGGGTGCCGGGCGTGACCCTGTTCCACGCCGGCACCGACCTGCGCGACGGCCAACTGGTCAGCGCCGGCGGGCGAGTTCTCACCCTGGTCGGCACCGCATCCACCCTTTCGGCCGCGCGCGATGCCGCTTATGCCGCGGTGGATGCGCTCGATTGGAAGGACGGGTTCTGCCGGCGGGATATCGGGTGGCGGGCGCTCAAGTAAGCACGTTCTTTTTTGAAAAAAAGAACCAAAAAACTTTTATACATTTGCGCGCGCCTGAACCTGCTTAACACGGCGCAAATGGGAAAAGTCTTTTTGCTTCTTTTTCTTCAGAAAAAGAAGACGCTTGCCTAAATCAACCCCGCCCGCCGCAGAAAGATCGGCGCCTGCAGGTTCATTGTCCCCGCCTCCCGCGCCAGGAACCCCGGCAACGCGGCCAGCGCGACGATCTCCAGCGACGCATATTCCTCGTCGCCCCCTGACGCATGCCGCGCCCGGAGCGTGGCCGCATTGAGCGGCGTTTCGATCGCGATGCCCAGGTCCAGCACATGGCTCCCCGTGCCGCCGCCGGGGCCGGGCCGCGCGTGTTCCACCAGGCAGAGCGGGCGCGGGTTGCGGATATCGCCCGGCGCCAGGCCGAGTTCCTCCTGCAACTCGGCGAGCAGTGTCGACAGCACGTCCACGCCCCCGATCGGTGCCCCCACCGGCCGCGCCGCATGGCCATCGACCGTGCCGGCCGGCGGCAGCTGCCACTCCCCGGCCTGATACACCGCGCGTGCCGGCCGGCGGCCGAACACCACGCCATCCGGGCCATGCAGCACGCCCCCCACCGCCAGCGACCGCTGGCCAAGCCAGGGAAACAGGTCGTGCCGCGCCATCTGCGCCACCACGCGCCGGTATTCGCTCCAGTGCCCGCAGATCAGCAGTGGGGTGATCACGTCGGCACAGAACACGGTGCCGTTGAACAGCCGCCCGCCGGTGCGCGCCTGCGCCGCCGCCCACTGAAGGTCGATCTCCGTCTCCAGCCAAGCTGCGAGGGGCGGCATGGGCCGCGTTGCCTGGATCGACAGGCCGGGAGACAGCTCGTGGATGATCGCCTGGTCCATCACGTTTCCATCGGGTTCCGGACAGCGTGCTTCGTGCACTCATGTGCGGCGGCGCCGCGGCGGGGTCAAACCTTGCCGCGAAAGAAGGACTCGAACCAAGTCCACCGAACAACGGAATCCCGGGACCTTCAAGGAACGCCTTGGCTATTGGCGGTGTTACCCCAGCAGCTGGGCCGCCCGCTGCACGTACCACGACGCACACGTCGGTCCATGGGCCGCGGTGGCCCCACGCCATCAGGAGATGTTAACATGAACAAACTTCTTTCCACGACCGCCCTTGCGGCCATGCTGGCCCTTGGCGGAGGCTCATGGGCGCAGTCGACAGGCGGCAGCACCGGTGGCGCGGGTCAGGCCGGCTCCCAGGGCGGTGCTCAGGGTGGCGCCACGGGCCAGTCAGGCTCTGGTGGCGCTAGCGCCCAGTCGGGTGGCCAGTCGGGTGGCCAGTCGGGCGCGCAGTCGAGTGGCCCGTCAGGTGGTCAGGCGCAGTCCGGAACGGGAGCCGGGCAGTCCGGCCGCGGCGGCGAGGGAATGACGCGCCCTGGCGCCGCAGGCCAGCCGGCCGTCGGGGCCCAAACCACCGGGGTCATGACGCAGGAACAGGTGATGGCCAAGCTGTCCAGCGAAGGCTTCAGCAACGTCCAGAGCGTGACCCGCGATGGCAACTCATACCGCACCCGCGCGACGCAGAACGGCCGACCGGTGGATGTCACGGTCGACGCCTACACCGGCACCATCCGCAGCCAGGCGGCCGCCCGCTGAAGCCAACCCCGGCCGGGGCCCATCGGGACCCGGCCGGGGTAACGCCCAGCACCGTGGCGACCGCTGACAGCGATGTGCAAAGCGTATCGCGCGACGGCAACAATGTCCGGGTCCGCGCGATGCAGAACGGTCGGTCGGTCAACCAGACCGTCGACGCCTACACCGGCATCACCCGCAACCAGGCCGCTTGCCGCTGAGGCAGCCGCCAAAGAGGAAGCTTCGACATGGACAAGGACCGCATCGGAGGCATGGCCGACCAGGCCAAGGGCGCCATCAAGAAGGGCATCGGTAAGATCACCGGCGATGCCAAGCTCCAGGCCGAAGGCGAGGCCGACAAGATGAAGGGCAAGGCCAAGAACGCCGTGGGCGGCGCGAAAGACGCCGTGCGCGACGTCGCCGGCAAATCCTGACCCGCACCGACGCAAAATGGGCCGGGACGCAAGTCCCGGCCCGACTTGCGTCTGCAACGCCACCGACACCCAGCGCAGCCCCAGGCGCGTTGTCGCCCCGCTTGACGAAGCCCCCCCGCGCCCCCACCAAGGTGCCATGAGCACCAACCCCCTCCTGGCCCCCTGGACCACCCCCTTCGGCGCGCCCCCCTTCGACGCGATCCGCCCGGAGCACTTCCCCCCCGCCTTCGACAGCGCGATGGCGGCCCATCTTGCCGAGATCGAGGCCATCGCCACCACCCCGGCGCCGCCCAGCTTCGACAACACCATCGCCGCCATGGAACGCTCGGGCCGGGCGCTGAAGCGCGTCGCCGCCACCTTCGCCAACCTCGTCGCCAGCCACGGCAACGCTGCCCTGCAGCAGATCGAGCGCGACATGGCGCCGAAACTCGCCGCCCATTCCAGCCGCGTCGCCCTCGACCCCCGCCTGTTCGCCCGCATCGCCGTGCTGCACGAACAGCGCAATGCCCTCCCCCTCGCCCCCGACGAACGGCGCCTGTTGGAACGCAGCCATCTCGGCTTCATCCGCGCCGGCGCGGCACTCGACGAAGCCGGCCGCGCCCGAATGGCCGAAATCAACACCCGCCTGGCCATCTTGCACACGCAGTTTGGCCAGAACGTGCTGCACGACGAGCGCGAATGGGCCATGCCGCTCAACGAAGTCGCCCTCGATGGCCTGCCCGGCTTCGTCGTCGAAGGCGCACGAGGCGCCGCTGCCGAGCGCAGCAGGGAAGGCCACGTCGTCACCCTCTCCCGCTCGTTGATCGAACCCTTCCTCACCTTCTCCCCCCACCGAGACCTGCGCGAAGCCGCCTGGCGCGCCTGGATCAGCCGCGGCATGCACCCGGGCCCGCACGACAACCGCCCCCTGATCCCGGAAATCCTCGCGCTCCGTTCCGAACGCGCCAGGCTGCTCGGCTTCGATCACTTCGCCGCCTTCCGCCTCGCCGATTCCATGGCCGGCACCCCTGAGGCCGTGCAGCGCCTCACCGGCGAGGTCTGGACTGCCGGCCGCAGCCGCGCCGCCGAGGAGGCCGCCCGCCTGCTCGCCGAAGCCGGCGCCGACGGCATCAACACCGCCCTCGAACCCTGGGACTGGCGCCACTACGCCGAACGCGTCCGCCAGGCCGAATACGACCTCGACGAGACCAGCCTCAAGCCCTACTTCGAACTCTCCCGCATCCAACAGGCTGCCTTCGACACCGCCACTCGCCTGTTCGGCCTGCGCTTCACCCCCCGCCGGGACGTGCCCCTCTACCACCCGGACGTCCGCGCCTACGACGTCACCGACGCAGATGGCCATGTCGGCCTGTTCCTCGCCGACCACTTCGCCCGGCCGGACAAGCGCTCCGGTGCCTGGATGAGCAGCTACCGCGACCAGGAAGCCATGCCCGGCGAACCCCTCGCCACGCCCATCATCGTCAACAACAACAACTTCGCGCGCGGCACGCCCACGTTGCTGTCGTTCGACGACGCCACAACCCTGTTCCACGAATTCGGCCACGCCCTGCACGGCCTGCTCAGCCGCGTCCGCTACCCCAGCCAGTCCGGCACCTCCGTGCGCCGCGACTTCGTGGAGTTCCCCTCCCAGGTCTATGAACACTGGCTCGAAGCCCCGCAAACCCTGCGCGAATACGCCCGCCACCACGAAACCGATGAACCCCTGCCCGACGACCTGATCGACCGCCTCCTCGCCGCGCGCACCTTCAACCAGGGTTTTGCGACGGTCGAATTCCTGGCCAGCGCCATCCTCGACATGGAACTGCACCTCCACCCCGACCCGGCCAGCCTCGACATCGAAACTTTCGAAGCCGAAGCCCTCGCCCGCCTCGGCATGCCCCCCGAAATCGGCATGCGCCACCGTCCCGCGCACTTCCAGCACCTGTTCTCAGGCGGCGGCTACGCGGCCGGCTACTACTCCTACCTGTGGGCCGAAGTGCTCGACGCCGACGGCTTCGACGCCTTCACCGAAACCGGCGACCCCTTCCACCCCGAAACGGCCGCCCGCCTGAAGCGTGTGCTGGCAGCAGGCGACACGCGCGATCCGATGGAGCTCTACGTCGAATTCCGCGGCCGGCCGCCGGAGACGGGGCCGCTGCTGCGGATGCGGGGGTTGGGTTAAGCAAGGAAGCAGTTCTTTTTTGAAAAAAAGAACCAAATAACTTTTCCCATTTGCGCGCGGCCCCCGCGCGCAACTGGATAAAGTTCATTTTAATTTTTTTTCTTCAGAAAAAGAAGAATCTTTATACCAACCCCTAGAACTCTCAACCCATGAGTGCAGGCAAGGCCAGGGCTCTGCCGTCGCGACGCGAAGTCGCGCCACGGGGGACCCGCAAAGGGCCGACGGCCCTTTGATCCCATTAATTTCTAAATCGATAAGGTCCAGGGGCTTGGCCCGTCGCGCGAAGGCGCGCGCCGGACCTAGCGGGTTTGGGCAGAGCCCAACCTTGCTGTCGTTCTATGGGTCGAATTCAACGAGGGTTGGTATTACCTTTTCTTCGCCTTGCGCGCCGCATAGCGGGCATCACGCGCCGCCTTCTGTTCGGCGGCCATCTGGAGCTGCTTGGCGCGCTCCTGAATCGCCAGCAGTCGGGCTTCTTCGGCGGCGCGCGCGTCGTCGATCGCCTTCAGCCTGGCTTCCTCGGCGCGGACCACCTCTTCCTCGGCCTTCTGGCGCATCCGCTCGGCTTGGCGGATTTCACGCGCCTCGGCGATCGCTTTCCGCTCGGCGGCCAGTGCCTGCACACGGGGATCATCCGGCTTCGGCGCCGCCTTGAATCGTTCGGCCAGCTTCTTGCGCGCCTCGGCGGCGGCGCTCGCGCGGTCTTGGAACTTGTCGCCCTTGAAGGCCATCAGGTAATGCTCATCGAATGTTGGACGCGCCAATTAGCGCAAATTCGCGTTCGCTCCAATGCGCCCGCACGCAGGGCACGGTGGAGCGAAACTCGGGCCAGCCGCCACCCCTCCTCGCCAGACCACTACTCGATCACCAGACCACTACTCGATCGACAACCGCTTCATCACCAGCAGGGCGAAGCTGTTCGGCAGGATGCGCAGCCCACCGCCGCCCTCTGGCCGTGCGGGCGTAGCCATGTATTCCGCCACCGGCAGGATAAGCCGCCCGGTGCGCGGGTCCGCCACCGCCACCGCCGCCATCGGGCGGGAGCCAACGGTCTCCAGCGGCGCATAGCGGAACGCGTCCACCTGCCGATAGGTCATAACCGACGCCGTGCCGGCGCTGGTGAAGTAAAGCATCCGGTTGCGCGCGTCGTGCACCACCGAATCAACCGCCGGCGGTACCGCGAAGGCTGAAACCGGCTGCCCCGAGAATGGGTCGATCGCCACCGCAGTGCCATCCGCTGCCGGTATGCCCGGCCTTCCCGCTGTGCCCTGCACCGCCGCCGCCCCGCGGCAGGCGACCACCAGGCGCTGCCCGAAGCTGTCGAACACCAGCCCGACTGGCATGCGGCAACCCTGCGGCTGCCAGGTCGTCGCCACCTGCCGCGCCACCATGTCGATCACCACGATCGAGTCGCGGTCGGCCAGCGCCACGAACACCCGCCCGCGCCGATCAGACACCAGGCCCGTCGGGCGCTTGCCTTCCAGCGGCAAGGTGGCGGTCACGGTCAGCTTCACCGGGTCGATCAGCGTCAGCACGCCCTCGTCGCCGATCGCCGCGACCTGCTTGGTCGCCGCGTCGTACACGATGTGGCGCACCCCGGTCACGGGAATGGCCCCCGCCGGCCGGAAATTGCGCTGGTCGAACACCGTGATGCCGCCCGGCCCCGGCCCCGATTCCGGCGTGTTGGCCGAGAATCCGCGCAGCGTCTCCGGGTCCAGCGTCACCGCGACGCTGCCGGTCGTCTCCGCCACCTCGGCCAGCGTCTTGAACCCATCCAGCCCCACCACCGTCAGCCCGCCGGGGCCACGCGGCAGATAGAGGCGACGGTTGAGATCGTCGACCACCGGCGGGCCCCACCGCCCGACCGGCCCGCGCAGCGCCACGCTCGCCTCCGTCCGCAACGCCATCGGTTTGTCCGGCGCCGGTGCGTCCTGGGGCGCGCCTTGCGTGGGGGCGCCTTGAGGTGACCCCGGCCGCGCCGGTGCCTGCGCCAACGCCGGTGCCTGCGCAAACGCCGGCGCGGCAAATGCCAGCAGCACCGCAAGAACGCCGCCCAGGCGCCTCATGCGAGGTGCCCGGCAAAGGTCGCCAGGTCGGTGTTGCTGCCGCACAACAGCACCCCCACCCGCCGCCCCGCCAGCCGCGCCCGCAGTGGCCCGCACACCGCCGCCGTCGCCGCAGCACAGGCCGGCTCCACCGCCAGCTTCAGCTCCTCGAACAGCAGCCGCATCGCTGCCCGCAGCTCCCCATCGCCGATCGTCACCAGCTCGTCGATCGCCCGCCGGCACAGCCCGTAGCTATAAGCCTCGGTATGCGGCGCGCACAGGCTGTCGGCGATCGAGGACATCGCACCCATCTTCACGGGCCCGCCTGTAGCGAAGCTGCGCGCCATGCCGTTCGCCCCCTCCGGCTCCACCCCGTAGATCATCACACCCGGCATCGCCAGCCGCAACGCCGTCGCCGCGCCGGCCGCCAGCCCACCGCCACCAACCGGAAGCACCACCGCATCCAGCCCGCCACTCTGCTCCGCCCACTCCGCCCCCAGCGTGGCCGTTCCCAGCACGGTGCGCAGCCCGTTGAACGGATGAACGAAGAACCTTCCCTCCTTCGCCTGGATGTCCCCCACCATCGCGAACCCCGTCGCCCCGTCCGGCGCCAGCAGAACCTCCGCCCCGCAGGCCCGCGCCAGCGCCAGCCGCGCCGGGTTGGCACTGGCCAGCATCACCACCTTGGCCGGCACCCCAAGCTTCTGCGCCGCATAGGCCACCGCAATGGCATGGTTCCCTGCCGAGATCGCCGTCACCCCGCGCACCTTCTGCGCGTCGTCGAGCGCCAGCACGTTGGCGAACGCCCCGCGCGACTTGAACGTGCCGGCGGCTTGCAACAGCTCGAACTTGAACTCGAGCGTCGCCCCCGCCGGCCCCGCCGCGACCCCTGTGCGCGCGAACACCGGCGTGGTGGCCACCCAGGGCGCCAGTTCCGTCCGCATGTCCGCGATCATCGCCGCATCCGGCACCGCGATGCCGTCGATCGCGTCCACTCCGCTCATCCTGCCATCCCTTCCATTCCAAGCGCCGGCACCAGCGCCGCATCGATCACCGCGGCCGCATGGCGCTCACCGATAAACGCCCGCCCCGCCAGTCCCAGCCGGTCCACCTCGCCGGGATCATGATGCAGCCGCACGATCTCCCGCGCCATCTCTCCCGGCTCGTCCCGCACCAGCCCGGCCAGGTCCGGCGGCAGTCCCATCCCCTCGGCGGCGATCGTCGTGCACACGCAGGGTATTCCGGCCGCCAGGCTGTCCAGCACCTTGCCCTTGATCCCCGCCCCGAAACGCAGCGGCGCGGCCGTCACCAAGGCGCGCTCCCACAACGCCGACAGCGCCGGAATCCGCCCCAGCACCTCTACCCGCCCCTTCGCCTGCCCCGCGGCCGCCACCAGCTCCGCCGGCATGCCGCTCCCAGCCAGCAGCAACGGGATCGACGGGTCACGTGCCCACACCAGCGGCATCACCGCCTCCAGCAACTCCCATGCCGCATCGCGGTTCGGCGCATGGCCGAAACTGCCCACGAACCCAACCCCCCGCCGCCCCGCGGCCGGCCCGGGCAGCGGCGGCAGCGCCACCTCCCACGGCACCACGTGGAAGCGAACCCCCGGCAACAACGCCGCCAGCCGCGCCTGCTCCACCGGCGAATGCGTGATCGGCCCGTCTGCCGCGCGGATCGCCGCCAGCTCCGCCTCGCGCAACGCCTCGATGTCCGCATTGCCGCCAATCCCGGTCGCCAGTGCTGCCTCCCGCTCGGCGCGCAGGTGATGCAGGTCGGCCACGCAGTAAACCAGCCGCGCCCCGGGGCACCACCGCCGGATCAGCCCGCCATATTTCAGCATCACCGCCAGGCGATGCACATACACCACGCCATAATCCGCCCCGCCCTGCCGCAGCACTTCCTCCACCGAGCCGACCCACGGCGAAGTCCAGGCCAGGAACCCCGCCTGCGCCATCCGCGCCACCGCCTCGGGTGCGGCCGCCATGGCATAGGCCGGCACAATCTCCACGTCGAAGCCCAGCCGCCGCAGCGAATGCATGTGCGACAGCAACGCCGAGGACCCGGCATCCCGCCCGGGATCGGGGATCGATTCGTCGATGACCAGGGCGCGCCCCCGCGCCAACACCAAGCCGCGCCTCCGCGCGGGCACCACAGGCGCCGCCTCCCCCGCGTCCCACCGCTCCAGCAGTGCTGCATGATGCGGTTGCGGCTGCGGCAAGCGCGCGGCCACGGCCCGCATCAGTTCACGCATCAACGCCTCCAGCCCCGCCGCATCGGCCCCCGCCGCCGCCGCCATCACCGCATCTTCCAACGCATGCCGCGCCGCCTCGCCCGCCATCGGCGCCCGCGGCAGCACCACCGGCGAGCCCGGCACCGGCGCCCCATCGCCCGCGCGCCGCAACTCCAGCGTCCGTTCCGCGTGCGCCGACAGCCCGCCGGGAATCTGCACCAGGAACGCATGGCGCCCATCGCCCATCCCGGCCTGCTCCAGGTCGGCACGATGCCGGTCGGCCGGAAACCGCCCCACCACCTCGCCGTCCAGAACCAGCTCCAACTCCACCGGCTCGCCCGGCCGCGCCGGGTCCATCGCCCACCCGGTCAGCGAATGCCGGTCGGCCTGGTCGATATGCCCGGCGAGAGGGGGGGGAAGGTCTGGCATGCGTTCGTGACTCATGGCGCATGGGCGCGCAGTGGGCAAGCCAGGGCATCGCAAGCAAGCAAGTGCTTCTTTTTCTGAAGAAAAAGAAGCAAAAAGACTTTACTCATAAGAAAAAAGTTTTTTGGTTCTTTTTTCAAAAAAGAACTGCTTCCTTCCTACGCTCCCGGATGAAAGTGCGCATAAACCACCCGCGCAATCGCCTTCGACACCCCGGGCGCCGCCTCAAGGTCGGAAAGCCCCGCCTGCTTCACCCCCCGCGCCGAGCCGAAATGGTTCAGCAGCGCCCGCTTCCGCCCCGGCCCGACCCCCGCGATCTCGTCCAACTCGCTCGTCACCAGCGCCTTGCTGCGCCCCGCCCGATGCGTGGTGATCGCGAACCGATGCGCCTCGTCGCGCAGCCGCTGCAGGAAATACAGCACCGGATCGCGCGGCGGCAGCTGGAACGGCGCCAGCCCGGTGCGGTGGAACCACTCCCGCCCCGCATCCCGGTCCGGCCCCTTGCTGATCGCCACCAGCAGCACGTCGTCAATCCCCAGCTCGTCCAGGATCGCCTGCGCCGCCGTCAACTGCCCCACGCCGCCATCGATCAGCACCAGGTCCGGCCACTCCGTCTCCCCGCCGGTCTCCTCCTCCTTCGAAGCGCCATCTTTGAGCAATCGCGAGAACCGCCGCGTCAGCACCTCGCGCATCATGCCGAAATCGTCCCCGGGCGTGATCGCGCTGCGGATCGCGAACTTGCGGTATGCCTGCTTGCGGAACCCCTCCGCCCCGGCCACCACCATCACGCCATACGCATTCGTCCCCATGATGTGGCTGTTGTCGTACACCTCGATCCGCCCGGGCGGCCCGTCCAGCGCGAACAGCGCGGCGGTGGCATCCAGCAGCTTCGCCTGCCCCGCCGTCTCCGCCAGCTTGCGCTCCAGCGCCTCGCGCGCATTCGTCTCGGCATGCGCCACCACCGCGGCCTTCTCCCCGCGCTGCGGCACCGTGATGTCAACGCGCTTGCCCCCCCTTCCTTCATGGGAGCCAAAACTGTTCGCCTTGATCGACAGCGCCTCGGCCACCAGCGCCTGCTCCGCCAGCCCCTCGTTCAGCAGGATCACCGGCGGCGGCGGCTTGTCGTCGTAGAACTGCGCGATGAACGCGGCCAATACCTCCGGTCGCTCCTCCCCCTTGGTGTGCACCGGAAAGAACGCCCGGTTGCCGTTGTTCCGCCCGCCGCGCACGAAGAACACCTGCACGCAGGTCTGCCCGGCGATCTGCCACGCCGCGATCACATCGGCATCGGTCAGCGAAGCCGGATTGATCACATCCGTGCCCTGGACGCTGGTCAGCGCCCGGATGCGGTCCCGCACCGCCGCCGCGTGCTCGAACTCCCGCGCTTCCGCCGCCTGCTCCATCTCGGCCGCCAGCGCCGCCTGCACCCCGCCCGCCTTGCCCGACAGGAACGCCTTCGCCTGCTCCACCAATCCGGCATAGTCCTCGGTGCTGATCCGCGCCACGCATGGCGCTGAACACCGCTTGATCTGGTGCAGCAGGCACGGCCGGGAGCGGTTGCGGAACACCGTGTCGCGGCACGACCGCAGCAGGAACACCCGCTGCATCGCCGTCACCGTCTGGTTCACCGACCACGCTGAGGCGAACGGCCCGTAATAGCTCCCCTTGCGCGCCCGCGCCCCACGATGCTTGGCGATCTGCGGATACGGATGGTCCTCCGTCAGCATCAGCCACGGGTACGATTTGTCGTCGCGCAGCACGATGTTGTAGCGCGGCTTCAGCCGCTTGATCAGGTTGGCCTCCAGCAGCAGCGCCTCGGCCTCGGTGTGCGTCGTGACGATCTCCATCGCCACCGTCTCGCTCACCATCCGCCGCAGCCGCTCCGGCAACCGCCCAAGCTGCGCATAGCTCGCCACCCGCTTTTTCAGCGACCGCGCCTTGCCAACGTACAGCGCATCCCCGCTGGCCGCGAGCATCCGGTACACGCCCGGCGAAAGCGGCATCGTCTCCAACGCCCGCTCGATTGCCGCAACCCCGCGCATGCCCGGCGTCGGCGGCGAGTCGGCGCTGGTTGGTGTTTCGCGATCGCTCATGGTCATGAGTTAGGCGCCGTTGCCCCGTCGCTCAAGCCAATCACGAACTGCCGCCAATTCATCCACCGAATCTGTGGATAACTTTGTGGGCAAACCCCGCCGCGGGGGATGCAAATCTCGCAGAATCAGCGGCTCCAACGGATTGCCTGGAAAATGGGCAGCGCACCTAAGCCATTGAAAATACTCATTCGAAACATGACAGATCGGTTAATCGATCAAAAACAGGCTGCACACCACTGTAACTTCACCCGAAGCCCGCCAGACGTGGACAAAATCACCGGCGCAACCGTTCAACACTCACCCCGGCACTGTTCGCATCGGCGAACACGTCAAGTTTCTCAACTGTTACACGAACCTTTTTCACAGCCTCGTGAACAAGGCAGGCCACCGCGATCCGCTCCGCCAGCGTCTCCACCAGGCGCACATGCCCGGCGCCAACGATACCCCGCACCGCAGCCGCCACCCCCTGGTAGTCGACCACCCGCCCCAACTCATCCGCCCCCACCGCCGGCCCCGCCCCGGTGGCGCCGGGGTCATCCACCGCGAGGTCCACGTTGATGCGTACGCGTTGGGCACCGCCCTGCTCATGCGGGTGCACGCCGATCCGCGCCGGTAACACCATGTCGCGCAGGAACACATGCCGCAGCCCCTCGGCCGCCGAGGCATAGCCCTCATTCGTCAAGATCGGCACCCCGCCCGGCCGGCGCCCATTGCAGATGCTGCCCGCCATCCAGCGCCAGCATTTGCCCGGTCACCGACGGCAGCGCGATCAGCGCCAGCGCCGCCTGCGCCACCTCCTCCGGCGACGTCCCCCGCCGCAGCGGCGTCGATGCCGCCTGCCGCTCGAACTGCGCCCAGCTCTGCCGCGCATTCGGCAGCGCCGGCCCCGGCCCGATCGCCACCACCCGCACCCGCGGCGCCAGCGCCAGCGCGAGGGACTGCGTCAGTGCCCACAACCCCGCCTTGCTGACGGTGTAGCTGACGAAATGCGGCGTCAGCGACCAAACCCGCATGTCGATCATGTTCAGCACCACCCCCTCCGCATCCGCAGGCAGGGCGCGCGCGAACGCCTGCGCCAGCACGAACGGCGCCCGCAGATTCGGCTCCATGTGCAGGTCCCAGCTTTCCCGCGTCGCATCATCCCACTCGTCCCGTTCGAACGTGCTGGCGTTGTTCACCAGCACCCCCACCGGCCCCAGCGCCGCCGCCGCCGCCACCAGCCCGTGCATCTCCCCCTCGCGCGCCAGGTCGGCCTGCACCACCACGGCGCGAACCCCCAGCGCCCGCACTTCGTCCGCCGTCGCCTCGGCCTTGTCCCGGCTGCTGTTGCAATGGATCGCCACGCTGAAGCCCTGCCCGGCCAGCGCCAGCGCAATCGCCCGGCCCAGCCGCACGGCGCCGCCGGTCACAAGAGCCGCACGGGGAATGGTGGTGGGAATCATCGCCGCGTCTTACCCGGCTCAGCCACCCGGCACCACCCCGTCAATCGAAATCCAGCAACTCCGACAGGAAGCCCTTGCGCTTTTTCCCATGTGGCTGGCCGTGGCGACGCCGATGGTCGTCATCGTCGTCATCGTCACGCTTCCAGCCCTGTTGGCCCTGCGGATAGCCGCCCTGCTGCGCCGGCGGATAGCCGCCCGGTTGCGCCTGAGGGTAGCCGCCCTGCTGCGGCGCCGCGAACCCGGCCTGCGGCGGCGGCGCATAGGCCTGCGGCGTCGGCGCGAACCCGCCCTGCTGCGGCATTGGTGGCCGCGCCGCGGGCTCCGGCATCGGCGACTGCACCGCGCGCGCCTCCAGGGCCTGCGACCGCTCGATGATCTTGTCGATCTCGCCGCGGTCCAGCCAGATGCCGCGGCACTTCGGGCAATAATCGATCTCGATGCCCTGGCGATCGGCCATCACCAGATCCACGGCACACAGCGGGCACTTCATCGCGTCCTCCAGTCGAACCACTGCCGAGATGGCCCGCCCCCCGTCCCGATCAAGCGCCCAGGTGCCCGGCTTGCCGATTTGTCACGCCACCCCAACCATCGCCCCACTCGCATTGCTCCGCACGAACATCTCGTGCATCGCCAGCACCGCCCGCCCCTGCTCCCCCGTAAACACCATCTGCGCCTCCCGCCCCGCCAGCACGTCCAGGTGATGCAACGTCGAAAGCCGGAACGAATTCCCCCAGTCGCTCTCGATGTTGTGGAAACTCCGCACCTCCCCCCCGCGATACAGCGTCAGCACCGGCTCATCCAGCAACCGGTCCGAACACCGCGTCACCTGCAAAATCCCCTCCTCCCCCTGGATCTCAAACCGCTCGTTGTCCGGATAATAATCGGTCCGCAGCGTCATCCGCGGCGCCGCGCTCACATCCCAAACCCCATGCACCGGCGCAAAACCGTCCCGCGGACCATGCCGCCACATGAGCGAAGCCGGCGCGTCGATCCGCCGCCCGCTCGGCAACACCGTCTCGTCGATCCGCGCGAACCCATCCACCACATCCCCGAACAGCCACAGCGCCACGGCCATCATGTGGTGCCCGTGGTCGAACACCATCGGCCCGCCAACCCCGCTCGCCGCCACCGCCTGCCGCCACGCATTGCTCTCCACCGGCACATGCCACGCCTGGCTCGCATCCCCCAGCACCACCTTCATGCGGAAATGCACCGGCCGCCCGATCGCCCCCTCCGCCAGCAACGCCTTCATCTTCACCAGTGGCGGATAGAACACGAAATTCTCGAACAGCTTCAGCCGCCGCCCACCCGCCCGCGCGGCCGCAATCATCGCGTCGCACTCGCCCAGCGTCATCCCCATCGGCTTCTGCACCGAAACATCCGCCCCCGCCTCCAGCGCCGCGATCGCCATTTCCGCATGCACCGGATGCGGCGTCAGCACATCCACGAAATCCAGCCCCTGCCGCAGGAACGCCCCGAAATCATCCGTCACGATCGCCCCGGGAAATTCCCCCGCCCGCTTCCCCCGCCACGCGGCCGAGGTGTCGCACAGCGCCACCACCTCCGCCTCCGCATGCCCGAGATACCCCAGCACATTAAGGTCGAAAATCCGCCCCAACCCGACAATGCCCACCCGCCGCTTGCCCATGCCACCCTCCCGTTTCCCGCAACGCTGAACCCGCCACCCCGCCGCCGCAACCCCGCCCTGTTGCCGCCGCCGCCGCCCGCGCTACTCTCCCCCCAACTCGCCGCACCGCCGCGCCAAAGCAACCAGGAAACGCCCACAAATGGACCAGATCGTCCCCCCCACCATCCCCACCACCCCCGTCACCCCCGAAATCCTGGAACAGCTCCGCGCCATCGTCGGACCCCGCGGCCTCCTCGAACAACAAGCCGACATCCGCCCCTTCGTCACCGACTGGCGCGGCCAACTCTCCGGCAACGCCGCCGTCGTCGTCCGCCCCAACTCCACCGAGGAAGTCTCCCAGGTCGTAAAACTCTGCCACGACCACAACATCGCCATCGTCCCCCAGGGCGGCAACACCGGCCTCATGGGCGGCGCCACCCCCTGGCCCGCCCACACCGGCATCGTCCTCTCCCTCGGCCGCATGAACCGCGTCATCGAAATCGACGCCAAATCCTCCACCATGACCGTCGAAGCCGGCTGCGTCCTGCAAACCCTCCAGCAACTCGCCGCCGACAACGACCGCCTTCTCCCCCTCTCCCTCGGCGCCCAAGGCAGCTGCATGATCGGCGGCAACCTCTCCACCAACGCCGGCGGCGCCCAGGTCCTGCACTACGGCAACACCCGCAGCTTCGTCCTCGGCCTCGAAGTCGTCCTCCCCAACGGCGACATCTGGAACCGCCTGCGCGCCCTCAAAAAAGACAACACCGGCTACGACCTCAAACACCTCTTCATCGGCGCCGAAGGCACCCTCGGCATCATCACCAAAGCCGTCATCAAGGTCTGGCCAAAACCGAAAGACATCGCCACCGCCTGGCTCGCCATCCCCTCCGTCCAGGCCGCCGTCGACCTGCTGTCAGACTCCCACGCAGCCTCCGGCGACACCGTCACCAGCTTCGAACTCATGCACCGCCTCAGCCTCGACGGCGTCTTCCAATACGTCCCCGGCACCCAAGACCCGCTGCCCCACACCGCCAGCCGCGCCTCGCCCTGGTACATCCTCACCGAATGGTCCTCCACCCGCCCCAAACCCGAAGGCGGCGAAGGCATGGCCGACCGCATGGAAACCTTCCTCGCCGACGCCATGGAACGCGGCCTGGTGGAAGACGCCGTCATCGCCCAATCCGAAGCCCAGGCCCGCGGCATGTGGCATATCCGCGAAGGCCACGCCGAAGCCAGCCGCAGCGAAGGCCCCGCCCTCAGCTACGACATGTCCGTCGCCACCTCCAAAATCCCCGCCTTCGTCGAACAAGGCGAAGCCGCCGCCAAATCCGTCCTCCCCGGCATCCGCCTATCCCCGGTCGGCCACATCGGCGACGGAAACCTCCACTACGGCTTCAAAGCCCCCGTCGGCATGACCCGCGAAACCTTCACCCAATACAAACCCGCCATCACCCGCGCCATCAACGACCTCATCCGAACCTTCGGCGGCTCCATCAGCGCCGAACACGGCATCGGCCAGGAAAAACTGGACGAACTCGCCTACTATTCCTCCCCCGTCGAAATGGCCGCCATGAAAGCCATCAAGCAGGCACTCGACCCGAAGAACATCATGAACCCCGGCAAGATCATCCGCATGGCAGGGTAACGCCCCTCCTCGACCCCCCCCACCCCACGCCGTCATTGCGAGCGCAGCGAAGCAATCCAGACTTGCTGGCCCGTGCAAAGGCAACTCAACCTGACGGCAAAGATCGCTCGAAGCACGGCGTCGTTTAAGGAAGGAAGGCAAGCGCCTTCTTTTTGTGAACAAAAAGAAGCAAAAAAACTTCACCCATTTGCACCGATCCCTTCCCCCTCCCCCTCGTGGGGAGGGCCGCGTGGGGGAGCCATCCAGCTTGAACAGGCGGCCCCTCCCCAGCAACGCGCTAACAGAGCAACGCTGCGGCAGCCATTTCCGTCACGACCGCGACCATTTTGCCTAGCCATCAAATACAAACGAAAACGTTTGCTGAATTAGGCCAATGTAAGATCTCCGGGCGGCAATGAGCCTCTCAAAGCATCAAAAGTTACTTGTTTATAAGCCTTCTGGTCATCTGGATTGACCCAATTAAAAGTAATATCTGCAAATTCTTTTAGAATGTTGATGTGGTCCCGAAATTGCGTTGCGCCGTAGGGTGCTGCATAGACCGCAATTTTTATTTGTATCCTTGCCAAAAGTTTTCTCAGCTTCTAAAAGAACAACCGCTTTCCAAGTCGCTTGACTAATATGGGCGGATTCTCTTCTAAGGTCGAGAGTTGACGTGATGTGATACACACCATTCTTGACAGCAAAATCCGCCTTAAGGTCGGCTGATCTTGACACAGTGTAATTTCTTTCTACCTTATGGTCCTCGATAGTCTCATACACTGACGCCAATATTTGTGCCTTTCGAAATTCCGCTGCGATCTGTGCATTTATTCTTGAAGTCTTTGCGATCGTCAAATTTTGTTGCTCTCGCGGAAAATAGACAAGATCATTGAGTATTGATAGCACTTCACTCTCATAGTGATCGTGACTATCAATTGAAAACCAACCAAGATCAGACAGTCTTAGAACAGATTCGTAATCACTGAATTGTTTGAGAAAACCCTCAGGTGACGCAGGGGGGCCAAAGCGTTCTTGCATGTAAAGGGCGGATTTCGAAACATAATCAGACCAGTCATTTGGAGCGAGGCAATTTATCTTTGATACATCAGAAACCCGTATATCAAGTCGTTCAGGCAGGAACACTATTAGACCAACGTTCACTCGTTCCCCGCGTCGTGCGCTTGGAATCGCCATGAGAATGGAGTACTTATAGATATACGCCATTTTTTACCCCGTGGTCAATTGCATCCAGCAAATCAAGGCGCCTTTTTGATCTCCACCACCTAATAATATCCCGTTTTTTATTTTGGGATATCCACTCGTTTGGGTGAGATTCTATGATCTCCCTTATCTTTTCAGCGCTAATCAAACGAAGGCCATCTAGTATTCGATCCGCCTCAATCGGGTTAAACCACGCTCCCCACAGCTCTGCAGATGCTCGCTGGACCAAAACGGTCCTGTGCTCACGATCCGTCAAGTCAAACGGGAGGTCAGGGGGTGGAAACCCCTTGTATGTCCAAGCTTTGGAGTAATCTACGGATAGTATTGAGAA
This sequence comes from Rhodospirillales bacterium, assembly GCA_031424895.1. Taxonomy (GTDB): domain Bacteria; phylum Pseudomonadota; class Alphaproteobacteria; order Acetobacterales; family Acetobacteraceae; genus CAMDGX01. The sequence continues at coordinate 19,803 of JANPIH010000002.1, forward strand.
TGAATTGTGTGATTTTCTGACGAAAAAATTGTTAAAATGCCGATCAATATTATGTATAAAATTATCAAATACATAAATTCGACTCAAAATTGGAGCAATTTCTGCGATCGGAATGATGCCGGTCTTAACGAGTTCCCACCAGGGTGTCGGACTCTTTGGGATCTCGCCTTCCTCCCAGCGTGATCCAAACAGCCTCTGGACCGCTCCAGACGAATCATGGAGTTCAACTACCCGGCAGGGAAGCCCTGGGAGGCTCAAGAGATCAGCCAAGTGAGTGCAAAACCATTCGGCATGGGGTATGAGAGGATGTCCGGTGCCATCCTTCACGACATAGTCGCAACCGTCATCACATTTACATATGAGTCCCGCGTGCAAAGTTCCCAAATTTGCGGGGTCAACGCGCTTTATTCTTACGGGCAGTGGCAAGGTCGGCGCCTGAACAGCCCTTTGTCGTAGTCGTCGTCCCATCGTTCCCTCTGCGCCTATCCCGGCTCTTGTGGCCGCCAAACTCCCGCTTCCCAATGAATAACCGAATCGAATCAGCTATCATGCGATGTGGACGTTTCAGTGCGGCAGAGTCCGTCAGCGCCCTCAGAACGTCAAGCCTGTTGCATGGCACGCAATCCGACCATCAGTTTCAGCACCGTTAAACTCCGCGCTCGCTCGGCCACGCGTTCATTGGCCGGCAACAGTACCCCCGGCGCAATGGCATCAGCCGCGCTCAGCAAGTTGTTGCAGAAAATCGGCAGCACTGTCGCATCTGGCGCGGAGCGGATTCCAGCACGACTTTTTGAAAGGACGCTAGGGCAGCGAAGCTGCCACATCACAAGATCGGCTCAGTCCCAGGCACGGGGTCATCAAACTCGTCAAACGCCTCATCAATCGGCGTCATCGAAGCCAGCAACGCCACCAACCCACGCTCGCGCACCGGCTCGATCACAAGCCGCTCGCCCTCCCGATGCATGATCGCGTCGTCCCCCGGCAATTCGAACGCTACGGGAATACGAACCACCTGATTCCGCCCGCTCCGGAAAAGCCTGACACGCCGCCGCTCGCCCATTCGCTTCTCCCAGCACCCGCCATGCAAATGCACAACCCCCGGCAAACTGCCAAGGCCCGGAAAGCTACGGCATCACCACTCCAGGCAAAAATCCCTTGCGTCCCTAACGCGACGTGATATATACTACCCCAATGGACCCATGTCACTCCACCCGGCCCCAGAGCCAAGCCCGCAACAGCGCCCCAGGCGCTGCGGCGAAGCTGCGTCTGCATGCCGCCCTGGAGGCCCTGATCCTCGCCCTCCTGGCCGCCCTCCTCGGCCGGCGCCACACACGCGCCTGGCACCACGCGGCCGCGCGAATCCCCACCGAGTTCCCGCATCCCACCCAAGCGCCCGCCCTGCCGCTCCGCGCCCGTACTCCGTTCGACGGCACCCATCTCGTCTGCGAACACCCGATCCTCTGGGTCATCGGCCCCGGCCCGAACCGCGGCCTGCGCCCCCTTCCCCGCGTCGAGCCCGTCGCCCGTCCGCGCCGTGCCCGCGCCCCCCCGAATCCACTCGTCCGCCCAAACACCCAAATCAGCGCCAAACCGCCCCCAACCGGAGGACGATCAAACACGCCCTAAGTCTAGAGTTGGAGGTCCAGGGGCTCGGCCCCGGGCGGGCCTGGGCAGAGCCCAGCCTCCCTTTCCCTCCCCCACCCCAGACAAAAACACGCCCGGATGCAACCACCTCGTGGCCGCATCCGGGCGCTTCAGTCGCC
>JANPIH010000003.1:0-4024 GCA_031424895.1 Rhodospirillales bacterium
ATCACCAAGGCCGAAGCCGGCAGCCTGATCCGCGCCAAGCTCACCAAGGGCCAGCTGCCGGAGAACCTGGGATGACGCCTGCAAGGCGCGTTGACCCCTTTTCGCGCAATCCCTACGAGTCCGTCGGCATGGCTCCGTAGCTCAGCCGGATAGAGCAGCGGTTTCCTAAACCGAAGGTCGCAGGTTCAAGTCCTGCCGGGGCCACCATGATTTCAATTATTTAGCTCGGCGTATCCCCGTCGGCGGCGCCCGTTGTGATTTCAGATAAGCGCTGGATAATCACGGGGTCAGGGCAGCCGGTGACTGAACGTGAAGATGCAGAAAAAAGCGGTTGCTGCCGAGTTGCTGCTCGCAACCGCGATGGCCCGGAAAGCGACCCCTGTGCTAACACTGAGTTTGTCCACGCCGCCTAGGGGTCAGCTTCCGCCGCCCTTTTCAGAGAACGTTATAAATCGCACAGCTGCTTCTATCTCGGCAATTTCCGCTCGCGCCGCAGAACGGAGCCCGACGTGATTAGATTCTTCTACAATATGGCACCTAACCCAATGAAAGTGGCGCTTTTTCTGGAGGAAGCGCACCTCGAGTACGAAGCGATCCCGATCGACACTAAGCTTGGCGATCAGCACACGCCGACCTTCCGGGCGATCAATCCCAACGGCAAGGTCCCAGCACTTATCGACGGCGACGCCGTACTCTTCGACAGCAACGCCATCCTTCTCTACCTTGCGGAAAGGACCGGCAAATTCCTACCCAGGCCGGACGCCGGGTCGGCTGCGCGCGCCGAGTTGCTGTCTTGGCTGATGTTTGTGGCGACGGGCGTCGGCCCCTATTCCGGGCAATGCGTGCATTTCCGCCTGTTCGCGCCGGAGCGGCTGGCCTACCCGATCAAGCGCTATGATTTTGAAGCACGGCGCCACTGGCAGATTATAGACGATCGGCTGGCGGGGACCGGCTACATGGTCGGCGGCACCTATTCGATCGTCGACATGGCGGTCTGGGGATGGGCGCCACGGATCCCCTTCATGCTCGGCGACGAAACGGCAATGGCCGAGTATCCGCACATTGCCCGGCTGATGGCGGAGATCGACGCCCGGCCGGCGGCCGGGCGGGCGCGAGCGATCGAGACCCGGCATCCCTTCAAGGGCGATTTCGACGAAGCCGCGATGCGCAATCTCTACCCGCAGATCTTCGCACCAGATCCCGCCACTGCACGAGCGAGCTAGGCAGTCGCGGAGTGCTGTCAGTACAATGCGCCCGGGCAGGGATGACAACCACGGTCTCGCAGTTGCCCGGCCTGCGACGGCAACCCAAAATCCATGGCTCATCCCTCCGTGCTGGGGGCAGCATGGTCCAAGGCGGCGTGCATGGGGAAGCTGGCTGATTGAGGGAGGGTTTGCTTGTAGGGGAGCAAGAAGGAGAGCCTCCGGCGGGCAGGGGCTCAGCCCCTGCACCCACTTTCGTTTTCGGGTGGTGCTTACTGTCCGCTTGGCGCCTCGAGGCGGCCGTTCGCCGGCGAAGACGGACCTCCCGATAGCAGACGTTGATCCAGCGATTCGGGAGGAGCGGAAAGTGGGGACAAAATCTAACGGGAAATCCTCGAGGAGCGCTCTTTGGACGGCCGCCGCTGCCCTCGACGCCCCAGTATTGACTTAGCGGTCCGCAGATTCGAGCCTTTGGGCGTCGGAGGCGCAGATGATCTTGCTGGTTGGTGGGACGGGTCGGCTCGGGAAGGCGGTCGCAGAGCGCCTACTGCGGGACGGCATCGCTTTTCGCGCAGCCTGCCGCAGCGTCGGCAAGGCTCGGTCGCTGGCCGATCGCGGTGTCGAGGTCGTTCGGCTGGACATCGAATCTGGTCGCGGCCTCGCCGATGCGCTCACCGGGGCCACGAAGGTCATAAGCTGCATTCACGGGTTACTCGGCAGGTCGCGGCACTCGATTGCGCGGATCGACGTCCGTGGGCACGCAGCCTTGATCGATGCAGCTGCCGCAGCGGGCGTTGAGCGGTTTGTATATCTGTCGGCTTTAGGGGCATCTCCCGACCATCCATCCGAATTTTGGCAGGCAAAAGCCCTCACGGAGCAACATCTGAAGGCATCGGGGTTAGAGCATGTCATCCTTCGCCCAAGTGCCTTTATGGACCTCTACGCACATGACCTGATTGGCGCCGCCGTCCTGCGGGGGCGTACTGTCATCCTGCTCGGTAACGGTACCACGGCGCGCAACATGATCGCCGTGTACGATGTGGCCGCAGCAGCTGTGCAGGCTTTGATACGCGCTGATCTGGCCGGCCAGACGATCGATATTGGTGGGTGGGACGACCCGACGGAGCGAGACATCGTAACGCTGTACGCCGGTCTGTCTCGCAAGCGCGCCAAAGTGCTCACCGTGCCGCCTCTCGCCTTGAAAGTGCTGGCCGCAGCGATCTCTCCGGCCCACGCCGGCGTTGGTCGGCTGCTCCGCCTCCCGCTGCAGTTGGCAGGGCGCGACGACCTGCGCCTAGACTCGCTATCGGGGATGAAGCGGCTTGGCATCAGACCTGTTCGTCTATGGGAGTATGCAGAGCAGAGAGTCATCGCGAACAAGGGGCGGCCTCGTGATGCCGCCTGAGTGAAACGGCCCCTCCGGCTTCTCGTTCGGTAGCGATGGCGTTATCGCTCGCTGCCATGTCGACTTTCAATCCGCCGCGCGCCGCTTCCTTCCTCGGCTATGCGGGCCTGGTACCCGCAGCGGTGCTCAGCCTTTTCGTGTCAGCCGGCCCGGTGGACTGGCAGTCGGCCGCGCTTCACGCTCACGCTGTGTACGCCGCGGTCATCCTCAGCTTTATCGGCGGTGCATGGTGGGGGCTCGCCGCTTCCAAGGCGGCACCCGATCGCCTCGCCGCTCTGCTGGCCGCAAGCGTCCTTCCGTCGCTTGCTGGGTGGGCGCTCGCCGTTGTCGGCGGCGGCGTAGCCATGATCGGGATTGGACTGCTGTTCGCCGCGATGCTGCCCGTTGATATTCGACTGGCGCACGCCGGTGTTGCGCCGTCCTGGTGGACCAGGCTGCGCTCTCCACTGTCGGTTGGCATGGCCCTGCTTGCTGTCACATCCGGCGCTATGGCCCTTGCCGTGCCGATCAACTGACGTCCGGTCAGAGCCGCGGGGGCAACATCCACGAGTAAGATATGGTAGGAATTGGCCTATGGGCGCTCACCGCGATCCTGGCCTCAGCTCAACGTCAGACGCTGGCGTCAGCTTTCCGGATTTGATCCAGTCGAACACGAGCGGCTGATAGCTTGCGGCGTATCCGAGCTTGGCCCGGCTTCCGTCCTTGCTCCGCTTGAAGCGGATGATGCCATGTGTGGTTTTCGGGTAGACGGCAATATCGAGTGTTGAGTGATCCCGCTGTAGGTCTGCGAGGATCGACTGGGTCGAGAGGCTTGGCGCTTCTTCGTCTGCACCTGCCAGAACCCAGAGCATTGGCTTATCATAGCTGCGCAAGGCCGGCAGCGGGTCGTAATTCCCGGGCGTGCCCTTGTCGCGAGCCGGACCGACCGTTTTCAAGAGCAAAGGAGGATACTTCAGGATATCGCTGCGCTGAAAAACTGTGGTCTTCGTACTTTCAAACCGAAGGTCGCAGGTTCAAGTCCTGCCGGGGCCACCATTGCCCGTGTCGAGACACACGATAAGTGCCGCAGATCCCTCAATGCCGACACGTCCAGCAGCGGCTCCGCCCGCAGCCCCTTCAGCCGCGGCTACTCATCCGCAAGCGCCCGCAATCGCGCCGCGCCATACGGCTCACCCCGTCGAACTCACCGGTCGGACCTCGCGCGGGCTTTTCCCGGTCCAGCGTTTGAAAGCACGGGAGAAGGCGGCGGGTTCGGAGAAGCCGACAAGATAGGCGGCTTCGTTGACCGAGACCCTGGCGCCGGTGAGGTAGCGTAGCGCCATGCGGAGGCGCAGGGCGTCGAGCAGCTGTTCATAGCTGGCATCCTCGGACTTCAGCTTGCGAAACAGGGTCTGGCGGCTGAAGCCTAGCGTGCGGG
>JANPIH010000004.1:0-15968 GCA_031424895.1 Rhodospirillales bacterium
ATCGAGGGCTTTTCCCGACTTGCGCCAGGCGGGCCGGTGCCGCGGCCGGACGTGCTGATCGTGGCACGCGGGGGTGGCTCGCTCGAAGATTTGATGGCGTTCAACGACGAGGCGGTGGTGCGTGCTGCCGCGGGAAGCACGATCCCGCTGATCTCGGCGGTCGGGCACGAGACCGATACCACGCTGATCGACTTCGCCTCCGACCGGCGGGCGCCCACGCCGACCGCGGCGGCAGAACTCGCGGTGCCGAGCCGGGTCGAGATCGCGGCCGACCTGCTGCAGAAGGGCGCGCGGCTGTCCGGTGCCCTGAACCGGCTGATGCAGGAGCGGCGGATGGCGTTGCAGCGCGCCGAGCGCGGGCTGCCGGACCTGCCGGGGCTGCTGGGCACGGCGCGGCAACGGCTGGACGATCGCGGGGCGCGGCTGTCGCTAGCCCTGCCCAACCTGCTGGCCGCGCGCCGCGCCGCGCTGCACCGCGCCAGCACCGGCATGCCCGACCTGCCCGGCCTGCTGGCGCGCGCAAAGCAAACGCTGGGCGACCGGGCCGGACGGCTGCGCATGGCGCTGCCGGGGTTGCTGGCACAGCGGCGCTCGGCATTGCTGCTGGCAGGCTCGACGCTGCGCGCGGCGGTGCGCCATGCCGTCGCGGGCCGCGCCGCCACGGCCGGGCGGGTGCTGCCGCGCCTGTCCGACGCCCCGGTGCGGGCACAGCTGCGCGTGGCGCAGGCACGGCTGGCGGGGGCGGCGGCAGGGCTCGAGGCGCTGTCATACACGCGCGTGCTGGAACGCGGGTTCGCGCTGGTGTCCGACGCGGCCGGCCATCCGCTGACGACGGCCGCCGATATCCGCCCCGGGGCCAAGCTGCGCCTGCGCCTGGCCGACGGCGAGGTTCGCGCCACCGCCGATGGCGGCCGGCCCGGGACGCGCCAGGGCAGCCTGCTGCTTTAGCGGCAATCCGTCCGAGCGAGGAAGACGCGGGGCTTTCACCAGAGACAGCAAGAAACAGGCAAGGCCAGGGCTTTGCCCTGGACCCACCACGGGCCGGCGGCCCTTGGAACCGCACTCCTTAAAGTATGAGGTCCAGGGGCTCGGCCCCTGGCGGGTCTCCGTGGCGCGGCTTCGCGCCGCGACGCGGAGCCCAGCCTTGTTTTGTTTCGCCCCTTTGAATTTATTCTGAAATCAATACAATGCGATCCAGCAGCGGGTCGGGCGGATCGGTCCACGCCAGCTGCACGCCGACGGGGACGATGCGGGTGCGCAGGGCGGGTGGCACGCGGACCATGTCTTTGGGCGTGGTGACGACGGTGGCGGGGCCGGCTTCGGCGAGGATGCGGTGCAGGTCGGCTTCGCGATAGGGGTGGTGGTCGGGGAAGGGGTATAGGCGCAGCACCGTGGCGCCGGCGGCTTCCAGCGTTTCGCGGAATTTCTCAGGGCGGCCGATACCGGCGAAGGCGATGAGCGGGCCGGGGGGCGGCGGATCGGAGACCAGGTGGGCGAGCAGGATCGGCAGCCCGGGCGGCAGGGCGGCACGGGCGTTGGTGGTGTCCTCGCCGATCAGCACCGCGGCGGTGCAGCGCGCGGCGGCGGCGGCGATGGGTTCGCGCAGCGGGCCGGCGGGGATCATCCGGCCGTTGCCGAAGCCGGCGGCGCCGTCGACCAGCAGGAGGGAGAGGGTCTTTTCCAGCGTGGGGTTCTGCAGGCCGTCATCCATCAGCAGCACGGTGGCGCCGTCCGCGATCGCCAGGCGGGCAGTGGCGGCACGGTCGGCGCCCAGGTAGGTGGCGGCGTGGGCGGCCAGGAGCAGGGCCTCGTCGCCCACCTGGGCGGCGTCGTGGGCGGTGGGGTCGACGCGTACGGGGCCGCGGAGACTTGCGCCATGGCCGCGGGTCAGGAAGGCGATACGTCGGCCCCGTGTGGCGAGTCGGGCGGCGAGGCGGGCGCCGAGGTCCAGCGCCAGGGTTGTCTTGCCGGTACCGCCGACGCCGGGGTTGCCGAGGCACAGCACCGGGACGGGCGCGCGCCAACCCGGCCGCGCCATGCGGCGGGCAGTGGCGGCGGCATAGAGGGCGCCGAACGGGGACAGCAGGCGGGGCAGCCAGCCGTCGTGGCGCCAGAATTCAGGAGCCCGTTTCCTAAGCAGGGGCATTGGCAATCCCCAATAAGAGACTGGCGATCTCCGCCGGCAGGCGCTCCACGCCGCGCACCGCCGCCCGCCCGGCCGCCCCCATCGCGGCGGCGCGGGCGGGCTCGGCGATCATGGTGGCGACCCAGGCGGTGAGCGCCTCCGCATCGGCCACGCGCACCAGGCCGCCTTCGGCCTCCAGCACCTCCACCGCCTCGGCGAAGTTGAACACGTGCGGGCCCACGGCGACGGCACAGCCTAGCCGGGCCGGCTCGATCGGGTTCTGGCCGCCGAGCGGCACCAGCGAGCGGCCGACGAAGGCGTGGCCAACGAGGCGGTAAAACAGGCCCAGTTCGCCCAGCGTGTCGGCCACCCACAGCCCCGGCGTTGGCGGCGGGCCTTCGGCTTGCGAGCGGCGGGTGGTCGGGCGAGGTGCCGCGAGGGCCGCGATCTCGGCGCCGCGTTCGGGATGGCGGGGCACCAGGATGGTCAGCAGGCCGGGAAACCGCGCCGCCAGGGAGTCGTGCACCGGCAAAAGCAGCGCTTCCTCACCGGCATTGGTGGAGGCAGCGAGCCAGAGCGGCCGGCCGGCGACCAGGGCGCGCAGGCGGGCCAGTTCCGCCGCGTCGCACGGCAGCGGATCGGCGGCGAATTTCAGGTTGCCGGCCTCGACGACGCGCGTTGCACCCAGGGTGCGCAGGCGCTCGGCGACGGCGGGGGTCTGGGCGTGGACCAGCGTGAAGCCGCCGAACAGGTCGCGCGCCAGGGCCGGCAGGCGCTGCCAGCGGGCGAAGCTGCGCGGGCTGATCCGGGCGTTGACCAGCATGGTCGGAATGGCGCGGGCGCGGCAGGCGTGCAGCAGGTTGGGCCAGATCTCGCTTTCCACGAAGCCGGCGGCGTCGGGGCGCCAGTGGTCGAGGAAGCGGGCGACCCAGGCGGGGACGTCGAGCGGGGCGAAGCGGTGGTGAACGCGCCCGGCCAGCCCGAGTTCCGGCAGGCGCCGTTCGAGCAGCGTGGCGGAGGTGACGGTGCCGGTGGTGAGCAGCACATGGACGTGGGCGGGCAGCGCTGCCAGCACCGGCAGGACAGATACCGACTCCCCGACGCTGGCGGCATGAAGCCAGACCAGCGTGCCGGGCGGTCGCTTGGTTGGGTCGATGCCCTCGCGTTCGGGCAGCCGGGCGTCGACTTCCTTGCCGCGCCGGGCCCGGCGGCGCAGCCAGGGGCGCAGCGCCGGGGCGGCGAGGGTTGCCAGCGCGGCATAGGCACGCCAGGCAAGCGGGCGGCCCGGAAGCAGCCGCCGGGCCGGGGCGGTCGGTCCCCGGCCGGTCAAGACGCTATGCCGCGCGCGCCAGGGTGACGCCGGAGGCGTCGAACGCGGCGAAAAGCTGGGCTTCCTGGGCGGCGGCCAGCTTCAGGTGCGGCGGGCGGATGATGGTCCAGTCGGCGTTGCCGGTGTTGCGCGCGACCAGCGACTTCAGCGCCGGGATCAACGGCACGGAGGTGACGGCGCGGCGGATGGCGGTGAGCGCCACCTGTGCCTTCTCGCCTTCGGCGGTGTTCCAGTTGGAATAGACGGCCTGGCTCATGGCGCAGCCCACGTTGGCCGCCGCCGTGATGCAGCCGGCGCCGTTGTTGTTCAGGTTGGCGTGCAACAGGGAATCGTCGCCGCAATACACCTCGAAGCCGTCGGCGGCGAAAGCGTCGGCGTAGGACTTGGTGTTGGCCCAGTCGCCGGTGGAATCCTTGATGCCCTTGAAGGTGTCGGGATACGCCTTGAGCAACCGCTCGATCAGCGGCAGGGTGATGGGCACGGCGGATTGGGCGGGGAAGTGGTAGAAGTAGAGCGCGATGCCGCCGCCGACGCGCTGCGCCACCTCCGAGTAGTAGGCGAACAGGCCATCCTCCGCCGGGTTCTTGTAGAAAAACGGCGGCAGCAGCAGCACGCCGCGCACGCCCAGCGCGGCGGCCCGCTTCGTGAGCAGCACGGTGTCGGGGATGGCGGTGGTGCCGCAGCCCGGCAACAGGGTGGAAGCTGGAATGCCGCGCTCCACCAGGCCCTCCATCACCTCGATGCGTTCAGAGATGCCCAGCGAGTTGGCCTCCCCGGTGGTGCCGAGGATGCCCAGGCCGTTGCAGCCATTGGCCAGCAGCCAGCGCGAGTGGGCGGCCATCCGGCCGAGGTCGAGCGAGAGGTCGGCGTGGTAGCCGGTCAGCACGGCGGCATTGACGCCGCCGAACAGGGCATCCTTCAGCATGGTCGGGTCTCCTATGGCTGTTGCCCGGTTTACTTGGCCTTCGCGGGTTTGCGGGGGCGGGGCATCTTGCCGGGCCAGTCGACGAGGTGGTGTTCCAGCGGGCCGGCGTCGCGCTCGCCGACGGCCCGGCCGCGCACCGAGATGCCTGCCTCGTGGACGGTTTCCGCGGTGCCGGAGACGAGCGGATGCCACCATTGCAGTGGCTTGCCCTCGGCGCGCAGGCGATAGGCGCAGGAGGGCGGCAGCCAGTCGATGGCGCGCACCTCGGCAGGCGTCAGCGTCACGCAATCGGGCACGTAGCGGTGGCGGGTGTCGTAGCGGGTGCAGCGGCAGGCATCGAGGTCGAGCAGGCGGCAGGCGACGTTGGTGTGGCCCAGCGCGTTGTCCACGTCGTAGCGCAGCTTGTGCAGGCAGCAGCGGCCGCAGCCGTCGCACAGCGATTCCCACTCCTCGCGGGTCATCTCCTCGAGGGTCTTGGTCTGCCAGAAAGGGGGCGGTGGCTCCGACATGGCCGGAACCTAGCAGGGTGCCCGCGAAAGGGAAGGCGGCGAAAAGGAAGGCGGGTGCCTATTGCGCGGCGAGCTGGCCCAGCACCTCGCGCAGCGGGTCGGCCCCCGGGTTGTTGCCCTGGCGGTTGAGCACGATCTGCTGGGGCGAGAGATACTGGCCGTAGTACGCCTGGTTCCATTCGGTGCGCTGGGAGATCAGCGAGCCGTCGAGCGCGATGCCGGCGAACAGGCCGCGCGCCTGGGCGAAGGCGACGATGTCTGCCCGCAGCGCAGCGGTGGTGGCGCCCGAGATGCCGGCGCCGATGGTGGCGACCGCGACCGAGGCATCGGCGCCGATCTTGAACTGGCTGTCCATCAGCGCGACCAGGCCCTTCTCGGTGCGGATGATGAAGGAGATCTGCGCGTCCTGTACGCCGATCTGGAAGCCGATACTGCCGCTGCCGAAGCCGTAGAAAGCCGGGTTGGTCCAGGCACCGTTCTGCACGCCGAGCAGCACGCAGCTGCCGACCTGGCCGCCGATGATGAAGCCCGCCTTGAACACGCGCGGACAGATCATGATGCCCTTGGCGTCGCGCAGCAGCTTGCGGCCCTCCGGGTTCACCTGGTCGGAGAACATCTCCTGCACGGTGAGCGTGGCGCGGTCGACCAGGGTTTGCTGTTCGGTCTGGGCGTGGGCGGCAGGGGCGGCGAGCAAGGCGATGAGGGCGAGCAGGCCCACGGCGAGGAGGCGGATCATCTTCGGTCTCCCGGGACTTTGGCGGGGCGTGTGCGGGTGCAGTATGGGCGCAGCGGCGCCGATTCAACAAGGACTTGGCGATCACGCTTGATGTATGGCGGCAAATCGTGGCACGGCAATGGCCGGGGTCGGATCATCTTCGGGAGACATTCATGACGGCACTTCCCCCCCGCCTCCCCTTGGCTGATGCGCGCATTCGGGCCGCGATCCTGGCGTGGCTGGAGGTGTTCGCGGGCCACGTCCGGGCCGTCGACTACGCCAGCGCGCGGCCGATGTGGCACCCGGACTTGCTGGCCTTCGGCACCTACAACGACGTGATCCAGGGGCTGGAGGCGGCGATCGCCACCCAGTGGGACAATGTGTGGCCGCGCACCGCCGATTTCGCGTTCGACCTTGCCGGCACCCACGTGCTGGCGGCCGGCGACGGGTCGATGGCTATGGCGGTGGCGCCATGGACCAGCACCGGCTTCCACCCGGACGGGAGGCACTTCGACCGGCCGGGGCGGGCGACGATGGTGTTCGCGCCGGATGGCACCTTATGGCGCTGCGTGCATTCGCACATGTCGCTGAACCGCGGCGTGCCGCAGGCGAGCCACGCGAACCGCCCGGTGAAGGCACGGTAAGCGCCCAAGTTCGATTGACACCCCGGCCGGGCGGCGCCCACCTTCCGCCCAACCGCAGGAGGACGACCCATGACCCATGATGATTCCAGCGACGACAAGCGCCTGCGCAGCCGCCGGTGGTTCGACAACCCTGCCAACCCGGCGATGACGGCGCTGTACCTGGAGCGGCAGCTGAATTTCGGCCTGACGCGGGAGGAGTTGCAGGGCGGCAAGCCGATCATCGGCATCGCCCAGACCGGCAGCGACATCGCGCCCTGCAACCGCCACCACATCGCACTCGCCCAGCGCACCAGGGACGGCATCCGCGACGCCGGCGGCATACCCCTCGAATTCCCGATCCATCCGATCCAGGAAACCCTGAAGCGCCCGACCGCGGCACTCGACCGCAACCTGGCCTACCTGTCGCTGGTGGAGGTGCTGCACGGCTACCCGATCGACGGCGTGGTGCTGACTACCGGCTGCGACAAGACCACGCCGGCCTGCCTGATGGGGGCAGCCACGGTGAACATCCCGGCGATCGCGCTCTCGGGCGGCCCGATGCTGGACGGGTGGTGGAAAGGGCGGTTGTCCGGGTCCGGCACAATTGTGTGGGAGGGGCGGAAGCTGCATGCGGAAGGAAAAATCGACTACGAGGAGTTCATGGAGATGGTGTGCTCCTCCGCGCCCTCGGTCGGGCACTGCAACACCATGGGCACCGCGACCTCGATGAACTCGCTGGCCGAGGCGCTGGGCATGTCGCTCCCCGGCTGTGCGGCGATCCCCGCTCCGTACCGCGAGCGCGGGCAGATGGCCTACTACACCGGCCGGCGCATCGTGGAGATGGTGCGCGAGAACCTGCGCCCATCGGACATCATGACGAAGAAGGCGTTCGAGAACGCGGTGGTTGCCGCCGCCGCGCTGGGGGCGAGTTCCAACTGCCCGATCCACATGGTGGCGATCGCGCGGCACATGGGCGTGGAGCACACGCTGGACGACTGGCAGCGCCTGGGCCCGGAAATTCCCCTGCTGGTGGACCTGCAGCCCGCCGGGCGGTTCCTGGGCGAGATGTTCCACCGCGGCGGCGGCGTGCCGGCGGTGATGAAGGAGCTGGCCAATGCGGGCAAGCTGCACCTCGATGTGATGACGGTGAACGGCAAGACGCTGGGCGAGAACCTCGTGACCGTGCTCGACGGCGACCGCGAGGTGATCCGCAGCTACGCCAAGCCGATGCTGGAGCGGGCGGGCTATGTCGTGCTGTCCGGCAACATCTTTGACAGCGCGGTGATGAAGATCAGCGTCATCGACAAGGAGTTCCGGTCGCGGTTCCTGTCCGACCCCTCGCGCCCGAACGTGTTCAAGGGCCGCGCCATCGTCTTCGAAGGCCCCGAGGACTACCACGACCGCCTCGACGACCCCGCGCTCGAAATCGAGGAACAGTCGATCCTCATCATCCGCAACTGCGGCCCGGTCGGCTACCCCGGCAGCGCCGAGGTGGTGAACATGCAGCCCCCCGCCCGCATGCTGAAGGAAGGCATCAACGCCCTGCCAACCATGGGCGACGGGCGGCAGAGCGGCACGTCCGGCTCGCCCTCGATCCTCAACGTCTCCCCCGAAGCCGCGGTCGGCGGCGGCCTCGCCCTGCTGCGCACCGGAGACCGCATCCGCATCGACCTCAACACCCAGAAGGTCGACGTGCTGCTCCCCGAAGGCGAGATGGAAGCCCGCCGCGCCGCCTGGACCCCACCGGTTCTGCTCAACAAAACCCCCTGGGAGGAAATCTACCGCTCGATGGTCGGCCAGCTCGGCACCGGCGGATGCCTGGAATCGGCGACGCTCTACCTCAACATCCTGGAAACGCGCGGCGAAAGCCGGGACAACCACTAGCCAGGACGAACGCGAAGACTCTTCTTTTTGTGAACAAAAAGAAGCAAAAAAACTTTGTTCCCCTGTCGGGTGCTCGATCCCGACAGGGGAGGTCGTCGCGGTCCCGGTTTCGCCCGATCCCCGACAAGAAGCCCAACCGCGCCACCGTGGAGCAACAACGGCCATGCAGGATTTCAACGGCAAAACCGCCTTCGTCACCGGCGGTGCCAGCGGCATCGGCCTGGCCATGGTCGAGGCCTTCCTCGAACAGGGCATGAATGTCGCACTGGCCGACATCGAGGAACCCGCCCGCGCACGCGCGCTCGAAACCCTGGCTGCCCATGGCCCCCGCCTGCGCGCCATCCCCTGCGACGCGGCCTCGCGCGCCTCCGTGGTCGCCGCCCGGGATGCCGCCATCGCCGCCTTCGGCCCGATCCACATCCTCTGCAACAACGCCGGCGTCGGCACCGGCGGCCGGATCGACACCGTCCCGCCCGCCGCCTGGCAGTGGCTGATGGGGGTCAACCTCATGGGCGTCATCCACGGCCTGTCCGAATTCGCCCCGCACATGAAGGAACACGGCCAACCCGCCCACATCGTCAACACCGGCAGCATGGCCGGCATGAACGGCTTCCGCGGCATGGGGCCGTACTGCGCCAGCAAGGCCGCGGTGGTCAGCCTGTCCGAGGCGCTGGCCAGCGAGCTGGAGGAAACCGCGATCGGCGTCAGCGTGCTCTGCCCCGGCGCGGTCAACACCTCGTTCTACGAAAGCCGCCGCAACGCCCCGGCCACCGTCCCGCCGCCCCCAGCCAACAGCCGCGAGGGCCGCGCGATCGCCCAGGGCACGCGCCTGTCGATGGACCACGGCATCGCCCCCGCCGAAGTCGCCGCCCGCGTCCTGCAGGGCATCCGCGACCGCGACCTCTACATCTTCACCCACCCCCAGATGCGCAGCATGATCGACGACCGCCACGCCCGCCTCTCCGCCGCCTTCGACAAGTCGGCCGCCTTCCGCCCGACCTGACGAGAGGACAGGCCAGGGCGCGGATCCGCGCGCCCATGTCGCCACGCGCGTCGCCTCCTCCGCCACCCGTTCCAACCCGCAAACCCCCAGCCCCTTGCCCCTTGCACCACCGCGGCGTACTGAATCCGCAACGCCAACCACCGCACCGGCCACGAGAGGCTCCACCATGTCCCTGCGCCTCAAAGGAAAAACCGCCTTCATCACTGCGGCCGCCCAGGGGATCGGGCGGGCAACTTCCCTGGCCTTCGCCGCCGAGGGCGCGCAGGTCCATGCCACCGACCTCAACGCGGAAAAGCTCACCGGGCTCGCCGGCCCCGGAATCCGCACCATGGCGCTCGACGTGCTCGACACCCAGGCCGTGAAAGCCGCCGCCGAAAAAATCGGCCCGATCGACATCCTGTTCAACTGCGCTGGCTTCGTGCACCAGGGCAGCGTGCTGGAAGCCACCGAACAGGAGTGGGACTTCGCCTTCGACCTCAACGTGAAGTCGATGATGCGCACCAGCCAGGCGTTCGTGCCGGGCATGCTCGCGAAGGGCGGCGGCAGCATCATCAACATGGCCAGCGTGGCGAGTTCCGTGAAGGGCATCGTCAACCGCGCGATCTACGGCGCCAGCAAGGCCGCCGTCATCGGCCTGACCAAATCCATCGCCGCCGACTTCGCAACCAGGGGCATCCGCTGCAACGCCATCTGCCCCGGCACCGTGCAGTCCCCCAGCCTGGACGACCGCATCGCCGCCAACGCCGCCGCCGCCGGATCGCTGGAAGCCGCCCGCGCCGCCTTCATCGCGCGCCAGCCGATGGGCCGCCTCGGCCGCGCCGACGAGATCGCAGCACTCGCCGTCTATCTCGCCAGCGATGACAGCGTGTTCGTCACCGGCCAAGCCCTGGTGATTGACGGCGGCATTTCGCTGTAGTCTGTCGCGCCTACCCACCGACACCCACGAGGAAACGACGTCATGAAACTCGTTCGCTACGGCGCCCCCGGCGCGGAGAAGCCCGGCGTGCTCGACGCCGATGGCAATCTGCGCGACCTGTCGGACATCGTGCCCGACATCAATGCCGCGTCGCTGTCGCCGGCGGGCCTGGCCAAGATCGCCGGGGCCAGCCCGGGCACGCTGCCGCTGGTGCGCAGCAACCCGCGCATCGGGCCCTGCATCGCCCGCCCGCTGAACTTCGTGTGCATCGGCCTGAACTACGCCGACCACGCCGCCGAAACCGGCGCCACCCCGCCGACCGAGCCGATCATCTTCCTGAAGTCGCTCGGCGCCTTCCAGGGTCCGAACGACGACGTGGTGATCCCCAAGGGCTCCACCAAGCCGGACTGGGAAGTGGAGCTGGGCATCGTGATCGGCACCAAGGCCAAGTACGTGTCCGAGGTCGACGCGATGAACCACGTCGCCGGCTACTGCGTGGTCAACGACGTGTCCGAGCGCAACTTCCAGACCGAGCGCGGCGGCACCTGGGACAAGGGCAAGGGCTGCGACACCTTTGGCCCCACTGGTCCCTGGATGGTCACCAAGGACGAAGTGCCGGACCCGCAGGCGCTGGGCATGTGGCTCGACGTGAACGGCGAGCGCATGCAGACCGGCAGCACCAAGACCATGATCTTCAACGTGGTGCAGATCGTCAGCTACGTCAGCCACTTCATCACCCTGCACCCCGGCGACATCATCGCCACCGGCACCCCGCCGGGCGTCGGCGCGGGCAAGAAGCCGACCCCGATCTGGCTGAAGGCCGGCGACGTGATGACGCTGGGCATCGACGGGCTCGGCGCGCAGAAGCAGAACGTGAAGGCGGACTGACACCACAAGGGGAGCAGGGCGGATGGACCTGTCGGTCCTCCTCGTGTTCTGGGCGGGGTTCGGGCTGGCGCTGATGTCGCCCGGCCCGAACTTCGCCCTGCTGCTCGGCATCGCCG
The DNA here is from genome assembly GCA_031424895.1 of Rhodospirillales bacterium. GTDB lineage: Bacteria > Pseudomonadota > Alphaproteobacteria > Acetobacterales > Acetobacteraceae > CAMDGX01. The sequence goes on from JANPIH010000004.1 coordinate 11,035, forward strand.
CGCGCGACGGCCGCGCGCCCGCCCTGGCGGCGGCCGTCGGCATGGCGATCGGCGAGGTCGCCTGGGGCTTCGCCGCGGTCTGGGGCATCGCCGCCCTGGCCGCGGCGCATCCGGAGGCGATGACGCTGCTGGCCTGGGGTGGCGGCACCTTCCTGCTCTACCTCGCCGTTCAGTTCTGGCGCGCGGCCTGGCGCGGCGCGCCGGTCGAGATCTGGGAGGAGGCGCCGCCGCAGCGTGGCCGCAGCTTCGCCAAGGGGCTCGGCGTGATGCTGCTGAACGTCAAGGCCGGCGCCTTCTGGGTGGCGTTGGCCGGCGTGCTGGTCGGCGCGGAGGCTAACACCGCGACCGTCCTGGCCGCGATCCTGGGGGCCGCGGTGATGTCGCTGCTGTGGCACGGGCTGCTCGCCGTGGCACTGTCCGCCGAGACGGTGACGCGGGTCTATCGCCGCATCAAGCGCGGGTTCGACGCGGTGCTGGGCACGGTGCTGGCCGGGCTGGGCGTGCGGCTGCTGGGCTCGGGCTGAGCTTGTGACACCATCGGCCTGGGTCGCGCTGCTGATCCTAGGCACGGCGCTGCTGCGCGTGGTGTTGGCGGCGGCGGTCGGGCTCGGGGTCGACGAAAGCTACATGGTGGCCGCCGGGCGGGAACTGGCTTGGGGCTATTTCGACCATCCGCCGCTGTCGTGGTGGCTGTCGCGCGGGGCGGCGGCGCTGTTCGGCACCGAGGCGGCGCTGGCAGTGCGTCTGCCGTTCATCGCGCTGTTCGCGCTGACCACCTGGATCATGTTCCGCCTGACGGCCGACCTGTTCGGCGAACGCGCCGCGCTATGGGCGGCGGTCACGCTGAACATGGCCCCCGTGCTGGGCGTGACCACCGCAAGCTGGGTGCTGCCCGACGGCCCGCTGGTCGCCGCCCTGCTGGGCTTTGGGCTGTGCCTGCACCATGCACTGCGAACCGACGCATGGCGCTGGTGGCTCGGCGCGGGCGTGTGCGCCGGGCTGGCGCTGCTGTCGAAATATACCGCCGTGCTCACCTTCGCCGGCGCCGTCGTGGCGATCGCCACACTGGCGCCGCGCGGGCTGCTCCGGCCGCCGCCCTGGATCGCCGGACTTGTGGCGCTGGCGGTATTCTCGCCGGTGGTGATCTGGAACGCCGCCAACGGCTGGGCCAGCTTCGCCTTCCAGGGCGCACGGGCGGGGGTGCGCAAGCTCGACCTCGCGGCCCCCTTCGTGACCATCGGCGGCGAGGCGCTGTTCCTGCTGCCCTGGATCTGGCTGCCGCTGGCCGTCCTGTGGGCACGCGCGCTCTGGCGCGGGCCGTCCGACCGCGCGCCCTGGCTGCTGGCCTGGCTCGGCTTCGGGCCGATCGTGCTGTTCGTAGTCATCTCCGCCTGGTCGCCGCGCGTGCTCTACCACTGGGCCGCCCCCGGCTACCTGTTCGTCTTCCCGCTGCTCGGCCGCTGGGTGGCGCAGCAACTCGACCTCCGCCCCAACACCATGCGCCGCGCCCTGGCCGGCACGGCCGCGTTGCTGGTGGTCGGCCTCGGCGTCGCGGCGGCAGAGCTGCGGCTGAACCTGCTCGCCCTGCGCGGTGACCCGCTGCGCCAGGGGCTCGACTGGACTCCCCTGCGCACGGCCCTCGCCGATCGCGGTCTGCTCGACCGGCCGATCGTCGGCCCGTCCTGGAACGACACCGGCAAGCTCGACTACGCCTTGGGCGGCGCACCCCCAGTGTTCTGCCTCAACGCCGATTGCCGCCAGCTTGCCTTCCGCAGCCACACCGCACGCGACCTGCTCGGCCAGGACGTGCTGATCCTCGCCCCGCGCCACGACGATGCGCGCATCCATGCCGCCTTCGGCCCATTCTTCTCCGCCATCGAGACGCTGCCGCCGGTGGTGTTCGCGCTGCCCGGCCGCCCGGCGGTGGCGGTTGGCGCGCATGTCGGGCGGGGGCTGCACACGATGCCCCGTTGAATCGGGCGCGTTGACGCCGGGCGCGCCGCGCCGGAAGCTTCGGCTTTTCCAGGAGATATCCGATGGCTTTCGTCTGCACCATCCCCGCCGTTCCCACCACGCAGCGCGACGACGACGACATGCGCATCACGCGCTGGGATTTCGCACCCGGGGCCGTCACCGGCTGGCACCACCATGTCTATCCGTATTTCGTGGTGCTGCTTACCGCGGGCATCATGAAGGTGCACAACGGCAAGGAGGTGACGGAGACCAGGGTGGAGATCGGCACCGCCTATGGCCGCCCGTTCGGCGCCGAGCACGACGTGATGAACGGCGGCGACCAGCCCCTCGCCTTCATCGAGATCGAGCTGAAGCGCCCGCAATCGGTGGCCTACCCGCCGCCGGTCATTTTGCCGACTGGGGCCGTATGACGGCGCTGCCGCTGCTGCGGCGGCTGGGCTTCTTCACCCGCGTGCTCGACGCGGGCGGGCCGGCGGAGCGCTACCGGCTCGCCGCCGAGCAGATCATCCATGCCGAGCGCTGCGGCTTCGATTCCGCCTGGGTGGCGCAGCACCATTTCCACGAAGCCGAGGGCGGGCTGCCGGCGCCGCTGGTGTTCCTGGCCCATGTCGCCGCGCGCACCACCCGCATCCGCCTCGGCACCGGCATCATCACCCTGCCGCTGGAATTGCCGATCCGCGTCGCCGAGGACACCGCGGTGCTCGACATGCTGAGCGGCGCGCGGCTGGAAGTCGGCATCGGCCCGGGTGGCAACATGGCCGCGTTCCGCGCCTTCGGGCTGGACAGCGCCGAACGTGGCCGCATCACCGCCGAGCATCTCGCCCTGTTGCGCGCGGCCTGGGCCGGGCAGGCGCTGCCCGGCGGGGATCGCCTCTATCCCGCCCATCCCGGCCTCGACGCCCGCGTGTGGCAGGCGAGTTTCGGCGTCGACGGCGCCCGCCGCGCCGGGCTGGCCAGCGACGGGCTGCTGCTGTCGCGCACCCAGCCCCGGCCGGACAACCGCTGGGCGATGACCCTGGCCGAGATTCAGGACCCGATGCTCGACGCCTATTTCGCCGCCCTGCCCGCCGGCACCGAACCGCGCGTGCTTGCCTCGCGCAGCGTGTTCGTCGCCGACGACCGCGCCGACGCGCTGCGTCTGGCGGAAGCCGGCCTGTCCCGCATGCGCCCCCGCCTCGCCGCAGCCGGCCACCCGGCCGCGCAGGGCGACGTGCACGCGCTGATCGCCGCCTACGACGTGCATGTCGGCACCGCCGAAGATGTCGTGGCATCGCTGTGCGCCGACCCGGTGATGCAGCGCGCCACCGACCTCGCCGTGCAGGTGCATTCGGTCGACCCGCCGCATCCGCTGGTGCTGCGCTCGATCGATTTGGTCGCCACGAAGGTGGCCCCGGCCCTCGGCTGGCGAGCGGAACCGGCGAGGTTGCGGGCGCATGGATGAAGCAAGGAAATCTTCTTTTTCTGAAGAAAAAGAAGCAAAAAGACTTCTTTCATTTGCTTCGTGGATAAAAGTTTTTTGGTTCTTTTTTCCAAAAAAGAACGACTTTCTTCCTTCCCCCGGGGAGCCCAGCCAATGCTCGACGTGATCGACCACCTCGCCGGCCACCCCCCGCCAGCCCTCCGCCGCGAGGAAGCGCGCCGCCAGGCCCAGGCCAGTTTCGACGCCCTGTTCGCCCCGGTCGATGCCGCCGGTTTCTCCCTTGCCGAGCGCTGGGCGGTCGCAGCCTTCGTCGCCGCGCTGCACAACCAGCCGGAATCGAAGCGCTTCTACGCCGAGCGGCTATTGTCCGCCGACCAATCCCTGGGCGAGGCCGTGGCCCTGGCGGCGTCGCGGGCGGCGCAGGCGGCACCGTCCGGCCCTGTCGGAAGCTACCCCGCCGGCCCGCTCTCCGCCGAGGACCGCCCGGCCCCGCCCTATCGCACCGACCCCGCCGGACTCGGGGCGAAGCTCGCGGCGGCGTTCGACCACGCGCACATGCTGCTGTTCCACCCGCGCGACGCCGCCCCAGCCCACATGCGCCCGCTGGTTGCCGCCGGCTGGACCACGCCCGCCATCGTGACGCTCTCCCAGCTCGTCGCCTTCCTATCGTTCCAGATCCGCGTCGCCGCCGGGCTGCGCGCCATGGCCGCAGCCGCGTGAGGGACCCATGACCGATATCGTCCACATCCCCGAGGGGCACATCGTCCCGAACGCCTTCACCCGCGCCATGCTCGACTGGCTGCCCTGGCTGGAGCCGATGGCCGAGGCCGACCTCACCCCGCGCCACATGCAGGGCCTGGTCGACGCCGCGCGCGCCAAGTCGGCCTATTTCCGCCTGCTGGCACACGACCCCGAGGTGTTGGAGGCACGCACCCGCACCGACAAGGACATCTTCTACAACACCACCGCCGGCCTGCCGCGCGCCGAGCGGGAACTCGCGGCCACCGCGGCCTCGCGCCTGAACGGCTGCATCTACTGCGCCTCCGTCCATGCCCGCCACGCCACCACCTATTCGAAGCGCGGCGACGACGTGCAGCGCCTGCTGGACGAAGGCGTCGGCGCCGATCTCGGTGAGCGTTGGAACGCCATCGTGGCGGCGTCGGTGGCGCTGACGGAGATGCCGATGACTTTCGGCCCCGCACACGTGGCGCGGCTGCGCGCAGCGGGGCTGGACGATCTGGCGATCGCCGACGCGATCCAGGCGGCGTCGTTCTTCAACTGGGCAAACCGGCTGATGCTGTCGCTGGGCGAGCCGACGCCGCCAGCCGCCTGAACCGCCTTATACCAACCCTCGCTGAATTCGACCCATAGAACGATAGCAAGGTTGGGCTCTGCCCAAACCCGCCAGGGGCCAAGCCCCATAGGCGCGAATCGAAGGGTCTTTTCCCGACGCGGCTTGATGTGATTCGGTGCGGGGATGAACACGACATCCCTGCATGACGGCACATGGAGTTCGGTCATTTTGCGTCTGAGCGCGGTG
>JANPIH010000005.1:0-2447 GCA_031424895.1 Rhodospirillales bacterium
GAGACATACATCTGTCGGGTCCTACGCCTGACGCTTCTGGCGCCTGATCTTGTCGAGGACATTCTGGAGGGGCGGGAGCCGGAAGGCTTCAAGCTTCCGGTGCTCCTCCAAGGTGTTCCGGTCGAGTGGGACCGCCAGAACGGGAATGCCTAACCGTCCTACACGCTATCCTTGAGTTCCTTGGCCGGCTGGAACGCAATTTTCTTGCTGGCCGCGATGTGGATCGTTGCACCGGTGCCCGGGTTTCTGCCGGTCCGCGCGGGACGCGCACGCACCTGAAGTGTCCCGAGGCCGGTGAGGCGGATATTGTCGCCCTTCTTGAGATAATCCGTGGCCATCGCCACCAACTCCCCCAGCAGGGCCTCGGCTTGCTTCTTCGGCAGGTCTTGGCTCTCAGCCAGCTGCGCAGCAAGCTGCTTGAGGGTGATGGTGGCCTGCGGGGCAGCCGGCTTAGCCGCAACCGTCTTCCCCGGAGCGGTTATTTTCTTCGCGGAGGCGGTCTTCGTTGCTGGCGGCATCGTCGTCTCCTTGATAGGTCCGGACGAGACACCCGGTCCGTGTGGGTAGGAAGTTAGCCGTCGGCGTGGCATTGCGGTCAAGGAGACCAAGGTCATCGGACTGCAGAGTTGGACCCTGCTGGCGCCGCAATCCGGCTCCCAGGAAACATTGCGCCGCTCGCCATAGACGCCCCGCGCTCAGTTATTGCGCGGCGGCGCGACCGGCTGCGTGCCGGGCGAACAGATGGCGGGTCGCGGGCAGTAACGAGCGGCCATACTCGACTGCATCGCCGAGCGGGTCGAAGCCGCGGATCAGGAACGTGGAGACGCCGAGTTCGTAGTATTCCATGAATGCTTCGGCCACCTGCTCGGGCGTGCCGACCAGCGCGGTGGTGTTGCCTCTCGCGCCGGTCGTTGCGGCGATCGCGGTGTAGAGCCGTCCTTCGGGCCTATCGCCAAGCGCTGCGGCTTCCAGCAAGCGCTGCGACCCGGCATTGGGCGCGGCTTTTGGGGGCGCCAGGCCCGCGGCTTCGCGGACCCGCCGCACAGTAGCCAGGATATCTGTGGCCTTGGACCATGCGGCGGCTTCGGTCTCGGCCAGGATCGGACGGAACGACAGGCTGAAGCGCACCTCGCGGCCATGGGGGGCGGCCGCGGCGCGCACCCGGGCGACGATCTCGCGCACCTGCGCCTTGGTCTCGCCCCACAGCGCGTAAACATCGGCATGGCGTCCGGCCACCTCGATCGCCGCGTCGGAGGCGCCGCCAAAATAGATCGGTATGCGTGGCTGGGTATGGCTGCGCATCTCGGTCGAGGCACCGGCCACGTGGTAAAAGGTGCCATGGTGGTCGACCGGGCCGCGCTCGGTCCAGATGCGTTTGAGCAGACCAACATATTCGTCAGTGCGGGCGTAACGGGCGTCCTTGTCCAGCCAGTCCCCGTCGCGCCGCTGATCCGCATCGTCACCGCCGGAGATCACATGGATCGCCGCGCGGCCGCCGGATAGCTGGTCGAGCGTGGCGAAACTGCGCGCCGCGTTGGTAGGCGCCTGGAAACCGGGCCGGTGGGCGACGAGGAAGCCGACGCGCGATGTATGGGCCGCAGCGTGGGTGGCGATCTGGAAGCCGTCCGGCCCGTTGGAGAACCAGCCGATCAGCACTCGGTCGAAGCCGCCATCGTCATGCGCCTTGGCCGAGGCGCGCAGGTAGGCCGCGTCGATCGGCGCGCCGCGACCGGGATGGATCTCCGATTGCTCGCGTGGCTGCATCATACCGATGAATTCGAGCGTCATTCCTTGGTCCTCCTGCTACCGCGACCGGCAGACGCAGGGAGTATACGAGCCGGATTTCACGGTGAAGGGCAAATTTGGCCGCTATCCAGGCACAACAGCCCCCGTGCCGAGGGTGCGACACCTGATGTTCTGCAAAGCAACTGCGAACGCTCATGTCTGGCCTCTCAGGCCGTTAGCCGTGCATCCTCTCAGCGCAAGGAGTTGATGATGGCCCGGAAGGCCGGCTCGGCAAACGCCTTCATGGAAATGGTTCGGACCATCCCCTGCTGCGAGAGGAGCAGCATGAACCTTGCCGCGATCGCATCATCGGGAGCCTCGTATATCCCGACCAGGTCATATGCGCCCATGGTCATATGCAATGACTGAAACTGGCCCCCCATCTCTTCCAGCAGCTTTCGCGTTGAACCAATGCGCTTGGGTGCATCGCTGATCGACTTAACCCCTTGTTCGGTCCACGTGGCCAGCATGACATAGGTGCTCATTGTGCTTTCCTCCTCGCGATCCCACTGACGCCTTCGGCCCGTCTGACATGGAGACTCCCCGAGCGCCGCGAGGATGTGCATGCGGCGGATCGTCATTGTCAGAAGCGTGGCGTAGGATCGATTTGTGGGGTCGTCCGAGAAGCGGACTCGTGGTCCGAACAAGAAGACGCCGTGGTC
>JANPIH010000006.1:0-13682 GCA_031424895.1 Rhodospirillales bacterium
GCGCAACTACACCACCGGCGGCATCGCCGATTGGGACGCACTGATGCGCGGAGTGTTCCAGCATGCCGGAGACGCGCTGGCCGATGACGGCCAGGTGCTGGTCAATCTCGGGCTGACCCACCACGACAGCGAGTGGCATCCATACTGGCAGGGCTGGGTCGAGTGGATGCGCACGATCGGATGGCGCCGCTTCGGCTGGTATGTCTGGGACCAGGGGCCCGGCCTGCCCGGCGACTGGAACGGCCGACTGGCGCCATCGTTCGAGTTCCTGTTCCACTTCAACCGCCAGGCGCGCCAGGCCAACAAGATCATCCCCTGCAAATGGGCCGGCGATCCGCTGCTGATGTCCGGCTTGCGCCGCGCCGATGGCACGATGAGTGGCAACTCGCACGAAGGCCGGCCGATCCAGGACTTTCGCATCCCCGACAACGTGGTACGGATCACCAGGCACAAGGAGCGCGGCATCGAGATCGAGCATCCCGCGGTTTTCCCGGTGAAGCTGCCAGCCTTCCTGATGGAGACCTACGCGAACGCCGGCGACCTGGTGTTCGAACCCTTTTGCGGCTCCGGCACGACGCTACTAGCCGGGCAGCGGACCGGGCGCCGTGTGCGGGCGATCGAACTGGCGCCGGCCTATGTCGACCTGGCAATCGCGCGTTGGCGGCAGAATCATCCCGATCTGCCGGTCACGCTGGATGGCGAAGGACGGGACTATGACGTCGTGGCGGCAGAACGCACCAAGGTGATGGAGGCCGCCGATGCAGCCTGAGATCGCCGTGGTAGCGGTGCCGGTGGCATCGCTGGTGCCGTATGCCGCGAACGCGCGCACGCATTCCGATGCACAGGTGGCGCAGATCGCTGCCTCGATTGCCGAGTTCGGCTTCGTGAACCCGGTGCTGGTCGATGCCAGCGGCGTGCTGGTCGCCGGCCATGGTCGCGTGTTGGCGGCGAAGCGGCTTGGCATGGCGAGCGTGCCGGCGATCCGTCTCGCCCATCTGACCGAGGCACAGGCTCGCGCCCTGCGGCTGGCGGACAACCAGATCGCGCTCAACTCCGGCTGGGACGAGGCGCTGCTGGCGACCGAACTCGCGCGTATCCGAGACGAGGGTATCGTCAATCTCGACGTGCTCGGCTTCTCCGGGCTGGAGCTCGACCAGTTGCTCGCCGCCGCGGATGGTGGTGATGCGGATGCGGCCGATGAGGCGCCGCCGCTGCCCGCGGTAGCGGTGTCGCGCACCGGGGACCTCTGGCGCTGCGGCGAGCACCGGGTACTGTGCGGCGATGCCACCAAGCTGGACGACGTGCAGCGCGCACTGGGCGCCGATCGGCTGGCCGACATGGCGTTCCTCGACCCTCCCTACAATGTCGCCTACGAGGGCGGCACCGCAGCCAAGATGACCATCGCCAACGACGCGCTGGGCGGTGGCTTCCTGGACTTCATCCGGCCGGCGCTGACCAACCTGCTGCAGGTGACCAAGGGCGCCAGCTACGTCTGCATGTCGTCATCGGAATGGCCGACGCTGCACCGCGCCTGGCAGGATGCCGGCGGCAAGTGGTCGAGCACCATCATCTGGGCCAAGAACACCTTCGCGCTTGGCCGTGCCGACTACCACCAGCAGTTCGAGGCGATGCTCTACGGCTGGAAAGCCGGCAGCCAGCACTACTGGTGCGGCGCGCGGGACCAGGGAAATGTCTGGCACTTCGACAAGCCAACCCGAAATGACCTGCATCCGACGATGAAGCCGGTGGCCCTGGTCGAACGGGCGATCCGCAACAGCAGCAAGCACCGGGACACGGTGCTCGATCCGTTCGGCGGCTCGGGCACGACGATGATCGCGGCGGAGCGGACGGGGCGACGCGCGGTGCTGCTGGAGATCGATCCCGCCTATGTCGACGTGATTGTGCGGCGGTGGGAGGAGACGAGCGGTCAGCCCGCCATCCTCGACGGTGAGGACCGGACCTTCGACGACGTGGCCGCCATGCGCATGGCCTCAAACGCGGCGACGGCGCCAGGATGACAGCCGTCTGGCTTTTCCTCAAACTGCGCTGCCTCGCCGATGGTGCCTAGCCAGTCAACGCTGCTGGAAAGACAGACGACTTAGTCGGGCTTGAACCCGGTTGGGTCATCCAGCGAACCCACGAAAATCGCCCGCTGATCTGGGCGGGTGCCCGAGGCGGTCAGCCACTGGTCCATGACCACGTTGCGCGACCGGTTGGTGAAGATCGGTGCCAGGATCGTTTGCCACGGGCGTTCGATCACGTTCCAGATGGCCGAGGTTATGGTGCCCCGCACGCTGTTCCAGCAGATACTCGACGCTGTCGCGACGTTGCGTCCGTCGCCACGGGCACGATGTTGAAGGACGGTGACATGACCGACCGGCGCGGCTGCCAACACGAGAGGTGCGTCCTGATGTCGGCGGGGCGGGTAGAATTCGCATCGGAACGACGAACACATCGCCGGTCACATGGCGAACAGCGCGATCACGGGACGGCCCGCATTGATCTCCCCCCAGAGCCGGGGTTATCGTTCACCCAAGATGCCCGCAGGGGCCGGGCATATGGGAAATGTCGGTAAAGTGGAAGCTACACGAGTGGCTCTGCACGCCAACAGGGGGTAGCGATGCTGGGTCGAGTCACGCTCATTTTTGCCTTCGCTCTTGTGGCGGTCTTAAGCCAAGCTGCCTCCGCGCAGCAAGCTGCAAAAGTTCCGCTGATCGGCATTCTCGATATCCGTGCCTCAACGCCGGCCGCGCCTAGCATTCCAATAAAAATGATCCGCGAAGCGCTCGCTGACCTCGGTTACGTGGAGGGCCGAGACATTGTCATCGAAATTCGGACGCCCGAAGGGGACCGGCTCGACCGGTTACACGAAGCCGCCGCGGCACTGGTTAGCCTCAAGCCGGATGTGATCCTTACGGTTGGCGCGACCGCAGCGCGAGCCGCCAAGGGCGCTACAACGGATATACCGATCGTGTTCGGTCTTGTGGTTGATCCGGTAGCGTTCGGATTGGTTGCCAATTCGGCACAACCAGGTGGAAATATCACCGGCTTCACCATCTTCGACTCGCAGGAAGCAAGCAAGCAGCTTGAGATTCTGAAAGAGGTGATACCTGGCCTCGCGCTTGTGGCCCTGCTCGGAGATACGGTCGGCCCGCCTCCTGCATTGATACAAGTATTTGAGGATGCGGCGCGGGCGCTAGGTCTCCAGACAAGAGTCCTGAAAGTAGAGCGAGCCAACCCGGATTTTGAAGCAGTGTTTGAAGCTGCCAAGAAGGAAAGCGTGGGTGCGGTCGTCGTCTCTTCCACTCCGGTGACCTCGCCCAATCGAAAACGCATCATTGAGCTGGCGATTAAGCACCGCCTCCCCACGCTTTCCCCGAGGGACCATGTGGATGCAGGCGGCCTGATCAGTTATGGGACTGGCCTTTCCGAGGCGACGCGACGCACGGCAACATACGTGGACAAGATTCTTAAAGGGGCCAAGCCAAGCGAGCTGCCAGTGGAGACGGTCAGACAACACGAACTGATCATCAACCTTAAAACCGCGCGCGAAATCGGCGTTTCGTTCCCTCCGGCGATTTTGAGCAGGGCGAACCAGGTTGTCCAATAGCGATTACTGAGCATGGTTTCCAAGGGCCGCCGGCCCTTGGTGGGTCCACGGTGACGCGGCGACAGCAGCGGGCCAGTCGGCGTCGGCGGCCTGAGCCAGGGGCTCGACCATGATGAGCACCACGGGCGTGCGGCGCGACCAGTAGTCGGCGTCGAGGATGACATACCAGCCTGCCAGTCCAATCGCCGCGAGGGCGGAGGCGGCTTTCGCCACCTCCTCCTCGTCTGGAGGGGCGTGGCGCCCCAAGGTGGAATGCCGGCCATCCGCGGCCAGGATGATCCAGCGTCGCTCGCGGGGCATCGCCACATCCTCAGGCGGCCACTTGGTAGACGGTAAAGGACCCCTTGGCGCCCTCCTTGTTGGGGCCGACCATGCGTACCCGCTCCAGGGTGGCGACCTGGATACCCTTCTTCTTCAGCCCGGCCAGGAAGCCGCGCACGGTGTGGCTGGCCCATCCCGTCGCCTCGGTGATCTGCGCGACCGTGGCGCCCTCGGCGCGGCGGAGCATCGTCAGCACCGCCTCCTGCTTGGTGCCCTCGCGCGGCTTGCGCGGGGTGCTGTCCTGGCGCGGCGCCTTTTCGGCCAGCAGAGCGCGCAGGGTTGCCATCGGCGCCTCGAGGGCGGCGATGATGTCGGTGTCGCGGTTGTCCTGGTCATCCCAGGCGGCGAGGACGGCAACGGCGGCCTGGCGCAGGGTAGTGCGCGACGTGGGCGCCGAGGTTGCGGCTTCCAGGGCATCGGCGACTGCCATGGCTTCCTGTGCAACCGCGGCGTCAGAGGCCGCCGTGGGCGCGACAGTGGCGCCCGTGTCGTCGGTGCCGGGCGGGTCGAGGTTCAGGGCGCGGAAGCCGGTGTCGGTGAGCGCCAGCGTGGTCAGCATCAGGCCGGTAGCGATGCTCTCGATGAGCAGCGCGCCGTCGCCGAGCCGGTAGTCGCCCTGGGTTTCGGCGATCAGGCCCTCGCGCAGCAGGGCCTCGATCATCTTGTGGCGGCCACCAGTGGGCAGCTTGCGGTGGAATTCGAGGCGGCGGTCCGGGCGCTCGGCGGCGCGGGTCAGGACGATGGTGGCGGCGGGGGAGAGGCTCATTTGCGTGCTCCGGGTGGCGGCTCCCGACCATCGGGCGCCTGCTACTGCCTTGAGCCCCGCCGGGCAGAACCCGGTCGGGGCGGCGGCGTCGGGCGGCACGTCATTCGGCGGTGTCGGCCTCGATCTCGGCGTGCAGGACGTAGCCGGTGAGGTAGGGGAGCCCGCGGGGGATGCCGGTTTCGTGGGCGGTGCGGGCGCTGATCCGCCAGGCCATCCAGGTTGCCGTGGCGGCGTTGATCGCCGAGGCCAGGGCCATGCCCGCCGCCAGGTGGTTGCTGAGCTCGTCCGCGAAGTGGCGTCCGTAGCGGCTATCGAGAAAGGCGCGGGTGGCGTCGGGGCTGCACCCGGTGGTGCCGGCGATGAAGGCCAGGGCAATGTCCCAGGCGCGCTCGGGATCGGCGTGATGGGAACTGGTCCCGAAGAAGCCGTGTTCGCGATTTTCTGTCTGCGGGATGCTGGTGTTGGCCATCTCTGCTGCTCCTGTCTGGCGGGGCCTGGTCCCCTGCGCGTGATGGACACTTCGCGCTGGGGCGCGGCACAGCCAACTCAGATTGAGCGCAGAATGATTGCGATCTTCGGCAGCTACCGATCACATCGTGACGCTGGCACCATCATCGCCTGATTGAGCGGCGGGAGGTCGCCGCCATGCCGGAATTGACCCCCTCGACCCGCGAACTGGCCCGCCGCATCGGCGTCACCGAGACCGCCCTGCGCAAGGCCGAGGCCAAGGGTCGTATCGAGCGCGAGCCGGATGGCCAGTGGGACGTGGAGAAGACCCGCCGCCGCATGATCGAGACCGCCGATCCCGTGCGCTCGCCGCTGGCGGGCGCCACCGGCGCCGGCACCACACAGGCGGTATTGTCCCAGGACGCGACACCCTATGCCCGGCTCCGCGTCGCGCAACTGGCGCTGAAGGTCGAAGCTCAGCGCATGGCGCTGGAGGAGGACAAGGGTCGGCTGCTGGATGCCGTAACGGCCAACGCCGCGATCGACGAGATTGCCGGCGCCATGCGCGACGCGCTGCTGAACTGGCCCGCCCGGGTGTCCGGCCTGATCGCCGCCGATCTCGGGGTGGAACCACACCTCGTGCAGACCGTGCTGCAGCAGCACGTCACCGATCTACTGACGGAGGCCGCAGATCGCTTCGATCCCCCAGGCATCGGAAACCGCGGCGCGGACCGCTGAGCATGTCCGCAGGCGTGCGGGCGCGATGTTGCGTCCGCCACCGCAGCTCACGGTCAGCCAATGGGCCGACCAGCACCGGGTGCTGAGCACCCGCGCCTCGTCGGAGCCGGGGCCGTGGCGGACAGGGCGAGCGATGGCGGATGTGCCTGGCGCACCTGCTGCCCGACGCGCAATGGGCGACCGGCTACGGCGACAGCGGGTTCAGCGTGCCTTTTAAGCTGTGGCTGCTGCACGCGATGGCCATCGGGCGAAGACGCGACGCGTTGCGCAATTGCACGTTGGAGCGATACCGCTGCGATCTGGAACGACGCCTCGACCGCATCATGGCGCACGCGACACCGCGGGCACAGAAATGCTGTACGCTGCGCCGCCGCATAGGCCGCTGTCGTGTGCACCCTATGGAGTTCGCCCCACCGCCAAGGGGCAACCGTGCTCGCCGCCGTTCGGGACGCTTTACAAGGCGGATCAGTCCCGCGTACAGAGGTGAGTGGTTATCACTACGTTCGTGCGAAAACAACATATTTGCACGGTAGTTTTTTGTCATTGGGAACGCGAGATGCCGGATGAAGCGATTCGAGGACTAATCGCCAAGCCCGCGACCAAGCTTCCGGACAATTCTCGCGGCGCCTGGTGCAGCTTCAGCCTCAGCCTCTCAGGGAAGGACAAGGCAGACGTAAGGAAGGTCGAATTGCTCGACCAGGACGAACGGCCGACAGGTTCCCCCATCCATCTCGAGCGGACTGGCTATGGGTGGTCGGGGGTGGGCCACGTTGCCGCTCACGCGACGCGCTTCCGTCTTTGCAGCCTCGGCACGGGTGCCGCCACCCTGCCATTGAGTGATTCCGTCTCCGTCCAGACCCTGCCGCGCTGGACCGCCGCGCTTCGCCTGGCTTGGCGGAGTCGCTCCTTTCTGCTCCGAGAACTCCGTGAAGGCGGATCTGGAGCAGCCGCGCAATGGCGCGAGTTGCTGGCCCAGGCGGTAAGTTATGATGGGAGCCCAATCGACTATCAGAGGTGGGTCGCCTGCTTTGATGTGTGGGCCGAGGCGGAGTTCAAGGGTCTCGCCGAAGGACCGCAGCCCTACATGCTGGTTTACGACGACGGCACCGCGCCCGAGGCGCTCGCTGCGACGCTAGCGAGTCTCCGCAGCAACGCGGTCGCGCATGCTGTCGTCGATGCGGGATCGTGGCGCGAAGCCGCCGAGGGAACCAACGCCAGGCATTTCGGCCTGCTGGCGCCCGGGGAGGTGCTCGCCCCCCAGGCGCTCAACATCCTTGGCTGGCAACTCAGCCGCCTTGGCGATCCCGAGATGGCCTGTTGCGACGAGGATGCACTCGATGCGGCGGGGCGGCGTCATACGCCGGTCTTCAAGCCAATGGCGAACCACCCGCTGATGCTCTCCGGCACGTTGACGCGCGGCCTGTGGATCGTGCGGCGCGACATCCTCCTCTCCGCCCCGCTGGACATCGCCACAGGCCACGCCGAGACGATGCGTCTGGACCTTTGGCTTCGCCTGCACGAGGACGGTGTCGTGCGGCCGTCGGAGCGCATTCCCTATGTACTGACTCACCGTCGCTCCGACGCCTCCGAGGCGCCGCCGCACCTCCTGGCAGGCGTGGTAGAGGCGCATCTGAGGCGCGCTGGCATCGACTGGCGCGTCGAGCCAGCCTTGCCACTGCGGGTCCACCCGGCGGCCACGGGCCCACGGCCCACTGTGTCGATCATCGTTCCAAGTGCGCTTCGCGCGGCGCACGTGACTCAATGTGTCGCCAAGGTGATGCCGCTCACCGGGTACCACACGGTCTCCATGCTGGTCGCAGTCGCGCAGCCACGGCCCCTCGACACCCAGCAGCAGGAGGTTGCATCGCGCATCGAGGCGGACGCGCGCGCGAAGGTCCTCTGGCTGAACTCGACTGAATTCAACTACTCGATCGTCAATAACCGGGCCGCGGCCTGCACCGACGGCGAAATCCTCTGCCTGCTGAACGACGACGTGGTGCCGACTTCGCCCAATTGGCTCGAATACCTCGTCATGCACTTTGCCGACCCGCGCGTCGGCGTTGTCGGCGCACGCCTGCTCTATCCCGATGGACAGGTCCAACACGGTGGCATCCTCATGGGAATGGACACGCTCGCGAACCACCTCCATCGATGGGAGCCCGCGACATCGCCAGGCTATTGCCACCGCGGCGTGCTTCCGCACGAGGTCTCGGGAGTTACCGGTGCGTGTCTCCTTGTGCGCCGCCGCGTCTTCGACGCACTCGGGGGCCTCGATCCGTCCTATGCGAGTGCATTCAACGACGTGGATTTCTGCCTTCGAGTGCGCGAGGCCGGTCACGCTGTCGTGTACAGCGGCACGAAATCGTTGCTGCATTTCGAGGGCAAGACCTACGGCCAGCATTATTCCGGTCCGACGGCGGAGCGCGAGGCAATCGACGTCGCGCAGATGCGCATGCGATGGGCGGACGCTATCAAGGAAGATCCGTTCCACAGCCCGAATCTCGCCCGTGTCACGCGGCGCGAGTGGATGCCGGCATTCCCGCCGCGGCTTCCGCCGGTCGCGTAGCGTGGCAAGCGGTCACTCTACATTTGCCGGTTCGATTGGGATCGCAGGCACGGTCGGTGCTATAGTTGGGCCAGCGGAGCCGCCTCCGCACGACCGACCTCGTCACGTCCGCTGCGCTGATCGAAACTTTGAATGCGCCTGCATCCTCGCCACGCGCCCGAGCCGTGGTCCAGGTTTCGCACGGCGGCAGTGCCGTGACTCCGTCACCGAAGCCGACGAATTCGTCCGCGCGATCAAGAAGCGCACAAGCATAAAGACCGCATCCATCGAGGAGTGCGCCCTGATGGCGGACTTCCTTGAAGCCGCCGACCTGGGCCTGCAGGCCCCGCACCTCAGGAAGCCCAACTATGGTTGATGCCGCCAAGACGTTTTCGCGCACGGTAGGAGACAGGCGAGATGGGGGCATGGAAATACCCGCCGCTTCCGCCGGCATCGTGGGTCGAAGCGACGGCATGTTTCGGATCGATCGGCCAGAAGAGCCCCTCCGTTTCACGGGGGAAAGGCTTACTTCCGCTGTTAGCGGTGCCGTGGAGATGGAACACCTCCACCGCTACTGCTTGGCACGCGACCTCTGCGTCGGCCTCGACGTGCTAGACGTGGCGGCCGGCGAGGGATACGGCGCCGCCATCATCGCTGGGGTCGCTCGAAGCGTTGTCGGGGTCGAGCAGGACGCAGACGCGGTGGACCACGCCCGCCACACCTATGCGTCGAAGAATCTCCGGTTTGAAGTGGGCGACGCACTGCACCTTTCGCTCGCCGACAACTCCATCGACGTCGCCGTTTCGTTCGAAACATTGGAGCACCTGCCTGACCAGGTGCTTTTCCTGGCGGAGGTGAAGCGGGTCCTACGCCCCGGGGGAGTGTTCCTCGTCAGCACGCCGGACCGGCACGTCCATTCGGGGCTTGGAATGCCGGTGAATCCCTTCCACGTTCTCGAGTTGTCGCGCCCCGAGTTCGAGGCACTGCTGGAAGGCAGTTTTGCCAATGTCGCCATGCTCGCGCAAAGAACGCTCGCGGGATCCGTACTGCTGGGTGCCGGCACCCGGCTGCGGACCTACGAGCGGCGTGATGGGGTAACGATTGAGGCGACGAGCGGGATTGCGCGCGCGGTCTACCTCGTTGCAGTGGCCAGCGACGGACCGCTGCCCGACCTCGCCGGAAGCATCTACGCGGATGAGCGCTCAGTCGATGCGCTTTTATCAAATATCAGCTACGAGCACGGCGAAGCGGCAAAGGCCAAGGCCCTTGCCGATAACCTGTTCCACGCCGAGGCCGCCGCGCGCTCCGATGCCGACCGCCTGCGGGTTGTGCTGGCGGACGCCGAGCGCGCCTCTTTGCGCAACGACCACGCGTTGCGCCAAGCCGAATCCGCGGCGTGCGCCGAAGCCGACCGCTTGCGGGTCGAGTTGGCAGCAATGAGCCAGGATGTGGACCGTGTGAAGGCGGACCTCGCCGCGCTTCGGACAGCCACAGGGGTGCGCGTCGGCCTCTACGCCTCCTACATGGCGAGCCGCCTTCCTGCGCCCGTGCGGGGGATGCTCAGGCGTACACTGGGGGCAGCGCTTCGCAGTCGGGCGGCCTTGCGTGGCAGCCCGGCCGCTGCACCCGCAGTCGCGGTTCCTGCGCTGCAAAGTGCTACCGCGCGCCTCGCGGACCGCTATCCCTCGCTGGAGCCATTCCCCTGCTTCCAGGAGGCCTACCCACGACCACGCCTGTCCGTCGTGACGGACAGCATCGGCCCGGCCTCCCTCTTCGGCGGTGTTGGCACCTCCATCCTTCTCGGTGCCGTTCTCGCCAACCGGCTCGGCGCGACATTGCGTATCGTCACGCGAACGGAGCCATCCGATGCCTCGCCCGTCCGCGAGGTAATCGCCAACAACGGCTTGATCCTGAACGGCACGGTCGAAACGGCCTTCGCACCGCTCGACGGATCCCGCGATCTCCCCGTCGCGGAGGGCGAGGCCTTCCTCACAACGTCGTGGTGGAACACCCGCGCGACCCTCGGCAGCGTACCGCGGGGCCGCATCATCGCGCTGGTCCAAGAGGACGAGCGGATGTTCTATCCCTACGGCGATGACCACCTGCGCTGCGGGGAGACGCTGTCCGAACCGGGAATCCCCGTCGTGGTGAACACGGAACTGCTGTTCCGCCATCTCGCGGGCGGCCGGGACGCTCTCGGCAACTTGGGACCGGACGGGCTCTGGTTCGAGCCTGCATTTCCCCAGACTGCCACGCCCGCCCCGCGCGGGAAGAAGCGGCGGCTATTCTTCTATGCGCGGCCTCACAACATGCGAAACCTGTTCTGGCGTGGAGTCGAGGCGCTCGACCTCGCCGTCACCGAGGGGCTGTTCGACAGGGACCGCTGGGAGATGCACTGGGTTGGCCCCGACGTGCCCCAGATTTCCCTGCCGCGCGGCGTGGTGCCGATTCGCACGGCCGGCATGCCATGGGGCGACTACCAGTCCTTCATCGCCTCGATGGACGCAGGATTTGTCCTGATGGACACACCGCATCCCTCCTACCCGCCGCTTGATCTCGCCGCGGCCGGCGCTGCCGTGCTCACGAACACCCACCCGGGAAAAGAAACCCTGGACTGCTACTCCCATAACATTCTCATGGCGCGCCCAACGCGGGATGGACTGCTGGAGGGGCTGCGCCGCCTGCAGGACCTGGCGGAGGACGACGCGACACGGGCGCGCAACCGGGCGGAGGACTCCATCAATCGGAACTGGGAAGCCGCCCTGGAGCCCACGGTCGCCCGCCTCGCCCGACACCTCGCGGCCTGAGCCGATGTTCCGCAATCTTACCAACTCGCCAATCCCCTACGCCGCGCCCTGGGATAGCTCCCTGGCGGGCCGTCTCGACGACCTTCGTCGAGGTCGGCTGCGCATCGCCTGGCTCTACGAGAAACCTGACACGAGCACGTTCCGCTACCGCTGCTTCAATCCACCCCGCACCTTGCGCGCCGCGCGTCCCGACATCGGCGCGGCATGGTTCGAACTCGCCGACCTGCCTGCCCTGATGCGGGAACTACCGGGCCTGGCGACCCTCGTCATCTGCCGCGTGCGGTACGATGCGGCCGTCGGCCGCCTCATCGCCCGGGCCAAGGCGGCGGGAGTGCGGGTCATCTTTGACTGCGACGACCTCGTTTTCGACACGCGGCACGTCCACCTCCTCCTTGACACGTTGGACCAGGACACGACCCAAGGCATCGCGTGGGACACTTGGTTTGCGATGATCGGCCGGCTGGAGGCGACGGCCCGACTTTGCGAGGCGGGAATCGCGACGAACACCTTCCTCGCAGAGCGCATGTCGTCCGTCATCCCCAATGCCCCGATCGGCATCCTCCCGAATTACTTCGAGCGGGAGCAGCAGGCGGTTTCGGCTCGTCTGCTCGCCGCGAAGCGGGCCCGCCACTTCCGCGGCGACGGGACGGTCACCATCGGTTACTTCTCCGGCACGCCGACGCACAACAAAGATTTCGCTATTGCGGCACCGGCGCTCGCGCGTCTCCTTGCGGCGGACCCTGGAGTGCGCTTGCGGATCGTCGGCTTCCCGCCCCCCGAGGGCCCGCTGGTTCCGTTCCGCAACCGGCTGGAGGTCGTCCCCCTTCAGGACTACCTCAACCTGCAACGTGTCATCGCGGAGGTGGAGATCAACATCGCGCCGCTTCAAGACAACTCCTTCACCAACTGCAAAAGCGAGCTGAAATTCTTCGAAGCCGCAGCCGTTGGCACGTGGACGGTCGCAACGCCCGTCTTCACCTTTCGGGAAGCGATCCGCGACGGCAAAACGGGCCGGCTGGCCCGCGCGCACGAATGGGACGCAGCGCTTGCCGAGGCCGTCGCCCTCGTGCGCGATCCCGCCCGCTACGCGCCGATCGCTGAGGCCGCTGCGGAGGAGGTGAATGCGCGCTACGGCTGGGACCGGTTTGCGGAGGAAATCGTCCGGGCCACGACCCCGGATGACGCCAGGGCCGCCGCTCCGGCAAGCCGGGCAGCCCAGCATCTCTTGGACATCCCCCGAGACGCGGTCGTTCTCGAGGCCTGAGCGTCCTTCGCTCCGCTTGCCGCGAAGCGTGACGGTTGGCCACTAGCAGTATGCACGCGGTCTGGAGCAGGCTCTGCATGATGTAGCCGATCCGGTCGTACGCAGGGCGAGGTGCTTGTTCTCCAGCAGCTACGCGTTGCTGCGCTCCACCGGCCAGTCGAAAAAGGTGAGGTCGCTGCCGGGGCTGCCGACGGCATCGGCATAGAACAGGTGGTATGCCGACACGTCGTCCTGGTTCACCGTCTTCTTGACCAGGCGCATTCCCAGCAGCCGGCTGTAGAAATCATGGTTGCCGCGCGCATCGGCGGTGATTGCCGTCAGGTGGTGAATGCCGTGAAGCTGCATCACGGTTCCTCCTATGTCGGATCGTCGTCGCGGTGCGCCGGCCCCGCTGCCTGGCGCTGCCTATCCTGACCCATCATGGCGTCGTAGGCACGCCGCACCGGCTCCGCCCCATATTGCCGCTCCAGCCGCCGCACCGTGAAATGCGCTCGGGCAACACTGCGGAAGTGCTCCAGGAACGCAAGGTTTACTGCAGCGCCGGCCGCGGCGCCCAGGAACGGCGCTGCCTGCGCCGACAGCTTCAGCGCGACGGGTCCGGCGAAGCGGGACGCGATGGCGCCGATGAAGCCTGGCATCAGCACACCCGCCAGGCCGCCCGAAACCGCCGACCGAAGCGCCTCGGTCAGCGCCACCCGTGTTGTGAAGTAGTCCGTCCGTTCAGGCGACCCATCAGGCACGCGACTCCCCAGCGCGAACACCTTCAAGCACTCAGCAGCAGACGCTGGATCGGACAGGTTCTCGCCTTCCTCGCCTGCAATGACGGCGATCTGTCGCAGCAGGAGGGTAGTGGTGCTTGGGAGTTCTACCAGTGTGCCGGGAAGCCCGAACGCTCCACCAGCCACGCCCGACGCGGCGGCAAGGCCACGATGGAGCCAGCTGGACGTGGTCCAGCCGGCGCGACAGGGCCCCGACGCCAGCGCCGCCCTGGCCGCCGCCGTCAGGGCCCGGCGTACCAAGCGGTCGAGCGATCCCTGGACCGGCCGGGGCAGCCGTGCCTTGAGCGCCTCGATCGGCGCGCCGGCCAGCGAAGCCATCCGCAGGGCGAAAGACTTTCCCTCCAGGATCCCGGCCGCCCGGGATAGCTCGCGAAGCGCCTCGCCCGGCAGGTGCCTCGTCAAGGC
>JANPIH010000007.1:0-22188 GCA_031424895.1 Rhodospirillales bacterium
CACCACTTTTCTGTTGGGTCTCCCCCCGGCCCCCGGCTTTTGGGGGCCCCCGGCCACCCCCCCCCCCTTCAGCTCCAAGCTTGCCCCCGCCGCCGAACAATGTTGCCATCGCTGCCGCCCAACGGGGGACCTCGATGACTGCATGCCCGGCCCGCCCATGATCGCCGCCCTCGCGCGTCGGCTGCCGTTCTTTTATGGCTGGGTGGTCGTTGCCATCGCCTTCGCGACCATGGCGATTGGCGTGAACGCCCGCACCGCCTTTTCGCTGTTCTTCCCTGCCATTCTGGACGAATTCGGCTGGGACCGCGCCGTTACCGCTGGCATCTTCTCCTTCGGCTTCCTAATTGCCGCCGTCATGGGCCCCATGGTCGGCCGCCTGATGGACCGGCGTGGGCCCGTCTGGGTGATGGAACTTGGTGTCCTTGCCATCGCCGCCGGCCTTGTGTTCGCCGTTTTCGCCACCGAGCCGTGGCACCTTTACCTCACCCTTGGCGTGCTGGTCGGGGGGGGCACCACGGCGGTCGGCTATTCCGGCCAGGCGCTCTACCTGCCCAACTGGTTCGTCAGGCGCCGTGGCCTGGCCATCTCCATCGCCTATGCCGGCGCCGGAATCGGCTCCATCGTTCTGCTGCCCCTGGTGCAGTGGATCATCCAGGCTTCGGGCTGGCGGGCCGCCTGCCTCACCCTGGCCGCCATCGTGGTCCTGGTGCTGGTGCCGCTGAACCTGTTGCTGCGCCGCCGCCCGCAGGACATGGGCCTCACCCCCGATGGCGATACCGCCAGCCAGGCGATCGCCCGCCGCTCGGTGCATATCGTCGACCCTGCCTGGGCCGCCACCGAATGGACCCTGGCCCTTGCCCTGCGCACGTCGCGCTTCTGGTGGATCGCGCTGGCGAATTTCGGCGCGCTCTACGCCTGGTATGCCGTGCAGGTGCACCAGACCAAGTACCTGCTCGGCATCGGCGTGTCCCCCGCGCTGGCCGCCTGGGCGCTCGGCCTCGTCAGCCTTGCCGGCATCCCCGGGCAGATCGCCCTCGGCGCCCTGTCCGACCGCATCGGGCGGGAACCGGTCTGGACGATCGGCTGCCTCGGCTTCCTGCTCACCTATGCCCTGCTGATCGCGCTGGGCACCTGGCCGCACCCGGTGCTGCTCTGGGCGATGATCCTGGCCCAGGGCGTTCTGGGCTACGGCATCACCTCGGTGCTCGGCCCGGTGGTGGCCGAAGTGTTCGAAGGCCGGCACTTCGGAACCATCTTCGGCACCATAATGGTCGGCGCCATGATGGGCGGCGCCGCCGGCCCGCTGGTCCAGGGCTTGCTGCACGACGCCACCGGCAGCGATACGCCAGGGTTTGCACTCGGCATCGCGGCCAGCATCATATCCGCCATCGCCATCTGGATCGCGGCGCCGCGGAAGGTGCGAAGGGTCGGGAAGGAATAGGCAAGGCTTCTTTTTGTGAACAAAAAGAAGCAAAAAAACTTCATTCCTGGCGCTCGCCCTTCAACGACACCCACCGTGCCAGAGGCATATCCCCAGCGTCATATGAAAAAAGTCTTTTTGCTTCTTTTTCTTCAGAAAAAGAAGATTCTTGCTGCCTTCACTCCCCCTTCGCCGCCTTGGCGATCGCTTCCGTCATTTCCATGCGTCCTGCGACCCCTTGGCTGAAGGGTCGGCCCGAGATGGCGCCGCCGTCCACCACGATATCGGCGCCGTTCACGAAGCTGGCGGCATCGGAGGCCAGGAACAGGGCGGCGCGGGCGATGTCGTCGGGCAGCCCGGCGCGCGGGATTGGCTGTGCCTTGGCGAAGCGTGCTTCGAGCGTGGCCACTTCCCGGTCGGCCACGCCGGGGTCGAGCCCGATGCCCTTGCCGAAGATTCCGGTCACGATCGCGCCGGGCGAGATCGAGTTCACCCGGATGTTGTGTTCCCCGAGTTCGGCCGCGACCGAGCGGGTAAGGTGCAGCACCGCGGCCTTGGCGGTGGAGTAGGCGTGCGAGGAGCCACCGGCGCGGTAGCCGGCGACCGAGGCGGTGGTGATGATGCTGCCGCTGCCTTGGGCGATCATCACCGGGGCCACGGCCTTCATGGCGATCACCACGGCGCGCACGTGCACCGCCATCATCAGGTCCCAGGTGGCGATGTCCGCATCGGCGATCCGGAACGGCGGCAGGCCGTGGCCGGCATTGTTGAACAGCACGTCGATGCGCCCGAAGCGTTCGCGTGTGCTGCGCACCAGCGCCTCGATATCCGCTTCCGCCGCCATGTCCGCCTGTACGAAGTGGGCGTTCTGGCCCAACCGGGCGGCGATCGCCTGGCCGAGCTCGGCGCGCCTTCCCGACAGCACCACGGTCGCACCTTCCTCCACGAACAGCTCTGCGGCCCGTTCCCCGATTCCGCTCGTGGCTCCGGTGATGATGGCGATCTTGCCGTTCAGCACGCCCATGTCCGTATCCTCCCGTTGTTCGCCGCAGTGTGCCAGCCGCAGCACCCCGGACCAACTGGCGCCGCCGTCGCGGATGGGCCAGCATCATCCATCGTCACCAGAAGCGAGACCACGCATGAGCACGCAGGCCCGGATCGAAGCCGTCTTTGCCCCGCTGGGGATCGAGGTCGGCTTTTCCGCCACCCATTTGCCGACCGGTGAGACCGTCGCCATCAACCCGCACGCGCTGTTCCCCACCGCCAGCGTCTACAAGATCCCGGTGATGGTCGAGGTATATCGCCAGGCCGACGAGGGCCGGTTCAACCTGTCCGACCGCATCGAGCTGACGGACGCACGGCGCATCATCGGCTCCGGCGTGTTCCAGAAACTGGGCAACGGGCTGGCGCCCACGGTGCGCGACCTGGCGATGCTGATGATCATCGTGAGCGACAACATGGCCACCCACATGCTGCAGGAGCTGGTCGGCAACGCGAACATCACGGCGACGATGCGCCGCCTGGGGTTGCAGAACATCAACGTGGTGCTGTCGATGCCCGAGCTGTTCGCGCATGGCTATGGAATGCCGCCAGTGCCGCCGCCGTCGTACGAGAAGATGCAGGCCGCGTCAAACGCTCGGGACATGGACTATGCCGGGCTCAGTTTTTATCGCACCCCGGCCAACACCACCTCGTCCGCCGCCGACATGGCCGCGCTGTCCGCCATGATCCAGCAGGGCACCGCCGCCAGCGCTGCCGCCTGCGCCGACATGATGATCATCCTGCGCGCCCAGCAGTTGCGCGACCGGGTGCCCCGTTACCTGCCCACCGGTGCCGTTGGCAACAAGACCGGCAGCTTCCGCAAGATCCGCAACGATGCCGGGGTGCTTCTGCGCAGCGACGCCGACGTGGTCAGCTTCGGGGTGTTCACCTTTGACCCGACCGACATTCCGCACGGCAACTCCCGCCTGCTGGCCGAACGCAACGCGCTTGTGAACACCGCCATGGCCGAAGTGGGCCAGATATTGTGGGACCATCTCGGCACCTGACGGAGAGTTCCCCATGGCCCACCGCACCGAGTCCGACAGCATGGGCGAGGTGCTGGTGCCGGCCGAGCGCCTGTGGGGGGCGCAGACGCAGCGCAGCCTGACCTATTTCGCGATCGGCCGGGAGCGGATGCCGCCGGAGCTGATCGGTGCCTATGCCATCCTCAAGCGTGCCTGTGCGGAGGCGAACCACGCCGCCGGGCGGCTGCCGGAGGAGATCTGCCGGCTGATCGCCCGGTCCTGTGCAGAGATCGAGGCGGGGACCCATGACGCCGAGTTTCCGCTGCATGTGTGGATGACGGGCAGTGGGACGCAGTTCAACATGAACGTCAACGAGGTGATTTCGAACCGCAGCAGCCAGCTTTCCGGCACCGCGCTGGGCAGCAAGGTGCCGGTTCATCCCAACGATCACGTCAACATGTCCCAGTCGTCGAACGACACCTTCCCCACGGCGATGCATATCGCCGCCCTGGTGGCTGTTCGGGGGCGGCTGCTGCCGGCGTTGGGCGCCTTGCGGGATGCCGTGGGCGCCAAGGCTGACGCCTGGGCCGGGATCGTCAAGATCGGGCGGACCCATTTGCAGGATGCGACGCCGCTGACGCTGGGGCAGGTGTTTTCCGGCTATGCCTCGATGCTGGGCGATGGGCATCGGCGGATCGAGGACGCGGCCGGGGATGTCCGGTTCCTGACGCTGGGGGGCACCGCCGTTGGGACCGGGATCAACGCGCCGCCTGGTTTTGCCGATGGCGCCATTGCCGGAATTGCCCGGGCCACCGGCCTGGCGTTTGCCGCCGTGGGCAACCGGTTTGCAGCCCAGGGGGCGCATGATGCGCTGGTGCACCTGTCGGGCAGCTTGCGGGGGCTGGCGGTGTCGCTTTCCAAGATCGCCCACGATATCCGGCTGTTGGCCAGTGGGCCACGGGCGGGGCTGGGCGAGTTGTTGTTGCCGGAGAACGAGCCTGGGTCTTCGATCATGCCGGGCAAGGTCAACCCGACCCAGACCGAGGCGATAACCATGGTTTGTGCCCAGGTGATGGCCAACGACGTTGCCATCGGGATGGGGGGTGCCGGGGGGCAGTTGGAGATGAACGTGGCCAAGCCGCTGATCATCCATAATCTCATGCAGTCACTTACATTGTTGACCGATGGCTGTTCCAATTTTCGCCGGTTCCTGGTGGAGGGGATCGAGCCGGACAGGCGTCGGATTGCCGAGCATGTCGGGCGTTCGCTGATGCTGGTGACGGCGCTGGTGCCGGCGATCGGGTATGACCGGGCGGCCGCCGTGGCCCATCATGCGGCCGCCCATGATTTGAGTTTACGGGAGGCCGCGCTGGCACTGGGGGCGATCGGGGCGGAGGAGTTCGACCGGCTGGTTGATCCGGCGCGGATGGTCTGAGCGTCTCGACAGGGGTGGCGGGGCCGCGCATGCTCCGGCACGGCCACACTGGGGGACACCACGATGCCGATGCTGGAACGGGAGGCTGTGCGCCTGTGTTATGCGGAGGTAGGGGCGGGGGTGCCGCTTTTGGTTTTGCCGGGTGGGGGGCTGAATGCCACCATGGCTGGGCTGGACAGTTCGCATCCGTTCAACCCGATGAGGGAATTCTCCGACGGGTTTCGTTGCGTTTCGCTCGATATGCGCAATGCCAACGGGGGGGAATCGCAGGGGCCGGTGGAGGTTGATCGGCCTTGGGATTCCCATGCCGACGACCAGCTTGCGTTGATGGATCATCTTGGCATCGACCGGTTCCTGGTGCTGGGGTTCTGCATCGGGGGGCCGTTGATCTGGAACCTGTTGCGCCGGGCGCCGGAGCGGATCATTGTGGCCGTGATGGTTCAGCCGAGTGGGTTTCGGGCGACCGACCCGGATTTGTTCTATCGCAACAACATGGCCGGGTGGGGGCCTGGCCTGTGTGCCCGCCGGCCGGATGTGGGCATGGCGGAGGTGGAGGCGTTCCTGACCCGGATGTATCGGACGGACGCCGATTTCGTGTTCACGGTCAGCCGGGATTTTGCACGGGGGTGCCGGACGCCGATTCTGGTTCTGCCGGACGATATTCCGGCGCATCCGTATGAGGTGGCGATGGAGGTTGCCATGCTGGCGCCGAACGGGCAGGCCAGCATGTATCCGTGGAAGCACCCCAGGGAACGGATTCCGATGGCGGTGCGCCATATCCGGACGTTTCTCGACGCCCATCGTGGATAGTGGCCGGAATGAGTTTATAACGCAATGAATTGGGCGTGGGAGGGCGTTGCGGGTTAGCCGTATCTTGGTTTCCAGGCGCGGACGGCGGCGCGGACGTAGGGCTGGAGGGGGCGCAGAGGGGGGAGTATCGGCCGCGGCGTGGGGGCGGCGCGGGGGGTGGACTGGCACGGCGGCCGGGGAGGGCCGGCGGGCGTGAGGATGGCGGGGAGGTTGACGCCGAGGAGGCGGCAGGGGGTTTGCAGGGCGCGGGCCAGGGCGAGGCGGGCCTGGGGCGGGGCGGCTGCGATGGTGGCGTGGGTTTCGGACCAGTCCAGCAGGGTTTGCAGCTGGGAGGCGACGTTGCGCATGTGGAAGCCGGCGATGATGCCGAGCCAGCCGCGGCGTTGGGGGAGATAGGGCGCGGGCTTGCCGCCCTGGCGCGGGGGGATGGTGGGCGCGCGGTGGCGCGGGGCGCGCCAGGTGCCTTCGGCGATGCGGCGGAGGAGGGCGGCGAGGCGCTGATTGGCGCGCGTGAGGCGGGCCTCGAGGGGGGAGGCGAAGCGGCCGAGGGGGCCGAGGACGAAGGCGAGCCAATGCAGGGCGCCGCGCAGGATGATATCGAGTTGGCAAGAGAGCTCGAGCGCCGGGTGAGGCGAGTTGGCGCAGGGCTGCGGGGGCGGGGTGAAGAACAACACAACGGGGAATTTAATCCGTTGTGGGGGTGGATGCAAGGGGTGGTAGGAAAAAATTATTTGGCCGTTCTTCGGGGGAGAGGGAGGTGGCGAGGCGCGTAGATGGCGGGCAGTGTGGAGGGGCGACGAGAGAGCGCAGTGGTTATTACGATGCCATCGGGGGCTCGAGGTTCCCAACCAGCTTGGGCCAGATGGTGCAATGCCGAAGGGGCATTGCACCCTACGCTTGCTGCTGCACTTCGCTTGTCCGACTTGCGGGGAGGACTGCGGGTTTGGCTGACCACGGCAACGGGCAGATGATGCACCTCCCTCCGGGAAGGGAGATGCATCGGGGATGAAGCGGGTCGCGTAGCTATTCGATGTTGTATCCGACGAGTGTGGTGCGGCCCATCAGTTGGGCCATTCCCATGACCTTGGCGAGCATGGCTTGGTATCCGGGGTCGTTGGCGAGGCCGTCCTGGGCCTTGCCGTAGGTCGTCCAGTCGGGGTAGCGCGACTGGACAAGCCATTCACCGATGAACTGGGCGTTGTGGAAGCGGTCGAGCCTTACCGCCTCGGCGCCATGCTTAATCATGAATTCGCGGGCGAGTTTGGCGGCCGCGATGATCTCGGCCTCGTTTCCACCCTTCCAGCGAGTGAATGTGGTGACGGACATCGTTCCCTCCGGTGTTTCATTATGGGCCTCCGCCTAGGAGGCATGCTTACAGTAGAACGATCTGATGGCGGAGTCATATGATAACTTAATGTTATTGATCTCGTCGCGTTCCCTGTCGACGAAGTGGGTTCATGTGGCGACCGGGGAGGGGTTGGTCCGCCCCGAGGCGTTCGACCACTTCCATCAGCAGGGTGTCGAGTTTCTTGCCGAGCTGGCCTGACTTCTCGCGGCGGTAGTCCCGTTTGAAGCGGGTGGTGTATCTAATCGTCCGCATTCAGGCTCGCGAGGAGGTTGGCGGGTTTGCCGGCGTTCGTCAGGTCGCCGCGGCGGGCGGCTTTCATGGCTTCGATGGTTTCGGCGTTGGGGACGAGGGGTTCAAAGGGGAGGGCTTTTTCGGCGGCGACGCGCTTGAGGAGGAGGCGGAAGGCGTCGGAGAGGGTCAGGCCCATGGTGGCGAGGACGGCGGCGGCCTCGGTTTTGGTGGCTTCGTCGATGCGGGCGCGGACGACGGTGTTGTCGGGCATGGTGGGCGCTCCTGTTGGGCTACAGTGTAGCTCAATTGGGGGTGTTGGTGCCAGGGGGTGGTTTTGTTGCGCGCGCCCCTCCGGCTCCCCCCGTGTAGGACGAGTGGAGGGAAGGTAGGGGCTGGTCCTGCTTCTGGATGGGGGTCTGGGGCCGTCGGCCCTAGCGGGTCATGCGACGCGAAGGCGCGTCGCAGGGGCGGCGCCCTGGGCTTGTTTAGCTGAGGGGCGCTAGGCCAGGACGGGGAAATTCAGGGTCCAGGTGGTTCCGGCGGTGGCTTGGAGGGCGGCGACGCCGTCGACTTGTTGGACGAGGCGGCGGACCAGGCCGACGCCGTGGCGTTTGCTGCCGGGTTGTTCCACGAAGCCGGCGCCGTTGTCGCTGACGGTGAGGGTGGCGGCTTCCACTCCGGGGGTATGGGTCAGCTTCACGGAGATGGTGCCGGATTTGGTGGGGAAGGCGTGGTCGTAGCTGTTGGCGACGAGTTCGGCGACGACCATTCCCATGGCGGTGACGGTATCGAGGCCGACGTTGACGTGGTCGACGTTGCAATCGATGTGGATGCCGTCGTGCGGCTGGTTTTGCAGGCCGGGGAGGCTTTCGCAGAGGGCGGCGAGGTAGGCGCCTAGGTCCACCACGCGGCCGAGGCCGGTTCCGAGGAGTTGTTCGTAGACTTCGGCCAGGGTGATGACGCGGCGGATGATGCTGTTCACGGAGCCCTGGGCTTCGGGCGTGGTGGCGAGTTTCAGGTGGCTGGACATCATGGCGTAGACGAGCTGGAGGTTGTTGCGGACGCGGTGCTTGAGTTCCTCGGCGAGGATGTCGCGTTCGGTGAGGAGCTGGTCTTTTTCGGCGGCGACGACCTGCATGGCCTCGATGGTTTGCAGGAGGAGGCGGTTGCGTTCGCCGGTGGCGACGGCTTCGGCGAGGACGTTGGCGAAGCCGGTGAGGAAGTTGACGTCGTTGATGTCGTAGTTGGTTTGGATGGTGCTGTCGATTTCGAGGACGCCGAATGGTTGCCCGTCGAGCCGTTTGATGAGGACATCGATGGAGGAGAGGATGTGGTGTTCGCCGTAGAAGTCGGGGAAGGTGTAGCCGTGCGCCTGGGTGAGGTCGTAGATGATGACCGGCTGGCCGGTGGTGAAGGCGCGGCCCTGGGGGGAGGTTGGGTTGGCCTGGGAGACGACCTGGCCGATGATGCCTTCTTCCCATCCGAATCCAGCGACGATGAGGAGGTCGTTTTCGGCTTCGCGATATTGGCAGACTTTGCAGAACGCGACGTCGAGGCCTTCGGCGCAGACGCGGGCGGCTTCGGTGAGGATTTTTTGCAGGTCGCGCTCGCGGAAGGCGAAGCTGCCGAAAGCGGCCAGGGCTGCCTGTTGGCGAAGCAACTTCGTAATGCCGTATTCACTTGTTTTTGGTTGATTGCCAGGATTCATCGCTGTTCACTCGGCGGATTCAAGCGCATACTATCCTCCATAATCATGAGATTTGCACACAGATGCGAAGCAATTTCAGTATTTTGATTGTCGAGGACGACGTGATGATCGCCGACTACCTGGAGGAGACGCTCCTGGAGGCCGGTTTCGATGTTTGTGGCATTGCACGCGACGGTGCCGAGGCGTTGGCTTTGGCGCGGCTTCACCATCCGGCACTCGGCGTGGTCGATTTGCGGCTTGCGAACGGCGAGTATGGCACGAAGGTTGCGGCGGAGCTGTGCGAGGGTGAGGATATCGGTATACTCTATGCAACCGGCAATTCCCACCATCCGCTTCTCGACGATGCGGTGGGGCTGGCGTGCATCGCCAAGCCGTATACGGGCGATGGCATTGTTGCCGCCGTGAACATCGTGGCGGAGCGCATGGCCCATGCGACCAAGTTGTCGGCGTTTCCGGCGGGGTTCCGACTGCTCAACGCCTGATTTTTGGCGGGGCCGGGGCGGGAAGGGTTATACCAAGCCTTATCGACTTCGAATCACGAAGAGGAAGCACGGTTGGGCTCTGCCCAAACCCGCCTGGTCTGGCGCGCGCCTTTGCACGACGGGCCAAGCCCCTCGACCTTATTCGTGTGAAAAGTAATGGGGATCAAAGGGCCGCCGGCCCTTTGCGGGTCCAGGGCAGAGCCCTGGCCTTGCCTGTTTTCATGCGTTGAAAGTTCCAGGGATTGGCGTTAGCTGGCCCGCGGGGTGGGGCGGCTGGGTTTGGGCCAGCGGCGCGTGGCTTCGGGGAGGACCTGGTCGATCAGCAGGCGGGTTTGGTGGATTGTGTCGGCGCCGTCGGTGGCGAGGGGGCGGAGGATGAACTTCTGGGCGCCGGCTTCGATGTAGGCGGCGAGGCGGGCGAGGATGGTTTCGGGGTTGCCGATGGCGAAGTGGTCGTCGGGGTTCTGTCCGGTGCGTTTGGCGTAGGCGGTTTTGAGGCGGGCGAGGGTGGGGTCGGACTCGGAGCCGAAGCGGAAGGGGAAGGCGGCGCCGTAGTGGTCGTCGTCGATGGGGCGGCCGGCTTCGAGGCTGGCCTGGCGGATGGCGGCGACGAGGGGGGCGAGCTGGGCGGGGGTTTCGGCGCCGGCCTGCCAGCCGGTGCCGTATTTCGCGGTGCGGCGGATGGCGGCTTCGGAGTTGCCGCCGATCCACATCGGCAGGTCGGGCTGAACGGGTTTGGGGCTGATCTGGGCGGCGGCGAGGGTGAAGTGGCGGCCGGCGTAGGTGACGGGTTGGCCGGTCCAGAGCAGGGCGAGGATTTCGAGTGCTTCGTCGGTGACGCGGCCCCTTGTCGAGGTGTCGAGGCTGAGGGCCTGCCATTCGGGGGCGCGGGGGGAGCCGATGCCGAAGGCGGGCAGCAGTCGGCCATCGCTGAGCACGTCGATGGTGGCGCATTGCTTGGCGAGGAGGATGGGGTCGCGCATGGCGAGGGACACGACGTTGACGCCGAACTTGAGGCGGCGCGTGCGGCCGGCGAGGGCGGCCATGGTGGTGATGGATTCGAGGATCGGGGTGGCGGAGACGATGCGGTCGGTCTGCCAGAGGCTGTCGATGCCGCCCTGTTCGCAGAGGTCGACCCAGCGCCAGTAGTCGCCGGCGGTGGCGAAGGGGTAGTCGGCGAGGCCGAGGCCGATGGCGACCTTCATGCCGAGGTGGCCTTGGGGGCGATGAGGGCGTGGATGGCGGCGGCGTCGGATTGTTCCATGACGCGGCGGGCGAAGCGGGCGCAGTCGTCGATGTTGGCTTCGCGGACGGCGTGTTTCACGCGGGGGATGGCGGCGGCGTTCATGGAGAAGCTGCGCAGGCCGAGGCCGAGAAGGAGGGGGGTGAGGCGCGGGTTGGCGGCCATCTCGCCGCAGACGGAGACGGGCATGCGCATGCGCAGGGCTGCTTCGGTGGCGAACTGGACCAGGCGCAGGACGGCGGGGTGGAGCGGGTCGTAGAGGTCGGCCACGTCGCTGTCGGCGCGGTCGACGGCGAGGGTGTACATGGTGAGGTCGTTGGTGCCGATGGCGAAGAAATCGGCTTCGAGGGCGAGGGCGTCGGCGGACAGGGCGGCGCCGGGGGTTTCGATCATGATGCCGAGGGGGGGGAGCTTGTCGGCGATGCGGTCGCCGCGGCGGCGCAGGCGGCGGGCGACGCGTTCGTAGAGGTCGCGGGCGCGGCGGACCTCGGCGGCGGTGGTGACCATGGGCAGCAGGACGCGGACGGGGCCGTGGGCGGAGGCGCGCAGGATGGCGGCGAGCTGGGTTTCGAACAGCTCCTCCTGTTGCAGGAGCATGCGGATGCCGCGCAGGCCGAGGGCGGGGTTGGGTTCGGTGGTGACGGAGACGATGCCCTGGTTCTGCAGCGCCTCGATGTCTTTCTCGCCGCCCCAGTCGAGCACGCGGATGGTGACGGGGTCGCCGGCCATGGCTTCGACGATGGAGCGGTAGGTTTCGTACTGGGCGGCTTCGTTGGGGAGGGTTTCGCGGTTCATGAACAGGAATTCGCTGCGCAGCAGGCCGATGCCGGCCGCACCCGCCTGGGCGACGAGGGGGAGTTCGGCGGGAAGCTCGAGGTTGGCCTGGAGCTCGACCTCCTCGCCGTCCTCGGTGACGGCGGGCAGGCGGCGGAGCTTGCCGAGGCGCTGCTGTTCGCGGGCGAAGGCGGTGACGAGCTTGCGCGCCTGGGCCAGCGTGGCAGGGGTGGGGTGGAGAACGACGGTGCCGGCGGTGCCGTCGACCACGATGATGTCGCCGGGGCGGACGGCGTCGGACAGGCCGGGGACGCCGAGGACGGTGGGAACGCCGAGGGCGCGCAGCATGACAGCCGTGTGTCCGTCGGCGCCGCCTTCTTCGGTGGCGACGCCGGCGAGGCGGGCGGGGTCGAGCAGGGCGGCGTCGGCGGGGCGGAGGAATTCGGCGACCAGCACGGCGCCGGCGGGAAGGGCGGCGAAGCTGCGGAAGGGGGCGCGGGTGAGGTTGCGCACGAGGCGGCGGCCGATCTCGCGGACCTCGTCGGCGCGGCGCTTGCGGCCGGCGCGGTCGTCGTCTCCTGGCGACGGGGGGGCGGGCATGGCCAGGATGGCTTCGGCGACGGTGTCGCTTTCGTCGACGACGGCGGTCTCGGCGCTGACGAGGTTGTCGGCGATGCGCCTGCGGGCGCCGCGGACGAGGCGGGAGTTGCCGACCATCTGGAGGTAGGCGTCGAGCATCGGGGCGATTTCGGCCTGGCTGTCCTCGGGCAGGACGCCGAGGCGGGCGCGCAGCTTGAGGAGTTGCTTGCGGGACTGGACGATGGCGGCTTCGAGGCGCGCGGCTTCGGCGGCGGTGTCGGAGGCCTGGATGCGGGTGCGGACGACGATGGCGGGGGGTTCGACGGCGCCGAAGACGGGGCCGATGGCGATGCCGGGCGAAACGGCGATGCCGAGGAAGCGGCGTTCGGGGCGTGCGGGCTCGGCCGGCACCGGGGGGGCGGGGGAGTGGTCGGGGCCGGCGGGGGGGCTAGTCCTGTTCATGGAAGCCGGCCTCGACGAGGGCCGAGAGGGCGTCCATCGCTTCCTTCGCGTCCCATCCCTCGGCGCGCAGGGTGATCGTGGCGCCCTTGCCGGCGCCGAGCATCATCAGGCCCATGATGGAGCGGGCGGAGACGGACTGGCCATCCTTCCCGACCTCGACGGAGGCGCCGAAGCGTTCGGCGAGGGTGACGAACTTGGCGGCGGCGCGGGCATGCAGGCCGCGCTTGTTGCAGATGACCAGGGTGCGGCGCAGGACGGAGGCGTCGGACGGGTCATCGGCCACGAATGGGCGCCGCGTGCGTTGTCACTTGCAGGACCCGTTGCCGTTCCTGGCCTGCGGCAGGATGTGCGAGGCGGCGGCGATGTATTTCCGGCCGGCGGCGGTGGCGCAGTCGACGGCGTCGGCCAGCGGCTGGCTGCCGCGGACCTTGGCGAGCTTGACCAGCATGGGCAGGTTGACGCCGGAGAGCACCTCCACGCCCTTGCGGACCATCTGCGAGATGGTGAGGTTGCTGGGGGTGCCGCCGAACATGTCGGTGAGCAGGACGACGCCGTCGCCGGTATCGACCGCATCGATGCAGCGGGTGATCTCGGCGCGGCGGCCTTCCATGTCGTCGTCCGGGCCGATGCAGACGGTGGCGACGTTGCGCTGGGCGCCGACCACGTGCTCCATGGCAAGGCGAAGCTCCTCCGCGAGGCGGCCGTGGGTGACAAGGACGAGGCCGATCATCGGCGGGCTTTCGCGGGGCTGGAGGGGCTGGGGACGCTGGAGGGGCGGGGGGCTGCGGGTTCTGGCGCCATGGTCATGGGTCCGGCTTGGTCACGGCGTTGGTCTCCGGCATGGCGGGGGTGGGCGTTGATGTAGGTTCCGGGCGGCTGTCGTGGCGCGGTTGGATGCCCTCGCGGGCCAGTTCCCGATGGGTCGCGGTGACGCGCCAGCCGTTTTGCGCCAGATGCGATGCGAGTTGCTCCACCACAGTCACCGATCGGTGCCGGCCGCCGGTGCATCCGACCGCGACGGTGGCGTATTTCTTGCCCTCTTGCACGAAGCGCGGCAAGAGCAGGTCGAGCAGGCCGGTCAGCCGGTCCAGGAAACCCGCGTAGTCCGGGTCCGCCACGACATAGGCGGCGACGGCGGGATCGAGGCCCGTGCCTGGGCGTAATGTCGTATCGTAGAACGGGTTGCGCAGGAATCTTGCGTCGAATACCAGCTCTGCCTCGCGCGGCAGGCCTGCGGGAAACGCGAACGAGATCAGCGAAATCGAGAGGGATTGGCGGCCGCCAACCTCGCTGGCGGCGGGGCCGAACGTGGCGTCGATCTGCTGGCGGAGCAGGGCGAGGGGGAGGTCCGAGGTGTCGATCACCCAGTCGGCCAGCTCGTGCAGGGGGGCGATGAGGCGGGTTTCGGCGGCGATGCCGTCGGCGACGCGGCCCTGGGGTGAGAGCGGGTGGCGGCGGCGGGTTTCGGTGAAGCGGCGCTGCAGCACCACCTCGTCCGCCCAGGCGAAGACGAGGTCGACGCGCATGTCGGGGATGGCGCGCAGGCGGTTGCGCAGTTCGAGCACGCGTTCGGGGGTGAAGCTGCGCGAGCGGGCGTCCACGCCGAGGGCGACAAGGCGGGAGCCGCCGCCGTCGATGCTGTTGACGAGACCCTCGATGAGGTCGAGCGGGGGATTGTCGATCGCCTCGTAGCCGATGTCTTCCAGGGCGCGCAGGATGGAGGCGCGGCCGGCGCCGGCCAGGCCCGTGACCAGCGCGACGCGGCGCTTCTCGGGCTGCTCGCTCATTGGCTGACCCCGGCGGTTCCGGAGGCGAACGCGCCGGTGTGCTGGGCGATACGGCCGAGGGCGCAGTCGAGTGCGAGGGCCACGATCTGCGGCGCGGCGGGGCGGGCGGCGTCCAGCGCGACCATCGGCAGGCCGGTGGCGGCGTGGCGGGCGGGTTCAGGCAGGCGGGTGGCGGGGCCGCCGAGGCAGACGGCGAGTTCGAGGCGGGCGCGCTCCAGGTAGGGCAGGCGCAGGATGCCGAGGCCGCGGACCTCCAGCAGGCCGGCGAGTGCGGCGGGCGCACAGGCCTCCCGGCCGTGGATTTCGACCCGGTCGTCAGCCACCAGCTGGAAGCCGCGGTCGAGCAGCCGGAGCACCAGGTCCGACTTCCCGGAGCCTGGTGGTCCCAGCAACAACACCCCAGCGCCCTGGCGGGCGGCGCAGCTCGCGTGAATCTGCATCGGGGCGCAACATGGCCCGTATGCGTGCATAACGGAAGCCTCCAACGCAACTGCTGATCGTGGGGCGCCGCCAGAGGGGCAGGATGCGGCGGGAACTTGAAGGCGGGCGTGTCGCGTGCGAGAGGAAAGGCATGACCGCGCACCTGGCTGACCGTTCGTACGCCCCCTTGGCCGTAACACCCTTGGCAGTCAGTCGGGCCGACATCGCGGCGGCGGCGGCGCGGATCGCGCCGTTCGTGCGCCGCACGCCGCTACTGGAGGTGCCGGCGGGGGAGCTGGGCCTGCCCTTTCATATGGTGCTGAAGCTGGAGCTTCTCCAGCATGCCGGCAGCTTCAAGCCGCGCGGGGCGTTCAACCGCATCCTGACGGCGCGCGAGGCGGGGGGGTTGCCGGCTTCCGGGGTGATCGCGGCGTCGGGCGGCAACCATGGCGCGGCGGTGGCCTATGCGGCCCGCGCCCTGGGGTTGACGGCGGAGATTTTCGTGCCCGAGCACACGCCGATGACCAAGCGGGCGCGCATCGAAAGCCTGGGCGCTCGGATGGTGCGGGGTGGGGAGACCTATGTCGAGGCGCTGGCGGCGAGCCGGGTGCGGCAGGCCGAGACCGGGGCGATGGAGGTGCATGCCTTCGACCACGCCGCGGTGCTGGCAGGGCAGGGCACGACCGCGATGGAGTTCCTGGAGGACGCACCGGGGCTGACGCACCTGCTGGTGGCGACCGGGGGCGGCGGGCTGATCGGCGGCATGGCGGCCTGGGCGGCGGGGCGGGTTGAAGTAGTGAGCGTGGAGCCGACCGGATGCCCGGGGCTGCACAACGCGCTGGCGGCAGGCGCGCCGGTCGCGTCGCCGGTCGGCGGGGTGGCGGCGGATGCGCTGGGGGCGCGGCAAGTGGGGGCGCTGATGTTCCCGATCGCCCGGGCGCATGTGGCCCGCGCGGTGCTGGTTGAGGACGACGACATCCGTGCGGCGCAGCGCCTGCTGTGGGACCGGTTCCGCATGGTGGCCGAGCCCGGCGGAGCGACGGCGCTGGCTGGGGTGCTGTCGGGCGCGTTCATGCCGCCGCCGGGGTCTCGCGTCGGGGTGCTGGTGTGCGGGTCCAATACCGATCCGGCCAGTGTGGCGTGAAGCTCATGAAAGAAGGTAAGGAAGGCTGGGCTCTGCCCAGACCCGCCAGGGGCCGAGCCCCTGGACCTCCAATTTTAGGAAAGTATTGGGTTTCCAAAGGCCGCCGGCCTTTGGTGGGTCCAGGGCAAAGCCCTGGCCTTTTCTTTGCGTCTATAGGAGCCTGCCATGGCTGATCCGGTATTGCTGGAGATCGATGCCCGCGGCGTGGCGACGGCGACGTTGAATCGGCCGGAGCGTGGCAATGCCTATGACGAGGAGATGCTTGCGGCGTTCAATTCAGGGCTGGACCGGCTGGCGGGCGATGCGCGGGTTCGGGCGCTGGTGTTGCGCGGGGCGGGGAGGCATTTCCAGGCCGGGGCGGATGTGCACTGGCTCGGCCGGGCGGCGCATTATCCGCCGGACCGGGCCTATGCCGCGTCCCATGCCACGACGTTGGCGATGCAGAAGCTGAACGAGTTTCCGCATCCGACCATCGCCATGGTGAAGGGAGCGTGCTTCGGCGGCGGGGTGGGGATCGTGTGCTGCGTGGATGTGGCGCTGGCGGCACCCGATGCGCTGTTCGGGATCACCGAGATCCGTGTGGGCGTGGCGCCGACGCCGATCAGCACGCACATGGTCAACGCCATCGGGCTGCGGCAGACGCGGCGCTATGCGCTGACCGGGGAGCGGTTCGGGGCGGTCGAGGCCGCACGGATCGGGCTGGTGCACGAGGTGGTGGCGGGTGACATGGAAGCGCGGCTGGGGGAGGTGCTGGAGGCGATCTTCCTGGGCGCGCCGGGGGCGATCAGTGCGACCAAGGACAGTTTCCTGGCGGCCAACGGGCTGAAGCTGGATGCACGGCAGGTGGCGCAGCTGTCGCACGAGGGGTGGATGCAGCGCAGCTCCCCCGAAGGGCACGAGGGCACCGCGGCGTTCCGCGACAAGCGGACGCCGGGTTGGTACGTGCCGCCGCTGCCCGGCCAGGGGTAGGGCATGGTTCGGCGCGGCGAGGGGTTCAAGAACGGGGCGATCCAGGCGCTGCTGGCGCTGAACGCCGTGGTGATGGTGTATCCGTTGCTGGTCATGGTGCTGTCGGCGTTCAAGACCAATGCCGAGCTGTTCGCCTCGCCCTTCGCGCTGCCGGAAAACTTTTCCCTGACCAACGCCGCGCGGGTGTGGGGCGAGACCAATTTCGTGAGCTACCTGGGCAATTCCGTGGTGGTGACGGCGAGTTCGGTGCTGTGCATCCTGGTGGTGGGCACGATGGCGGCCTATGCGCTGGCGCGCTACCAATTCCGGCTGTCGGCGGTGGTGTTTCTGTTCTTCCTCAGCGGGTTGATGGTGCCGCTGAAGCTGGCGGTGATTCCGCTGTTCATCCAGCTGGACATGCTGGGGCTGATCGACACGCGGGCCGGCCTGGTGCTGGTGTATGTGGCGATGGGGCTGCCGAGTGCGATCTTCATCCTGACCGGGTTCCTGCGCACGTTGCCGACGGAGCTGGAGGAGGCGGCGCGGATGGAGGGGGCGAGCGAGCTGCGGATCATGCTGCGGATCATGCTGCCGCTGGCGCGCCCCGCCCTGGTGATCGCGGCGATCCAGAACGCGGTGCCGATCTGGAACGATTTTTTCTTCCCGCTGGTGTTCATCACGAGCGAGCGGCTGAAGACGCTGCCGCAGGGGTTGACGGTTTTCATGGGCGAATACAACACCGACTGGGGGGTGCTGTTCGCGGGGCTGAGCCTGGCGGCGTTGCCGATCGTTGCGGTTTACATCGTGCTCTCCCGCCAGTTCATCGATGGGATGACGCAGGGGGCGATCAAATAAGCGGGCGCGGTTTCAGCGGGAGAGATGCGCCCCGCGCAACGCAGGCATTGATCTTTGCCGCAACCGGCGCCATTACA
The DNA here is from genome assembly GCA_031424895.1 of Rhodospirillales bacterium. GTDB lineage: Bacteria > Pseudomonadota > Alphaproteobacteria > Acetobacterales > Acetobacteraceae > CAMDGX01. The sequence continues at coordinate 17,730 of JANPIH010000007.1, forward strand.
GCGCATCGGGCGGCGTCGTGGCCGCCATGACATGGGAGCTTCAGAAGATGCGTAAAACCGTCGGTGCCCTGCTTGCGGGCGCCATCCTCACCGTCGCCGGTACGACGGCCATGGCCCAGAGCGGGTCGGCCACCATCGATGCGATCATCAAGCGTGGCGAGTTGAACTGCGGGACTGCCGGCAACTCGCCGATGTTCTCGCTGCCGGACAGCCAGGGCGTGATGCGCGGCATCGATGCCGACTCCTGCCGCGCGGTTGCCGCCGCCATCCTCGGCGATCCGCGCAAGGTCAAGTTCATCCCGACCACGGCGCAGAACCGCTTCACCGCGCTGCAGTCTGGCGAAGTGGACCTGCTGTACCGGTCCACGACCTGGACGCTGGGCCGCGAGGGCAACCTCGGCGGGCAGTTCGCCAGCGTGAACTTCTATGACGGCACCGGCTTCCTGGTGAAGAAGTCGCTCGGCGTGAAGAGCGCCAAGGAGATGGACGGCGCCTCCGTGTGCGTGGCGCCCGGCACCTCGACCGAGCTGGCGGTGGCCGACTTCTTCAGGATGAACAAGCTGAAGTTCACCCCGGTGATCATCGCCGACGTGAACGAGATCCAGAACGCCTATCTGGCCGGCCGCTGCGATGCGTATTCGACCGACGCGTCCGGCCTCGCCGGATTCCGCTTCCAACAGGGCGACAAGAAGGAGGACCACATCCTCCTGCCGGACATCATCTCCAAGGAGCCGCTGGGCGCCATGGTGCGCAAGGGCGACGGCAAGTTCTTCGACGTCGTGCGCTGGACCTATTACGCGCAGCTGATCGCCGAGGAGCATGGCATCACCCAGGCCAACATCGACGAGGTGGCCAAGACCGCCACGATCCCCGAGGTGCGCCGCATGCTCGGCGTGGAAGGCGACATGGGCAAGGCGCTCGGCGTGGACAACAAGTGGGCCTACAACGCCATCAAGGCGGTGGGCAATTTCGCCGAGATGTGGGACCGCAATGTAACGCCGTATGGCGTGCCGCGCGGGATCAACGCTTTGTGGAATGCCGGCGGCCTGCACTACGCGCCGCCGCTGCGCTGATCGAGCTGGCTTGACGATGAAGCCGCCCCGGTACGCCGGGGCGGCTTTTTCGTAGGGTGTGGGCGCACAGGCGGACCGATCCGGTGATCGGCAGGATTGATCGCTGGGGGGTCTTGCCGTAAATCGGTTGGGCTTGGTGCCTTGGGCACCCGCTTGTTGGCCCGATTATTGCTTGTTTCGATCCTGGCTGATGCATCGTGCGCTGCGCCGCGGTTGGCGGCTTTCCAGGTGCTTCCCCCACTTCCAAGTGCTTCCCTAACGCAAGGTGCAAGCGGACCATGTCTTCCACCTCCACCGACCCCCGGATAGCGGGAGGCCGCAAGGCGCCGGCCAAGGGCATCACGCTCAGCTGGTCCGATCCGCGGTTGCGCGCCATCGTCTGGCAGGCGGTGATCGTCGGGCTGATCGGGGCCGGGATCTGGTATCTGGCGTCGAACACCGCGACCAACCTGGAACAGCGGCGGATTGCCACCGGGTTCGACTTCCTGGGCACGGTGGCGGGGATTCCGATCGGCGAGCACCTGGTGCCTTACGACCCCTCGGTGAACACCTACGGCCGTGCGGTGATGGTCGGCATCTTGAACACGCTGCTGGTAACTGTGGTGGGCGTGGCGCTGATCACCGTTCTGGGCACGGTGATCGGGATTGCGTCGCTTTCGGGCAATTGGCTGCTGTCGCGGCTGTGCAATGTCTATGTCGAGGTCATGCGCGATGTGCCGCTGCTGCTGCACCTGCTGTTCTGGTACGCTGTCCTGCTGACGCTGCCGCCGGTGCGCGAGGCGATGATGGTGATTCCGGGGGTGTTCCTGTCCAACAGCGGGCTGAAGGTGCCGCTGCTGGTGTGGGAACAGGCGCACAGCTTCTTCATGCTGGCGCTGGCGGCCGGGGCGTTCGCAACCTGGCTCGCGGCGCGGCGGGCAACGGCGGTGCAGCACGCAACGGGGGTTCGCCCGCGCGTGTGGCCGGTGGCGCTGGTGGCGATGGTGGTGGTGCCGGTTGCGATCTGGGCGCTGTTGGGCGGGCCGTTCACGCTGGAGGTGCCGGTGAAGGGGCGGTTCCGCTTCAATGGCGGCGGCTCGATCTCGCCGGAATTCATGGCGCTGATGATCGGGCTGGTACTGTATCACGCGGCCTTCGCGGCCGAGATCGTGCGCAGCGGCATCCAGGCGGTGCCGTCCGGCCAGTGGGAGGCGGGCGGCGCGCTGGGGCTGAAGCGCGGCACCATGCTGCGCCAGATCGTGCTGCCGCAGGCGCTGCGGGTGATCATTCCGCCGATGACCAGCACCTATCTGGGTGTCGCCAAGAATTCGTCGCTGGCGGTGGCGATCGGCTATCCGGACCTGGTTTCGATCGTGAACACCACGCTGAACCAGACCGGGCAGGCGATCGAGGGCATCGCGCTGATCATGGCGGTGTACCTGTCGATCAGCCTGTCGATCTCGCTGTTCATGAACTGGTATAACGCGCGCATCGCGCTGGTGGAGCGTTGATCCGATGAGCACCGCAACCACCACCCACACCTCCGTGCCCGGGCGGGAGCAGCCGCCGTTGCTGGTGGCCGGCCCGATCGCCTGGGCGCGCGCCAACCTGTTCAGCTCGTTCTGGTCGAGCCTGGTGACGCTGGCGCTGGCCTATTTCATCATCAAGTACACCATCAGCTTCGTGGACTGGGCGTTCCTCAAAAGCGTCTGGACCGTGCCGGCGGACCCGGTGACGGGGCGGCTGAACCCCGACGCCTGCCGCCAGGCCAAGGGCGAAGGCGCGTGCTGGGCGGTGATCTGGGACAAGTACCGCTTCATCCTGTTCGGCCGCTACCCGTACGAGGAACAGTGGCGCCCGGCGATCGTGCTGGTGCTGTTCATCGGGCTGTTCGTGGTCTCGGCAATGCGGCGGTTCTGGCGCAAGGAACTGGCGCTGATCTGGGTGGCCACGCTGACGGCGATTTTCATGCTGATGTGGGGCGGCGTGTTCGGCCTGGCCTACGTGCCGCAGGACGTGTGGGGCGGGCTGCCGATCACCCTGATCCTGTCCACGTTCGGGCTGGCCTGCGCGTTCCCGATCGCGGTGCTGGTGGCGCTCGGCCGGCGTTCGACCAACCTGCCGGCGGTGAAGCTGCTGTGCGTGATCTATATCGAGGTGATCCGCGGCGTGCCGCTGATCTCGCTGCTGTTCATGGCCAGCGTGATGTTCCCGTTGTTCATGCCGGAAGGGTTGAACCCGGACAAGCTGCTGCGCGCGCAGGTGGCGATCATCCTGTTCGCGGCGGTGTATCTGGCGGAGGTGATCCGCGGCGGGCTGCAGGCGCTGCCGAAGGGGCAGTACGAGGCGGCGGATGCGCTGGGGCTTTCCTACTGGAAGAAGATGGGGCTGATCATCCTGCCGCAGGCGCTGCGGCTGGTAATTCCGCCGCTGGTGAACACGTTCATCGGCTTCTTCAAGGACACCTCGCTGGTGCTGATCATCGGCATCTTCGACCTGCTGACCTCCGGCAAGGTGGCGGTGGCGGACCCGATCTGGCAGGCGTTCAGCACCGAGGTGTACATCATGCTCGGGCTGATCTATTTCTGCTTCTGCTTCTCGATGGCGCGCTACAGCCGTGGGCTGGAACGCGAATTCTCCAAGTCCGTGCGCCGCTGAAGGACCGACCCATGAGCAACGAAACCCAGCCTGCGATCGTCCTGGAGAAGGTCAACAAGTGGTTCGGGCAGCTGCACGTGCTGCGCGACGTGTCGCTGAACGTGGCGGTGGGCGAGAAGGTGGTGGTGTGCGGCCCCTCCGGCTCCGGCAAGTCGACGCTGATCCGCTGCATCAACCGGCTGGAGACGCACCAGGAGGGGCGCATCCTGGTCGACGGCACCGAGCTGACCGACGACACGCGCGCGCTGGACACCATCCGCAGCGAGGTCGGCATGGTGTTCCAGAGCTTCAACCTGTTCCCGCATCTGACCATCCTGGAAAACTGCACGCTGGCGCCGATCTGGGTGCGCAAGATGCCCAAGGTTGAGGCCGATGCGCTGGCGATGGAGTTCCTCACCCGCGTCAAGATCCCGGAGCAGGCGAAGAAGTATCCAGGCCAGCTTTCGGGCGGGCAGCAGCAGCGGGTGGCGATCGCCCGCGCGCTGTGCATGCGGCCCAAGATCATGCTGTTCGACGAGCCGACCAGCGCGCTCGATCCGGAGATGATCAAGGAAGTGCTGGATACCATGATCGAACTGGCCGAAAGCGGCATGACCATGGTGTGCGTGACCCACGAGATGGGCTTCGCGCGCCAGGTGGCCGACCGCGTGCTGTTCATGGACCAGGGCGAGGTGGTGGAAAGCGGCACGCCGGTGGAGATGTTCGAGCGGCCGCAGACCGACCGGCTGAAGCTGTTCCTGAGCCAGATT
>JANPIH010000008.1:0-7426 GCA_031424895.1 Rhodospirillales bacterium
CCCCAGCAGGGGGCCGAGCCCCCTGCACCCTCAAGCGAATGGGGGTCTGGGGCCTCAGGCCCCAGCGGGTCATCCGTGGCGCGGCTTCGCGCCGCGACGGCAGAGCCCTGGCCTTCTTCAATGACTGAAATTTCCTTCGGCCAGCGTCTGACCGACCTCGCGGCGCGCTTCACTGACCGCACCGCCATCACCCTGGCCCGCCAGGACGGCACCGAGGACACGCTGTCCTGGGCCGCCCTGGAACGCTGGTCCAACCGCGTCGCCCGCCTCTTCGCCGCAAACGGCGTCGATGCGCAAACCATGGTCTGCATCGGCATCTGGAACAGCCTGGAGCACTACGCCGCCGCCTATGGCGCCTGGAAACTCGGCGCCTGCACCCTGCCGCTCTCGCCGCGCATGCCCGACCTCGAATTCCACGGCATCACCGGCCTGCTCGACCGCAAGCTCGTCATCGCCGACGGTAAAGGGGCCGCCCTCGGCCTCGCCGACCTCACCTCCCTGCGCCACGGCGGCCGCGACGACTCCCCGCTTCCCGACATCACCGCCCACCCCGGCAAGGCGATCGGCTCCGGCGGCTCCACCGGCCGCTCCAAGATCATCGTCGACCCCAAGCCCTGGGCCCGCATCCCGGGCAACCGCGCCAACCAACCCGGCAACGTTGCCTTCCGCACCGGCCAGACCCAGCTCGTCGCCGGCCCGCTCTACCACAACTCCCCGTTCTCCTGGGGCCACTCCGGCCTGTTCGATGAGCACCACCTGATCGTCCTCGAACGCTTCGACGCCGCCCGCGCCGTCGACATGATCGAGAAACACCGCTGCCAGTTCATGTTCCTGGCACCCACCATGATGCAACGCATCGTCCGCCTGCCAGACATCACGGCGAAAAAACTCGCCAGCATCGAATGCGTCTATCAAACCGCAGCCCCATGCCCGCCGTGGCTCAAGCGACGCTGGATGGAACTCACCGCCCCCGAGAAACTCATGGAAGGCTTCGGCGCCACCGAGGCGGTCGGCAGCTGCCGCATCCGCGGCGACGAATGGCTGCTCCACCCCGGCAGCGTCGGCCGCCCCGCCAACGCGGACCTCAAGATCCTCGACGAGAACCTGAACGAACTCCCGCAAGGCGAAGTCGGCGAAATCTACATGCGCCCCTTCACCCACCCCACGCCGACCTACCGCTACATCGGCGCGCCCCCCGCCAAAACCACGCCCGAAGGATTCATCAGCGTCGGCGACATGGGCTACGTCGACCCCGAAGGCTACCTCTTCCTGTCCGACCGCCGTGTCGACCTCATCATCCGCGGCGGCGCCAACATCTACCCCGCCGAGGTCGAAGCCGCGCTGTCCGAACACCCCGACATCGCAGACGTCGCCGTCATCGGCATTCCGCACGACGAACTCGGCAAGTCCGTCCACGCCATCATCGAACCCCGCCCCGGCACCACGCCGGACGAACCCGCCCTGCGCGCCTGGATGAAGCCCCGCCTCACCTCCTACAAACTCCCGGAATCCTACGAGTTCATGCCCGCCCTCCCCCGCGACCCATCCGGCAAAATCCGCCGCTCCCAACTCGCCCGGGAACGCGAAACCATCAAGGCCGCCTCCTGATGACCAACCCGCCCCCCGTCTCCTTCGGCCGCCGCCTCACCGATCTCGCCCAGGCCAAGCCCGACGCCACCGTCATCACCCTCGCCCACCAGGACGGCACCGAGGACACCCTCACCTACGCCGAGCTCGAAGCCTGGTCCAACCGCGCCGCCCGCCTCTTCGCCGCCAAAGGCCTAGACGCCACCTCGATGCTCTGCATCGGCATCCACAACAGCCTGGAACACTACGCCGCGTCCTACGGCGCCTGGAAACTCGGCGCCTGCACCCTGCCGCTGTCGCCCCGCATGCCCGACATCGAGTTCGAAGGCATCACCTCGCTCGTCGACAAGAAACTCGTCATCGCCGACCGGCCCCATTCTAGCGGGGACGACGCCCACCTCCGCAAAGCCGACATCACCGCGCTCCGCCACGCGGCAACCGACGCGTCCGCGCTCCCCGACATCACCGCCCATCCCGGCAAGGCGATCGGCTCCGGCGGCTCCACCGGCCGCTCCAAGATCATCGTCGACCCCAAGCCCTGGGCCCGCCAAACCGGCGAAACCCTGCTCGGCCATGTCGGCATGCGCCCCGGCCAGGTGCAGCTCGTCGCCGGCCCGCTCTACCATAACTCCCCCTTCTCCTGGTCCCACTACGGCATCTTCGACGAGCACCACATCGTCGTCATGGAACGCTACGACGCCGCCCTGGCCATGGACCTCATCGAGCGCCACGGCGTCCAGTTCGGCTTCCTCGCCCCCACCATGATGATGCGCATCGTCCGCCTGCCCGATGTCGATCGCCGCGATTTTTCCAGTATCGAATCAATCTTCGTCACCGCCGCCCCATGCCCGCCCTGGCTCAAGCACCGCTGGATCGAGCTCACCGCCCCCGAAAAGATCATGGAAGCCTTCGGCTCCAGCGAAGCCGCCGGCGCCTGCCTCATCCGCGGCGACGAATGGCTCAAGCACCCCGGATCAGTCGGCAAGCCCTCCGGCGCCGAACTGAAAATCCTCGACGATGCCTTCAACGAAGTCCCGCAAGGCGAGGTCGGCGAGATCTTCTTCCGCCCCGCCAGCCACCCCGCGCCCACCTACTATTACATCGGCTCCCCCCCGGCGAAGCACACGCCCGACGGCTTCATCAGCGTCGGCGACCTCGGCTACCTCGACCCCGACGGCTACCTCTTCCTCTCCGACCGCCGCGTCGACCTCATCATCCGCGGCGGCGCCAACATCTACCCCGCCGAGGTCGAAGCCTCCCTCACCGAACACCCCGACATCGCCGACGCCGCCGTCATCGGCATCCCGCACGACGAACTCGGCAAGACCGTCCACGCCATCGTCGAACCCCGACCGGGAGCCACCATCGACGAACAAGCCCTGCGCGCCTGGATGAAACAGCGCCTCACCTCCTACAAACTCCCCGAATCCTACGAGTTCATGCCCCAGCTCCCCCGCGACCAGTCGGGAAAAATCCGCCGCTCCCAACTCGCCCGCGAACGCGAAACCATGAAGGTGGCCTGACGATGCCCGCCCCCCTCTCCATCAACCCCCTCTACATCACTGGCGTCGCCGAAACCGCCCTCGGCGAAGTCCCGCACGAAAACGAACTCTCCATGGTGGCCAAAGCCACCCGCGAGGCGCTGGCCGAAGCCGGCCTCAAGCGCCGCGACATCGACGGCCTCTTCGTCAACTACATGGGCGAGGAAGGCAGCGTGCAGGTCGCCGAATACCTCGGCATCCAGCCCCGCTTCTCCGACAGCTCCGACCTCGGCGGTGCGGCCTTCGAAGCGCAAGTCCACCACGCCATGGCCGCCATCCAGGCCGGCTTCTGCGAAGTGGCGCTGATCGCCTACGCCTCCCGCCAGCGCAGCCGCCGCGCCCGCTCCCTCTCCGGCTCCGCCCCCGTCATGGGCGTGCCGATCATGCACCAGCTCGAAGTCCCCTACGGCCTGCCCAGCCCCATCGGCCGCTACGCCCTCATCGCCGCCCGCCACATGCACCAATACGGCACGACGCGAACCCAACTCGCCGAAATCGCCGTCGCCGCCCGCCTCTGGGCCCAGAAAAACCCCAAGGCCTGGTCCCGCGACCCCCTCACCATCGAAGACTGCCTCGCCGCCCGCCCGATCAGCGAACCGCTCCACCGCAACGACATCTGCCTGGTCACCGACGGCGGCGGCGCCGTCATCGTCACCACCGCCGACCGCGCCCGCGACGCCGCAAAATCCCCCATCCGCATCCTGGGTGCGGCCGAAAGCCACACCCACTGGCACATCAGCCAGATGCCCGACCTCACAATCTCCGCCGCCGCCAAATCCGGCCCCGAAGCCTTCGCCATGGCCGGCATCACCCCCGCCGACGTCGACATCCTCCAGCCCTACGACAGCTTCACCATCACCGTCCTCCTCGCGCTCGAAGACCTCGGCTTCTGCAAGAAAGGCGAAGGCGGCGCCTTCGTCGAATCCGGCGCGCTCCGCCCCGGCGGCAAACTCCCCTCCATGACCTCCGGCGGCGGCCTCTCCTACAACCACCCCGGCGCCCTGGGCCTGATGCTCCTCATCGAAGCCGTCCGCCAACTCCGCGGCGAAGCCGGCGAACGCCAAGTCCCCAACGCCCGCATCGGCGTCGCCCACGGCGTCGGCGGGTTGCTCTCCACGGCCGGAACCGTCATCCTCGCCAAGGAATAAGAATGTTCTTTTTTGAAAAAAAGAACCAAAAAACTTTCCTTCCATTGCACCGCATCCAATCCCTCAAACAACGCCCAAATGAGTAAAAAGTCTTTTTGCTTCTTTTTCTTCAGAAAAAGAAGATTCTTCCTAAGGAACCCAAGATGAGCGACCGCATGCAGATCGACGACCCGGTGCTCTGGCCCTATTGGGAGGCAGCACAGCGCCGCGCCCTCGTGGTCCAGCGTTGCCAGGCCTGCGGCCACCACCAGCACTACCCCCGCCCCTTCTGCCTCGAATGCGACCACGACGCGCTCGACTGGGTCGAAACGAAAGGGCAGGGCACCGTCCATTCGGTCACCACCGTCCACGTCCAGCTCCTCCCCGAACTCAAGCCCCCCTACCAGGTCGCCCTCATCGACCTCGCCGAAGGCCCCCGCCTCGTCGCCGGCATCGACGGCCCCACCTGCGTCATCGGCGACAAGGTCACCGTCACCTGGCGCGACCGCGAAGGCCTCCCCCCGCTCCCCAGCTTCACGAAGGCCAACGCATGACCACGTATCTTCCCGTCGTCGGCGTCATAGGCGCCGGCATCATGGGCACCCAGATCGCCCAGGTCATCGCCACCGCCGGCTGCGAAATCCGCCTGTTCGATGCCAACCCCGCCCAACTCCCCGGCGCCATGGACACCATCGAGCACGGCCGCTTCGGCCTGCGCCGCGCCGTCGACCGCGGCAAGCTCACCCCCGCCGAGGTCCGCGCCACCCTCGCCCGCATCCGCCCCGTCGCCACCCTCGCCGAAGCCGTCGCCGAAGCCGGCCTCACCGTCGAAGCCGTCCCCGAAGACCTCGACCTCAAATGCCGCGTCTTCCGCGCCATGGACGAACACGCCCCCCCGCGCGCCATCCTCACCTCCAACTCCGCCGGCCTGCCCATCACCGCCCTGGCCCACGCCACGCGCCGCCCATCCCAGGTCGTCGGCTGGCACTGGGCCCAACCCTGCGCCGTCATGCGCATGGCCGAAATCGTCCGCGCCCCCTCCACCTCCGACGAAACCATCGCCATCGTCAGCGACCTCGCCCGAAGCTGCGGCAAGAACCCGGTCGTCGTGAAAGACCAGCCGGAACAATGGGGCTACGTCGCCAACCGTATCAACGCCGCCGTCCGCCGGGAGTCCCGCCGCGTCGTCGACGAAGGCATCTGCACCGAGGAGGAAGTCGACCAGCTCATGAAAGACTGCTTCCGCTGGCCGATGGGACCCTTCGAACTCTGGGGTGGTCGCACCCTTAAGTAAGAATCTTCTTTTTCTGAAGAAAAAGAAGCAAAAAGACTTTTTATCCATTTGTATCCTGCTCAACCGATCAGCCACGGTGCAAATGGAGAAAAGTTTTTTGGTTCTTTTTTTCAAAAAAGAACGTCCTTCCTGACTCACCGCAACACCCGGATGGCCCCACCATCCACCCCCCCGCTACCACCGGGCTCCCACCCAAGGAGCCACCCCATGTTCCGCTGCATCCCCATCCCCACCGAAACCGCCCAGCTCTGGCGCGCCACCGGCCAGGACGATTTCGCCAACCCCCTCCGCCGCTCCATCTCCACCGGCACCGGCGCCCCCTGCCGCCACTGCCTGCAGAACGCGGCGTCGGGCGAGGCCGTCCTCCTCGGCTCCTACCGCCTGTCCGCCCCCACCGGCATCTACTGGACCCCCAGCCCCATCTTCGTCCACGCCGAAGCCTGCCCGCGCTACCAGGGCGAGAGCGAGATCGCCCCCATCATCCGCACCTCCCTCGTCTCCGTCCGCGCCTACGACGCCAACCAAACGGTGCTCTACGACCTCGGCCAGGTCGCCGAAGGCCCGGATGCCGACGCCCCCCTCGCCCGCGCCCTGTCCGACCCCCGCACCAGCTTCGTCAACATCCACACCGCCAAGCCAGGCTGCCTGCTGTGCCGCGTGGAAAGCGAATGAACGGCATTCTCACGGTTCCCAAATGCCTCTTTCTTGTTCTACGCTCCCGCCGAAGGCCGCACTGGCCGTTGTACAGGGAGCAATAAACATGATTTCGGCTGCATCGTCGTGGCGGGCACTGGGCCTGGCCGCGGTTTCGCTGGCATTCGCCATGCCGGCCATGGCGCAAACCGCCAGCCCCCAGGCGAAAAAGGGCGGAACCCTCGTCCATGCCCACGTCTCCGGCATGGATCACTTCGACCCGGCGATGTACTGCACCACCGTGCAGCTCGAGACCGGCGTGCACATGTACGAAAGCCTGATGATGCTGGGCGACGACTATTCGTCCAAGCCGATGCTCGCCAGCAAGGTCGATGTCGCACCCGACGGCAGGAAGTTCACCTTCACCCTCCGACAGGGCGTCAAGTTCCACAACGGCAAAACCATGACCTCGGCCGACGTGCTCGCCACCATGCAGCGCTACGCCAAGATCAGCCCGAACGCCCCCGCCTTCGCCGCGCTCGCCAGCTTCGACGCGCCGGATGCGCACACCTTCATCATCAACCTCAACCAGCCCTCGCCCGTCCTGCTCGACGTGATGAAAACGCCGTGCTTCCCGATGATGATCATCCCCTCCGAGGAGGCCGCCAAGGGCCCGCGCGAGATGACGCCGATCGGCACCGGCCCCTTCCGCCTGCAGGAGCTGGTGAAGGACAGCCACGTCACCTTCCGCCGCTTCGACGACTACGCGGCCGACACCTCCGCCCCGGGGCCTGATGGCTTCGCCGGCCGCAAAACCGCCCATATCGAAACCCTGCGCTACAACTTCCTCCCCGAAGTCTCCACGCGCGTCGCCGCCATGCTCGCCGGCACCGCCCACCTCGCCGATATCGAAGTCGAGCAGATCGACCTCTTCAAGGGCCGCAACGACATTGCGGTCGAGAAGGTCTTCCCCGGCTGCATGCACACCATCATCCTGCGTGGCGATGCCGGCCTGACACGCGACGTCAAGATCCGCCAAGCCATCGCCGCCGTGGTCGACACCGAGGAGATGGCCGAGGTCTCCAGCAGCGTCACCCGCCAGAACCCGTCGCTGCTGTATTCCAACAGCCCGTTCTACAACGGCGACGCGATGAAGCCGTTCTACAACCAGAAGAACCCCGAGAAGGCCCGCGCCCTGCTGAAGGAGGCCGGCTACAAGGGTGAGAAGATCATCATCCACACCA
>JANPIH010000009.1:0-29610 GCA_031424895.1 Rhodospirillales bacterium
GATCGATTGGATTTGGCTGGCGCTGTCGTTCAGCTCGGCACTGGTATAGGTGCCCACGACGTGCCCGTGCTCGATGATATGATGGCGATCGGCCAGCCTGGAGGCGAAGCGGAAATTCTGCTCCACCAGCAACACGGTGAAGCCCAGTGCCTTAATCTCGCGGATGGTGCGGCCGATCTGCTGCACGATCACCGGCGCCAGCCCCTCGGTCGGCTCGTCCAGCAGCAGCAGCCGCGCCCCGGTGCGCAGGATGCGTGCGATGGCCAGCATCTGCTGCTCGCCGCCCGACAGCTTGGTGCCCTGGCTGCGCGCACGCTCCTTCAGATTGGGGAACAGCGCGTGGATGCGCTCCACCGACAGGCCCCCCGCGGCGATCACCGGCGGCAGCATCAGGTTCTCGGTCACGTCGAGGGATGCGAAGATGCCGCGTTCCTCCGGGCAGAACGCGATGCCGCGCCGGGCGATCAGGTCCGGCCGAAGCTGCCCGATCTCGTCGCCGCGGAACCGGATCGAGCCGCCGCGCCGGCCGACCAGGCCCATGATCGACTTCATCGTGGTGGTCTTGCCGGCGCCGTTGCGGCCCAGCAGGGTCACCACCTCGCCTTCGCGCACGTCGAACGACACGCCGTGCAGGATGTGGCTCTCGCCATACCAGGCGTGCAGGTCCTCGACCCGCAGCATCGCCGCCGCGCTGTTGCTGCCGTCAGGCATCGGCGCTCCCCAGATAGGCGGCGATCACCTCGGGGTTGCGCGAGACGGTGGCGTAGTCGCCCTCCGCCAGCACGCGCCCGCGGGTCAGCACGGTGATGGTGTCGCACAGGCCTTCGACGACCGACAGGTTGTGTTCCACCATCAAGATGGTCCGCCCCTGCCGGATCCGGCGAATGAGCGCCACAATACGGTCCACGTCCTCGTGCGTCATGCCCGCGGTCGGCTCGTCGAGCAGCAACATCTCGGGATCGAGGGCCAGCGTAGTCGCGATCTCCAGCGCGCGCTTGCGCCCATATGGCAGTTCGCTCGCCGGCAAATGCACGTATTCCGACAGGCCGACATCCTCCAGCAACTCCAGCGCGCGCGCATCGTAGACCGTCAGCACCTGCTCGGAGCGCCAGAAGTCGAAGCTCGCCCCCCGCGCGCGCTGCAGCGCCAGGCGCACGTTCTCCAGCACCGATAAATGCGGGAACACCGCCGAGATCTGGAAGCTGCGCACCAGCCCCAGCCGCGCGATCGCCGCCGGCTTGCGCCCGGTGATGTCCTCGCCCTTGAACGTGATGGTGCCGCGCGTCGGCACGAGGAAATGGGTCAGGAGGTTGAAGCAGGTGGTCTTCCCGGCGCCGTTCGGGCCGATCAGCGCATGGATCGAACCGCGCTGCACGCGGAGCGAGACATCGTCCACGGCCACGAAGCCACGGAACTCCTTCGTAAGCCCCTCCGTCTCCAGGATGGTGTCACTCACCCCGGCGTTCCTCCCGTTGCATGGCCATGTTGTTTGCGGTGGCGCTGAGTTGCATATCGCGCGCGGCAGCGCAAGATTGTTTCAACTGAAACGTAGGATGCGGGGCGAGCTATGCCAGGGCTGTGGTTCGAGGATTTGACGCCGGGGCGCGTCGTGGATGCCGAATGGACGCGCACCGTCACGGAATCCGACAACGTGATGTTCTGCGCGCTGACGATGAACGTGCAGAAACTGCACCTGGACGCCGAGTTCGCCGCGGCCACCGAGTATGGCCGGCCGCTGGTGAACTCCATCTTCACCCTGGGCCTGATGATCGGCATGAGCGTGCACAACCTCACCGACGGCACCACGCTCGGCAATTTAGGCATGACCGAGACGGTGTTTCCGAACCCGGTGTTCGCCGGCGACACCATCCGCACCATAACCACCGTGGTCGCCGCGCGCGCCAGCAAGTCCCGCCCCGATTCGGGGATCGTCACTTTCCGCCACGAGGCGCACAACCAGAAGGGCCAGCTGGTGGCCAAGTGCGAGCGGCAGGCGTTGATGATGCGCCGGCCGGCGCCGGGGGCGGCGGCGTGAAGATCCGCAGCCTGCTGTTCGCGCCGGGCGATTCGGCGCGCAAGATCGACAAGGCGCTGGGGTTTGGGGCCGACGGCGTGATCCTCGATCTCGAGGATTCGGTCGCGGCCGGCGCCAAGGAGGGGGCACGAGCGCAGGTCGGGGCGCTCCTACCCTCGCTCGCCAGCCGCGGCGACATCGTGGTGCGCATCAACCCGCGCGGCACGGCGTGGTATCTTGCGGACCTTGCCGCCGTGGTGCCCGGGCGGCCGGACGCGATCCTGCTGCCGAAATGCATCGGGCCGGACGACCTCGCGGCACTCGACCACCACCTGGAGGTGCTGGAAACCGCTTCCGGCCAGGCGGTCGGGCGGATCAAGGTGCTGGCGCTGGTGACCGAGACCGCCGCCTCGCTGCTGGCCATGCCGACCGCCGGCGCCCCCGGCATGGCGCGGGTGCTGGCGTTCTGCTTCGGGGCGGAGGACCTTTCGTCGGACCTCGGCATCCCGCCGCGCCTGCCGGACCAATCCTATCCGGCGGCGATCGCCCATGCCCGCGCCGCCATGCTGGTGGCCGCCGCCGCCGCGGGGGTTGCCGCACTCGACACCCCCTGGCCCGACCACCGCGACCCGATCGGCTTGGCGAAGGAGGCCGCCATCGCCGCCGCCGACGGCTTCACGGGCAAGGTCGCCATCCACCCCGACCAGGTCGGCCCGATCAACACCGCCTTCACCCCGGACCCCGCGAAGGTAGCCTGGGCGGAGAAGGTGCGCGCCGGCTTTGCCGCCAACCCGAATGCCGGCGTGTTCGCGCTCGATGGCAAGATGATCGACCGCCCGCATCTGCGCCTGGCCGAGCGCATCCTGGGCGCACGGTGACTGCGCCCTGGCCGGCGCGGAACCAAGCTGTCACTTCGCGCCCCCCACCTGACACGCTACAACATCGCGCCTCCGGCATCGGGCCGGGACCGACCGGAGCTGCATGCCCCACCTCCCCGCCCGCCCCGTTGCCGCGAGCCTCGCCCTGCTGATGCTTGCCGGCTGCGCCCTAGGCCCCGCCTACCGGGCGCCGCCGCTCGACATCCCGGCCGCCTACCGTGCCCCCACCGCGGCCGACAGCGCGTGGCCGGCCGCGGACTGGTGGCGCGGCTTCGGCTCGCCGGAACTCGATGCACTGATCGCCGACGCGCGGGCCAACAGTCCGGACATCCAGGCCGCCGCCGCGCGTATCCGCCAGGCCGACGCGCAGCTGCGCCTGGCCGGCGCCTCGCTGTGGCCCACCATCGGCCTTGGCGCCGATGCCTCCTGGTCACGCAGCGCGCCGGGCGGCGTATCGCGGCGAGGTTTTGCGCCCGCCGGCCGATATTCGGAACAGCGCAGCTACGGCATCGGCCCCAACATCGCGTGGGAAGCCGATTTGTGGGGCCGCCTCGCCGCCGGGCGGGAGAGCGCCGCCGAGGCCGCGCTGGCCACCCGGTTTGATGAGCGCGGCGTGGCGCTGGCTGTCGTTACGGCGGTCGCGACCACATGGTTTCAGGCGCTGGCCCTGCAGGACCGGGTGGACGTGGCGATCCGCAACCTCGCCGATGCCGAGCAGGTGCTGGCCGCCGTAACCGCCCGCGCTCGGTTCGGCACCGCCAGCGAACTCGACGTGGCGCAGCAGGCAGCCCTGGTGGCCGGCGTGCGCGCCCGCATTCCCGGGCTGCGCAACCAGATGGAACAGCAGGTCAACGCGCTGGGCGTGCTCACCGGCCGGCCGCCCTCGGCCATCGGCGTGCGCCCCGGCACGCTTTCGAAGCTCGCCTTGCCGCCCATCGCCCCGGGCCTGCCGTCCGAATTGCTGGCCCGCCGGCCCGACATTGCCGCCGCCGAGGCCGATCTGCGCGCCGCCAACGCAAATATCCGTGCGGCGCGCGCGGCGTTCTTCCCTTCCGTCACGCTGTCCGGGCGGGCCGGGTTCGAGAACATCGCGCTGGCCACGCTGTTCGGCCCCGGCTCGCTGTTCGTCTCGGCCGTGGCCTCCGCCAGCCAGGCGATTTTCGACGGCGGCAGCCGCAGCGCCACCCTGGAGGGCCGCCGCGCCCGCTACGACGAACTCGTCGCCACCTATCGCCGCGTCGTGCTGCAGGCCTTCACCGATGTCGAGAATGCCGCGCAGGCCTGGCGCTATATCAGCGAGCAGGAGGCCTTGACCCGCCAGGCGGTCGCCACCAGCCAGCGCGCCGCCACCATCGCCCGCGCCCAGCTCCAGGCCGGCACGATCGACCTGATTGCCCTGTTGCAGGCGCAGAACACCCTGTTCCAGAACCTCGACACCCTGGCCCAGGTGCGCCTCGCCCGCTTCCAGGCCCTGCTCGACCTCTACAAGGCGCTCGGCGGCGGCTGGACGGACGCCGAACTGGCGCCGCCGCCTGCATGACCCCATATCCCGCGACATGAGCATCCCATGCGCCGCCTGATCCTGATCCTGTTGCTGCTCGGCGCGGCCGGCGGCGGTGCGTATTGGTGGATGGTTCTGCGCGCCCCCACCGAAACAGCCGCGCGCCCCGCCGGCCGGCGCTTCGCAGCACCCGACACCATCCCGGTCCTGGTCGCCACCGCCGAGGCGCGCAACGTGCCGGTGTGGCTCGACGGGCTCGGCACGGTGCAGGCCTCGGCCAGCGTCGTCGTGCGCCCGATGGTCGACGGCCCGCTGGTCGAGGTCCGCTTCCGTGAAGGGCAGGACGTGGCGGTCGGCGACGTGCTCGCCCGCATCGACAGCCGCACCCACCAGGCAAACCTCGACGCGGCGCTGGCGCGCAAGCAGCAGAACGAGGCGCAGCTTGCCAATGCGCGGCTCGATGCCCAGCGCTACGCACGCCTCGCCGCCACTGCCTTTACCTCCGCCCAGCAGGCCGACACGGCGCGGGCACAGGTGGCGCAGCTGGAAGCGCAGGTCGCCGCCGACCAGGCACAGATCGACCTGGTTCGTACGCAGCTGAGCTACACCACCATCACCGCGCCGATCGCCGGGCGCGTCGGCATCCGCAACATCGACACCGGCAATATCGTGCGAGCCGGGGACAGCAGCGGGCTGGTGACGATCGCCACGCTGCGGCCGATCAACGTGCAGTTCACCCTGCCGCAGCAGGCGCTACCCGCGGTGAAGGCGGCGATAGAGGCGGGCGAGGCGGAGGTGCTGGCGCTGCCGCAGGCCAATACGCCCTCGGCCGAACGCGTGCCGCTTGACCGCGGGCGGCTCACGGTGCTCGACAACCAGGTCGATCCGGCCACCGGCACCATCCGCCTGAAGGCCAGCTTCGCCAACGAGCGCCTCCAGCTCTGGCCCGGCGCCTTCATCACCATCCGCCTGCGCGCCAACACGCTGCGCGACGCGATCACCGTGCCGCCGGTGGCGATCCAGCGCGGGCCGCGCGGGGCCTTCGTGTTCGTGGTGAACAACGAGCAGCGCGCGGTGCGCAAGCCGGTGACGCTGGCGCACGAGGACCTCACCGTGGCGGTCATTGCCGAGGGGATTGCCGCCGGCGAGCGCGTGGTGATCGAGGGGGCGTCGCGGCTGTCCGATGGCAGCAAGGTGTCGGTGGGCGAACCGCCGGCGCGTTCGCGGCCGGTGGCGGGCGGGCGCGAGCGGTCGCCGGGGTAAGCAAGCATGTTCTTTTTTGAAAAAAAGAACCAAAAAACTTTTCATCCATGGCGTGGGTGGGTACTCCCGGCCAAAATGGATAAAAGTCTTTTTGCTTCTTTTTCTTCAGAAAAAGATGGTTCTTTCTTTCTATGAATATTTCCGCGCCCTTCATCGCCCGCCCGATCGCCACCACGCTGCTGGCGATCGCCGTGCTGCTGGCAGGCGCGCTCGGCTATCGCGTGCTGCCGGTCTCGGCCCTGCCGCAGGTGGATTTCCCGACCATTCAGATCACCACCCAGATGCCCGGCGCCTCGCCGGAGATCGTGTCCAACCTGATCACCGCCCCGCTTGAGCGACAGTTCGGCCAGATCCAGGGCCTGGAATCGATGACCTCCGTCAGTTCGGAGCGCACCAGCCAGATCACGCTCACGTTCACCCTCGGCCGCTCCATCGACAGCGCCGCCCAGGACGTGCAGGCGGCCATCAACGCCGCCGCCGGCACGCTGCCGGCCAACCTTCCCTACCCGCCCGTCTATGCCAAGGTGAACCCTGCCGACGCGCCGGTGATGACGCTGGCGCTGTTTTCCGATGCGATGACGATGGACCGCATCAGCGACGCGGCCGACACCCTTCTGCAACCGAAACTCTCCGAGATCGCCGGCGTTGGCCGTGTTTCGGTGCTGGGCAACATGCGCCCGGCGGTGCGGGTGCGTGTTGATCCGGCCCGCGTCGCGGCCTACGGCCTGAGCCTGGACGATGTGCGCCTGGCCATCGCTGCGGCCAATGTCAGCGGCGCCAAGGGCGGCTTCGACGGCCCGCGCCAGGCGATCGCACTCGGCGCCAACGACCAGCTGATGTCGCCCGAGGCGTATCGCGACCTCGTCGTCACCTGGCGTGGCGGCGCGCCGATCCGCCTGTCCGACCTTGGCACCGTCGTCGGTGGCCTTGAGAACATTCGCGCCGGCGCCTGGTATTTCGGCACCCGGCCGGACGGCACGCCGACGCCGGCCAGTCCCGCCGTCATTGTCGATATCCAGCGTCAGCCCGGTGCCAACATTGTCGAGACGGTGGAGCGCGTGCGCGAAGCCCTGCCGCAACTGCGCCGCGCCCTGCCGGCCCAATTGCGCATGCTGGTGGTCACCGACCGCACCGAGACAATCCGCGCCAGTGTGACGGACGTGCAGTTCACCCTGTTGCTGTCGATCGGCCTTGTGGTTGCGGTGATCTTCCTGTTCCTGCGCTCGGCGCGCGCCACGCTGATCCCGGCCGTGGCACTGCCGCTGTCGCTGGTGGCCACGTTCGGGGTGATGCACCTGCTGGGGTATTCGCTCGACAACCTGTCGCTGATGGCGCTGACTGTGGCGACGGGCTTCGTGGTCGACGATGCGATCGTGATGATCGAGAACGTTGTCCGCCACCTCGAACAGGGCAAGAAGCCGCTGGCGGCCGCCTATGAGGGGGCGGCGCAGATCGGCTTCACGCTGGTCTCGCTCACCGTCTCGCTGGTGGCGGTGTTCATCCCGCTTCTTTTCATGACCGGGGTGGTTGGGCGGCTGTTCAGCGAGTTCGCCGTGACGCTTTCGGTCGCGGTGATCGTCTCGTTGATCGTCTCGCTGACGGTCACGCCGATGATGTGCGCCCGGCTGCTGAAGCCGCAGGCCGAGGCGAGGCCGGGCGTGGTCTCGCGTGCCTTCGAGCGCGGCTTCGATGCAACGCTGCGCTGGTATGGCACATCGCTGGCCTGGGCGATGCGCCGCCAACCATGGGTGCTGGCCGTCTTCTTCGCGACCCTGTTCGGCACCGGCGCGCTGTATCTCGTGGTGCCCAAGGGCTTCCTGCCGCTGCAGGACACCGGCGTGATCGTCGCGGTCAGCGAGGCGGCGCAATCGGTCTCCACCACCCGCATGGCGGAGCTCCAGGGCCAGGCGGCACAGGTGATCCGCCGCGATCCCGACGTCGTCAGCGTCGTGGCCTTCGTTGGCGCCGGCAGCGTGAACGCCACGGCCAACACCGGGCGGCTGACCATTGTGCTGAAGCCACGGCGCGAGCGCAGCGCCACCGCCCAGCAGATCGCGGCACGGCTCCAGGCGGAGCTGCACGCCATCCCCGGCCTGGTGGTGTTCATGCAGCCGGTGCAGGACATCCAGATCGGCACCCGCATCAGCCGCACCCAGTTCCAGTACACCCTGGTCGATACCGACCCCGCCACGCTCGCCGCCTGGACCCCGCGCCTCTTGGACCGCCTGCGCGCGGAACCCGCGTTGCGCGACGTGAATTCCGACCAGCAGAGCGAGGGATTCCGCATCCAGGTGCAGGTGGATCGCGACGCCGCCATGCGCCTGGGCGTGTCGATGCTGGCGGTGCAGGACACGCTGTTCAACGCCTTCGGGCAGCGCCAGATCTCGACCATCTTTGCGCAATCGAACCAGTATCGCGTGGTGCTGGAGGCCGACCCCGCCTGGCAGGCCAACCCCAACTCGCTGCTCCAGCTCCATGTTCCCGGCGCGGGCGGCGCGCAGGTGCCGCTGGCCGGCATCGCCACCATCACCCGCGGCACCGCCCCGCTGGTCATCACCCGCGAAGACCAGTTCCCCGCCGCCACCATCAGCTTCAACCTCGGCCCCGGCTTCTCCCTGGGCCAGGCGGTGCAGGCCATCGCCCGCGCGCAGGAGGAGATCGGCCTGCCCGGCACCATCAGCGGCACCTATTCCGGCGACGCCGCCGAGTTCGCCCGCTCGCTGGCCGCCGAGCCGTGGCTGATCCTGGCCGCGATCATCGTGATCCACATCGTGCTTGGCGTGCTCTACGAAAGCTTCATCCACCCGGTGACGATCCTGTCCACCCTGCCCTCGGCCGGCATCGGCGCGCTGCTGGCATTGACGATCACCGGGCAGGACCTGTCGATCGTCGCCCTGGTTGGCATCGTGCTGCTGATGGGCATCGTGAAAAAGAACGCGATCATGATGATCGACTTCGCGCTGGATGCCGAGCGCACCCGCGGCCTTTCGCCCGAGGCCGCGATCATGGAAGCCTGCCTGCTGCGCTACCGGCCGATCATGATGACCACGGCCGCCGCCCTGCTCGGCGCGCTGCCGCTGGCGCTGGAATCCGGCAGCGGCAGCGAGCTGCGCTTTCCGCTCGGCGTGACCATCATCGGCGGCCTGCTGCTCAGCCAGGTGCTGACGCTGTATACCACGCCGGCGATCTACCTCGCCTTCGAGCGGCTGCGGCAGCGGCTCGCCCCGCGCACGGCGGCGGCGGAATAGCGGATGGGCTTCTCGGCGGCCTTCATCGCGCGGCCGGTCGGCACCATCCTGATGGCGCTCGGGCTGATGATCGCGGGCCTGGTTGCCTGGCGCTTCCTGCCCGTGGCCCCGCTGCCGAACGTGGACATTCCCACGATCGTGGTGTTCGCCAGCCGCCCGGGTGCGGACCCCGAGACGATGGCGAATTCGATCGCCGCCCCCATCGAGCGCCGCCTGTCCGAGATTGCCGGGGTGACGGAGCTGACCTCCTCCAACTCCACCGGCTCCAGCTCCATCGTCATTCAGTTCGCCCTGGAGCGGAACGTCGACGACGCCGCCAAGGATGTGCAGGCCGCCCTCAATGCCGCCACCCCCGACCTGCCCGCCGACCTGCCGGTGCGCCCCTTCCTGCGCAAGTTCAACCCCGCCGGCGCGCCGATCCTCAGCCTCGCGCTGACGTCGGACACCCGCTCGATGGCGGAGCTGTACGACCTTACTGAAACCGTCTTCTCCCAGCGCATCGCCCAGCTCGACGGGGTGGGCGGCGTGCAGATCAACGGCGCCGAGAAACCCGCCGTGCGCATCCGCCTGGACCCTGCCGCGCTGGCTGCCGCCGGGCTGTCCGGGCAGGATGTGTTCAACGCGGTTCGCCGCAGCAACGTGGCCGGCCCCACCGGCGGCTTCGACGGCGCGTTGCAGGCCGAGCTGATCACCCTGAACGGCCAGCTCTTCCAGGCGTCGGACTACCGCGGCCTGGTCCTGAAGACCACGCCGGGCGGCGGGGTGGTGCGATTGTCCGATGTCGCGAACGTGATCGACGGCGTCACCAACGCCCGCCTCGCTGCCTGGCTGGGCACCCAGCCCGCCATCCTGATGAACATCACCAAGGCGGCGGGGGCCAACGTCATCGAGACGGTGGAGCGCATCAAGGCGACCCTGCCGCGGCTGCAGGCCTGGATGCCGCCCGACGTGCAGATGACCATCATCGTCGACCGCACCCAGACCATCCGCGCCAGCATCGCCGAGGTGCAGCACGCGCTGCTGATCGCCTGCGTGCTGGTGCTGCTGGTGGTGCTGGTGTTCCTGCGCCGCACCGTGCCGACGCTGGCCGCCGCCGTCACCGTGCCGCTGTCCCTCGCCGGCAGCCTGGCGGCGATGTACCTGTTCGGCTTCTCGGTGAACAACTTCTCGCTCATGGCGCTGACCATCGCCGTGGGCTTCGTGGTCGACGACGCGATCGTCATGATCGAGAACGTCGCGCGGCACATGGAGATGGGCAAGTCGCCGCTGCGCGCGGCACTCGACGGCTCGCGCCAGATCGGCTTCACGGTCATCTCGATCAGCATCTCGCTGGTGGCCGTGTTCATCCCGATCCTGTTCATGGGCGGTCTTCTCGGCCGCATGTTCCACGAGTTCGCCGTCGTGCTCACGGTGGCGATCGGAATTTCGGCGCTGGTCTCGCTTACGCTCACGCCGATGCTGATGGGCCGCTTCATCCGCACGCCGCACCAGAAGCCGCGCGGCCTGCTCGGCGCGCTGGACCGCGGCACCGAGCGGGCACTGGCCGGATTGCAGCGCGGCTACGCCGTCTCGCTCGACGCGGCGCTGCGCGTGCGCTGGCTGATGCTGGTGGCCACCTTCGCCACGATCGGCCTGACGGTGTGGATGTATCGCATCGTGCCCAAGGGGTTCATGCCGAACCAGGATACCGGCATGCTCCAGGGCACCGTCATCGCCGGCCCCGAGATCTCGTTCGCCGCCATGGCAGCCCACCAGCGCCGCGTCATCGACATCATCCTGCGCGACCCCGCCATCGCCCATGTCGGCTCCAACATCGGCGTCAGCTCCGGCTGGGGCGCGCTCAACCGCGGCTCGCTGGTGATCGGCCTCAAGCCGGTGGCGGAACGCGGCGTCACCGCCGAGCAGGTCGTCGCTCGGCTGCGCCCGCAATTGTCCGGCATCCCCGGCATCCAGGCCTTCACCTGGTCGGCGCAGGAGCTGCGCGGCGGCGGCCGCCAGGGCAGCAGCAACCAGTTCGTCCTGCTCACCGAGGACCTCGGCTTGCTGCGCGAATGGTCGCAGCGCCTGGTCGACCGGCTGCGCGAGGAGCCGGGCATCACCGACGTCTCGTCCGACCAGGACCGCGCCGGCCCGCAGGTGAACATCGTCATCGACCGCGAGGCCGCCGCCCGCCTCGGCGTCTCGGTCGGCGCCATCACCAATGCGCTCAACAACGCCTTCGCCCAGCGGCAGATTTCCACCATCTATACGCCGCGCAACCAGTACCGCGTGATCGAGGAGATCGACGCCGCCCTGCAATCCGACCCCGAAAGCCTCAACCGCGTCTTCGTGGGGGCAACAGGTGGCCGCCAAGTGCCGCTCGGCGCCGTGGTGCGTGCCGAACGCAGTTCCGCGCCGCTGGCGGTGCGCCATCAGGGCCAGTCGCCGGCCGCCACCATCACCTTCTCGCTCGCCCCGGGCATGCCCGCCGCCGAGGGCCTCGCCGCCGTGCAGCGCGTCGCCTGGGAACTGCGCATGCCCGACACGGTGCGCACCAGCGTGGCCGGCAATTCGCGCTGGCTGGCCGACAGCCTCACCTCGCAGCCGATCCTGATCGGGGCGGCGCTGCTGGCAATCTACATCGTGCTCGGCGTGCTCTACGAAAGCCTGCTCCAGCCGATCACCATCCTGTCCACCCTGCCCTCGGCCGGCCTCGGCGCGCTGCTGGTGCTGTGGGCGACGAACACCGAGCTGTCGGTGGTGGCGATCATCGGCATCCTGCTGCTGATGGGCATCGTCAAGAAGAACGCGATCATGATGGTGGATTTCGCGCTCGAACGGGAACGCCAGGGCGAGGACCGCGTCGCGGCCATCCGCCATGCCGCGGTCGAGCGCTTCCGCCCGATCCTGATGACCACGCTGGCCGCCCTGTTCGGCGCCCTGCCCCTGGCGCTGGCCACCGGCACCGGGGCGGAGCTGCGCCAGCCGCTGGGCCTGACGGTCGTGGGCGGGCTGGTGCTGTCCCAGGTGCTGACGCTCTATACCACGCCGGTCATTTATCTCGCGCTGGGCCGGCGGCGCCGCGAGGTCGTGGCGCCCGCCTGAGCGCGAAAAAGCATTGCGATTTCATATCCAATTTCTTGCCACCGGCCCGGCCTGATCGTAAAAGCATCGGCAATCTTCTGTTCCCCGCCCGTCCCGGAGCAAATAGGCCATGGCCACTTATTCCATTCTGACCCAGACAGGCGTCGGGATCACCTCCGGCACGTTCTTCCAGCCCGGCGCCACCTTTCGCGCGTCCTCGGCAATCGCGTTCAGCCTTGATAATCCCAGCGGCACCATTGTCTCGATCACCGGCACCGGCTTCACCTTCGACGGCGCGAACCTTCCCACCGGCGGCACCGTCAGCGGGATCACGCTCTTCGCATCGAATGCGATCACGCAACACGTCACCATCATAGGGCTGTCGCTCGCTCTCACCGATCTCTACGCAGCCTGGCTTGGCCCGACCACCAGCAATGTCCTCGGACTGGTGCTGAACGGCGCGGACACCATCATCGGCAGCGTGTTCGACGATTCGCTTCTGGGCTTCACCGGCACCGACACGCTGACCGGCGGCGATGGCAACGACATCCTCGACCCCGGCCGCGGCGCCGACACGGTCGATGGCGGTGCCGGCTTCGACCTGCTGTCCTACTCCTCCGCCAACACCGACGTGGAGATCACCAAGGGCGTCACCTTCGACCTCACCCAGGCCACCATCACCGACCCCTGGGGCTTCAGCGACACGATCATCTCGATCGAGCGCGCCCGAGGCACCCGCTTTGCCGACATCTTCATCGGTAACGACGCGGACAACCGATTCGAGGGCCTGGACGGCGCCGACACCTACACCGGCGGCGCCGGCAACGATCGCGTCAGCTTCCAGCGCGATGCCCAGTTCGGCGGCACCAAGGGTGCCACCATCAACCTCGCCGCCGGCACCGCCACCGACGGCTTCGGCAATGCGGAAACCTTCTCCGGCATCGAGCAGGCCACCGGCACTGGCGAGGCCGACACCCTCATCGGCGGCGACATCACCACGGGCGTCGCCTCCTACGACGTCTTCGCCCTCGGCGACAACGACATCATCACCGCCGGCAAGCATGTGTTCTACGTGGAGCCCGGCGCCGGCAACGACACCATCACCGCCGGCCCCGCCTTCGACCAGATCAGCTACTCGGAATACACCGGCCCCAACGGCGCCACCTTCGACCTGACCAAGGGCACCATCGCCGATCCCTATGGCGGCACCGACACGCTGATCGGCGATTTCGAAGCCGCGCGCGGCACCCTCAATGCCGACAGCTTCACCGGCAACGCGCTGAATAACCAGTTCACCGGCATGGCCGGCAACGACACGTTCGACGGCGGCGCCGGCCAGGATCGCGTGCGCTACGATCGCGACGCCAGCGCTGGCGGCGCGGCCGGCGTCACTGTCAACCTCGCCCTGGCCACTGCCACCGACGGATTCGGCAACACCGACACGCTGATCTCGATCGAGGCCGCCCAAGGCACCGCCCAGGCCGACACCCTGACCGGCGGCGACACCGCAATCCCCGGCCAAGCCTACGAGCTCTATGGCGGTGCCGGCAACGACACCATCACCGCCGGTGCCTTCGACCTCTACACCGAGCCCGGCGCCGGCAACGACACCATCACCGCCGGCGCCGGCTTCGACCAGGTCAGCTACACCGACTACACCGGCGACAGCGGCGCCACCATCAACCTCGACACCGGCATCGTCGCCGACCCCTACGGCGGCACCGACACCCTGGTCGGATCGTTCGAGGCCGCCCGCGGCACCCGCAATGCGGACAGCATCACCGGCAACGCGGTGAACAACCAGTTCCGCGGCCTGCGCGGCGACGACACCATCAATGGCGGCGCCGGCCAGGATCGCGTGCGCTACGATCGCGACGCGTCGTCCGGCGGCGGCGCCGGTGTCACCGTCAACCTCGCCCTCGGCACCGCCACCGACGGCTTCGGCAACACCGACACGCTGGTTTCGATCGAGCAGGTGGAAGGCACCGCCCTGGCCGACACGCTGACGGGCGGCGACACCAATCTCGGCCTGGGCGTGTCCTGGGAACTGCTCGGCCGCGCGGGCAACGACACGCTCACCGGCGGCCCCTTCTCCACCTATTTCGAACCCGGCGCCGGCAACGACACCATCACCGGCGGCAGCGGCGGGGCCGACCAACTCAGCTATTCCGACTTCACCAACGGCGTGGGCGTCACGCTCGACCTCACCAAGGGAACCGTCACCGACCCGCTCGGCGGCACCGACACCTTCTCCGGCATCGAGTTCGCGCGCGGGACGAGCGTCGCCGACGTGCTGACCGGCGATGACAAGAACAACCAGTTCGTCGGCCTGAACGGCAACGACACCATCAACGGCGGCGCCGGCATCGACGTGGTTCGCTACGACCGCGACGCCAATTCCGGCGGCAAGGCGGGCGTCACGGTCAATCTCGCCACCGGCACCGCGACCGACGGCTTCGGCGCCACCGACAGCCTGAGCGACATCGAGAACATCCGCGCCACCAACGCCACCGACATGCTCACCGGTGATGCCGCGGACAATCTCTTCCAGGGCCTCGATGGCGCCGACACGATCGCCGGCGGGGGCGGCATCGACACCGTCGACTACAGCCGCGACACCGTCGAAGGCGGCAAGGCCGGCGCCACGGTCAACCTTGGCACCGGCACCGCGATCGACGGCTTCGGCGCCACCGACACGCTCTCGGGGATCGAGAACGTCGTCGGAACGGCCCAGGCCGACATCATCACCGGCGATGCCGCCGACAACGCGCTGACCGGCGGCGCGGGCGACGACACGATCGACGGCGCCGGCGGCAGCGACACCGCCGTGTTCTCCGGCGCCTCGGCCAGCTACACCGTCGCATCGGGCGCCGGGGCCACGCTCATCGTCACCGGCACGGACGGCAAGGACACGCTGAGCAACATCGAGTTCCTGGCGTTCAGCGACACGACCATCAGCCTCGCCACCACCTACATGGCCGCCGCCACCACCGCCTCGCTCGCCGAGGGCACCGGCGCCGGCCCCACGCCGTTTCAGTTCACCGTCACCCGCGGGGGCGACACCAGCGGCGCGGCCGTCATCGTCTGGGCCGCCACCGGTAGCGGCGCCAACGCGGCCAGCTCTGCCGACTTCTCGGCCAGCGTGCTGCCCAGCGGCACGGTGAGCTTCGCTGCTGGCGAGACCAGCCAGAAGATCACCATCGATGTGGCCGCCGACAGCGGCGTCGAACCGGACGAGGGCTTCACCGTCACTTTGTCGCGCCTGGGCGCGAGCCTGGGCACCGCCACCGCAACCATCCTGAACGACGACACCGCCGGCGCGGACGACAACGTCGCCACTAGCACCGTGGCCGACGAAACCTTTCACCTCGGCGTTGGAACCGACACCGTCGTGTTCTCCCAGGCGCGCGAGGCCTACCGCATCGGCATCAACGGCGAATGGACCAGCATCAGCGGGCCGGACGGCAACGACTACCTCAAGGACGTCGAGTTGCTGCAGTTCGGGGCGTCGGCGCCGATCACGGTGGACTCCCTGCGCGGCCAGCCGGGCACGCGCGAGCTGATGTCGTTCCTGTCGTCTGGGCAACTGACCTTCGCCTTGCCGCTCGACTACACCGGTCCGCTGAATCTGAAATACATCTATCCGGGCACCAACAACGACGACGTTGTCGCAGGCACGCCCTTCAACGACTTCATGAATCTCGCTGGCGGCAATGACGCCGCCCAGATGGGAGCGGGCGACGACATCATCGACGGCGGCGGTGGCAACAACTTCCTGACCGGCGGCGCCGGACGCGACACGTTCTTCCTCGACGGCCGCTTCCTCGTTCCCGTCTGGTCGTGCATCACCGACTGGGAAGTGGGCGAGGCGCTGACCCTGTGGGGCTGGACCGCGGGCGTCAGCAAAGCCGCCTGGTCCGACAGCGCCGGGCTGCCGGGCTATCTGGGTGCGACCATGTTCGCCGATATCGACGGCAACGACCTGGTGGAAACCGCAATCACCTGGACGGGCAAGGCGAGGGCCGACCTCCCCGCTACGAAAGAGATCCAGGTGAGTGGCATCAACGTGCTTTTGTTCGAATGAACATCTGACAGCGCTTCCCTGAGCAGTAACGCTCCTATCGATGGGGTAGTTTTCCAGGCTAGATTCGTACAAGAAAGCAAAAGAAAGGCCTTCTTTTTCTGAAGAAAAAGAAGCAAAAAGACTTTCATTCCTTTGCGCCCGCTGATTCAGTCAAATACGGCGCAAAGGGATAAAAGTTTTTTGGTTCTTTTTTCAAAAAAGAACCGTTTCCTTCCTCATCCTCTCCGCCGCCGAAATCAGCGCCGCGTGGCTGAACGCCTGCGGGAAATTCCCCAGCAGCGCCCCCGTCCGCGCATCTGCCTCCTCCGCCAGCAGCCCGACATCGTTGGCCAGCGCTGCCACCCGATCGAACAGCGCGCGGGCGCGGGCGTGGTGGCCCTGCATCGCGTACACCTCCACCAGCCAGAAGCTGCACGCCAGGAACGCCCCCTCCCCCGGCGGCAACCCGTCGGCCGTCGTGCGCGTGTCGTAGCGCAGCACCAGACCGTCGGGCATCAGCTCCCGTTCGATCGCGGCCACTGTTGCCACCACCCGCGCGTCGTCGGCCGGCAGGAAACCCACCAGCGGGATCTGCAACAGGCTGGCATCCAGCGCCGTGTCGCCGAAGCTCTGCGTGAAGCAGCCGCGCGCGGGGTCGATGCCGTTCGCGCAGACGGTGTCGTGGATGCGGGCCCGCAGCGCCCGCCATTCCTCCAGCGGTGCCGCCAGTCCGAAGCGCTCGGCGGCGGCGATGCTGCGGTCCAGCGCCACCCAGGCCATCACCTTGGAGAAGGTGAAATGCCGCCGCCCGCCCCGGACCTCCCAGATGCCCTCGTCGGGCTGCTCCCACACGTTGGCGAGATGGGCGACCAGTGCGCGCTGCAGGTTCCAGCTTTCGGGATCGGCCGGCAGCCCGCCTTCGCGTGCTTCCAGGAGCGCCTGCATCACCACGCCGAACACGTCGTGCTGCATCTGGCCCGCCGCCCCGTTGCCCACCCGCACCGGCCGCGCTCCGCCATGGCCGGGCAGCCAATCGACCTCCCATTCCGGCAGGCGTCGCTCGCCCGCCACGCCATACATGATCCGCACCTGGCCCGGGCTGCCGGCCAGCGCGCGGTGCAGCCAGTCGCGCCAGGCCCGCGCCTCGTCGAAATAGCCGGCCGGCATGAAGGCGCGCAGGGCAAGGGCGGCATCGCGCAGCCAGCAATAGCGATAGTCCCAGTTGCGCGACCCACCCGGCTGCTCCGGCAGCGAGGTGGTGGGGGCTGCGACCATGCCGCCGGTGGGCGCATGGGTCAGCGCCTTCAGTGTCAGGAGCGACCGTCGCACCAGCGCCTCGTCGGGTCCCTCCACCCGGCCGTGGCGGTGCCAGCGCGCCCAGAACGCCTCGGTCTCCTCCAGCGCGGCATCGGCGGCGCGCACCGGCGGAAGGCCCTCATGGCTCGGCCCGTGCGCCAGCGTGAAGGTCAGCGTCTCGCCGGTGGCGACCTCGAAGCGCGCGGTGGTCGTCAGCCCCTCGCCGCGCAGTCGTACCGGGCTATGCAGCACCACCACGTCCGGT
This sequence comes from Rhodospirillales bacterium, assembly GCA_031424895.1. Taxonomy (GTDB): domain Bacteria; phylum Pseudomonadota; class Alphaproteobacteria; order Acetobacterales; family Acetobacteraceae; genus CAMDGX01. The sequence continues at coordinate 17,592 of JANPIH010000009.1, forward strand.
CCGGCGACGGCGCGGATGCCAGCGCCGTCCGGCAGGCGGGTCACCCAGGGCACGATTGCGCCGTAGTCGAAGCGAAGCACCAGGTTCATCGCCATCGCCACCCATCCGCGCCGGCCGCGCAGGATGCGCACCACAGAGCCATGCGCCCCGCCGACCGGCATGAAGTCGACCAGCGCGACCGACCCCGTCGGCGTCTCGAACACGGTTTCCAGCACCAGCGAGCCGTCGCGATAGGCCCGAGTCGTGCGCGTGGCCGCCGAGCGCGGGGCGATCCGCCAGTGCCCGTGCGAGGCATCGCCCAGCAGGGCAGCAAAGCAGGCCGCACTGTCGAATCGGGGCCAGCACAGCCAGTCGATCGAGCCGGCGCGCGACACCAGCGCTGCACTGCGGCAATCGCCGATCAGCGCGTAGTCGGCGATCGCTGCGTGGCCGTGGCGGGTCAGCGCGCCCGCCCCCAGGCCTGGCCCTGCCCAGTCGGGCATGAGCACGGCATGCCGACCCGCGCCGGCCCCTCCAGAGGGCATACATAGGGTCCGGCGTAGCACCCCTCGCTGGCAGCCGGCGCCGGCGGAGGATAGTGCGGCGCGGCGTAGTAGGGTGGCGGATAGTGGTGCGGAGAATAGTATGCGGGTGGTCCCCAACCGAGTTGTACCCCGCCCCACCAACGCAACTGGGCGGCGGCAGTGCCGGCTGCCAACAACGTTCCCACTGCGAGCCCCACGCCCACGAGATGTCGGTGGATCGGCTTCATCGCCGCCTCCTTTGCACGTATGCCTGAACGCAGGGCAGGCAAACCTTGACTTTACCGCCCCGTTTGCCGATACGCGGCACGGATGCGCGCGCCCCGCGCGCCTGCTGTGGCACGGCCGTATGGCTTCGATATGGCGCCACGATGGAAGCACAGACAGTTTGACCGAGACCAGCCAGCCGAACGAGACCACGCCGACCGAGGTGGAGTCCAACACTCCTGCCGCAAGCAAGGATATTGGCGCCGCCGCGCCAGGCCCACAGGCCCGCGCGGAGGATGTGGATCCTGACGATGCGCCCTATCCGGAGGAGTCCGACTATCCGGATGAACCGGACGAGCCGGCGCAGTCGGGTTTCGCCGATCTGGGCCTGTCGCCTGAGATCGTGCGCGCGGTGACGGAGAAGGGCTATACAGTGCCCACCCCGATCCAGGCGCAGGCGATCCCCTACGTGTTGATGGGCCGCGACCTGCTTGGCACCGCCCAGACCGGCACCGGGAAGACCGCGGGCTTCACCCTGCCGATGATCGATATCCTGTCGGGCTCGCGGGCACGGGCGCGCATGCCGCGCAGCCTGATCCTTGAGCCGACGCGGGAACTGGCACTGCAGGTGGCCGAGAACTTCATCGAGTACGGCAAGTATCTGAAGCTCACCCACGCGCTGGTGATCGGCGGTGAGAGCATGTCCGACCAGAAGGAGATCCTGATGCGCGGGGTGGATGTGCTGATCGCCACACCCGGGCGGCTGATGGACATGTTCGAGCGCGGCAGCATCCTGTTGTCCGACGTGAAGGTGCTGGTGATCGACGAGGCGGACCGGATGCTCGACATGGGGTTCATCCCCGATGTCGAGAAGATCGTGGGCCTGTTGCCGAAGAACCGGCAGACGCTGTTTTTCAGCGCGACCATGGCGCCCGAGATCAAGCGCCTGGCTGATGCCTTCCTGCAGAATCCGAAACTGGTGGCCGTCGATCGTGCCGCTTCGGTTGCCACCACGATCACCGAGGCGATGGTGCTGGTGGCCGAGACCGACAAGCGCGAGGCGTTGCGCCGGCTGATCCGCAGCGAGGACGTGCAGAACGCGCTGATCTTCTGCAACCGCAAGCGCGACGTGGACACGCTGTACAAGTCGTTGGGCAAGCACGGGTTCAGCGTGGGTGCGCTGCATGGCGACATGGCGCAGCCGGTGCGGTTCGCGACATTGGAGAAGTTCAAGGCGGGCGAGTTACGGCTGTTGTGCTGCTCGGACGTGGCAGCGCGGGGGATCGATATCGGCGGGTTGAGCCATGTGTTCAATTTCGATGCACCGCACCATTGCGAGGACTACATACATCGCATCGGCCGCACCGGGCGGGCTGGGCGCGAGGGGCGGGCGTTCACGCTGGCGACACCCGAGGACAAGCAGAACGTCGACGCGATCGAGAAGTTGATCGGCCATCCGATCCCGCGCATCGCGATCGATGGGCTCGATGTCGTGGAGTGGGCCGAGAGCGACGGGCGCCGGCGGGGCCGGGGCGGGCGTGCGGCACCGAAGCGAGACGAGAAGCGGGACGAGAAGCGGTCGGGGCCGAAGGCTGAGGCAAAGTCGGTGGCCGAGCGCACCGAGGCGCCGGAGAAGCAGCGCCCGGCGCGCGACGCCGATGCGCCGCCGCGGGCGCGACGCCTGCCGCGGGCGCAAGCGCTTCCCGAGGCGGTGCCCCAGGCAGTGACCGAGGTGGTGGCCGAGCAGCCGGAGGTGGCCGTGGTTGCCGAGATGCCGGTGGTGGCCGAGGCACGACGGGAGCGGGACCGGCCCCGGCGGGACGAGAAGCGCGATCGGCCGCGTCGCGATGAGGAATCGCGAGATCGGCCGCGTCGTGATGAGGAGTCGCGCGATCGGGCACGGCGTGCCGAGGAGCCGCGGGATCGTCCGCGGCGGGATGAGGAGCCGCGCCGGCGGGGGCGCGACGGGGACGATCTGGGGCCGCGGGTGGTGGGGTTCGGGGACGAGATTCCTGCCTTCATGCTGATTGCCGCCCGCGCGCGCCGCCCCATCTCGGTGGAGGTGGAGACTGCGGTGCAGTCCGACGACGAGGAGAGCTGAGATGAACGATGCGCCGCCCCCTGCCCCGTCGACGAAGGGGAAGCTTGGGCCGTTCAAGTGGGATGATGCGTTGCAGCTGGACGGGCAACTGACTGAGGACGAGCGGGCGATCCGGGATGCGGCGCATGCGTTCTGCCAGGAGAAGTTGCTGCCGCGGGTGACGATGGGCTTCCGGCACGAGCATTTCGACCGCGAGATCATGAACGAGTTCGGGGAGATGGGCTTCCTGGGCGCCACGCTTCCGTCGCATGGCTGCGCCGATGTGGGCTATGTGGCGTATGGGCTGATCTCGCGCGAGGTGGAGCGGGTCGATAGCGGGTATCGCAGCGCGTTCTCGGTGCAGTCCTCGCTGGTGATGTATCCGATCCATGCGTTCGGGTCCGAGGACCAGAAGGACCGGTTCCTGCCGAAGCTGCGGACCGGGGAGTTCGTGGGCTGTTTCGGGCTGACCGAGCCGGATGGGGGCTCCGACCCCGGGTCGATGCGGACGCGGGCGAAGTCGGTCGATGGCGGCTTCCTGCTGAACGGGTCCAAGACGTGGATCAGCAATTCGCCGATCGCCGATGTGGCGGTGGTTTGGGCGAAGGACGATGCCGCGGACATCAGGGGGTTCATCCTGGAGCGCGGGATGAAGGGGCTTACGACGCCGAAGATCGAGGGGAAGTTTTCGCTGCGGGCGTCGGTGACCGGCATGATCATGATGGACGACGTGTTCGTTCCGACGGCGAACATGCTGCCGAAGGTGAAGGGGCTGCGGGGGCCGTTCTCCTGCCTGAACAATGCGCGCTACGGCATTTCCTGGGGTGCCTTGGGGGCGGCGGAGTTCTGTTGGCATGCGGCGCGGGACTATACGCTGGGACGCATCGTGTTCGGGCGGCCGCTGGCGGCGACGCAGTTGGTGCAGAAGAAGCTGGCGGACATGCAGACCGAGATCACGATCGGGTTGCAGGCGGTGCTGCGGCTGGGGCGGCTGATGGACGAGGGCCATGCGGCGCCGGAGATGATTTCGCTTTGCAAGCGCAACTCCTGTGGCAAGTCCTTGGATATCGCGCGGATGTCGCGCGACATGCATGGGGGCAACGGGATCGTGGACGAGTATCACGTGATCCGGCACGTGCTGAACCTTGAGACGGTGAACACCTATGAGGGGACGCATGACGTTCATGCGTTGATCCTCGGGCGGGCGCAGACGGGGATTGCGGCGTTCGGGGAGTAGCTTTCCGGAACTTTCCTTTCATGGAATGAAATGGGCGCGCTGATCCTGCCCGGGTCAGGCGCCCATTTTTTTTGCCGCCTTCGCTGCGGCGATGACATTGGGCTGCAGGCCGAGGCGGGGGTCGGTCAGGCGCCAGGGGCGTTCGGGGCGGAGCTTCTTCGGGCGTGGGGCGCGCGGGCGTGGGGGGAGTTTCAGCCAGTCCGGCTGCGTGACGCCGAGGGCCTGGCAGAGCGGGCGCAGGTGGCGGCCGGCTTGCGGGACTTCGGTGACGAAGCGGCGGGTCTCGGGCTCGTTCAGGAGCAGGGATTCCAGCACGCCGGTGGGCGGGGCGGATTCCGGGATGCGGTGGTTCACCCAGGCGAAGGCGCGCGGGAGGTGGATCTTGGGCTTGGGCTGCTCCGGGCGCGTGCGTCGCGTCTGGGATTTCGGGCGGGGCGGGGGGAGCCGACCTTCGCGCCATTTGTCGAAGAGGGCCTGGAAGCGCTCGGCGAGGCGGTGCAGGCGGTGGTGGAGGAGGCTCCAGACCGATTCGGGGAGCGGGGGGCGCTTCTGAGGCGCGAGGAGCGGCAGGTACAGCTTCGCGCCCAGCCACACGGGCTGGGGCGGGCGCAGTTGCCTGGCCACCTGGGTGCCGATCGCAGCACACAGGATGGTGACCAGGCGGGTGAGTTGCTCTGCTATGGTTGACATTGATAGTTAGCATATATGTCTATAGCGGTGGATGCAAGGGGTTTGTGAGAATTTTTTCTACGCCGTGGGTGGAGAGGGTTCAGGGAGCGAAGGGATCACAGAGGACAAGGAGGGCCACAGAGATCACCGAGAATGGAGGAAGGAAGAAAGCGTGGTTTCCTCACTGTGTTCGGAATGACGGGGTTGGGGAACGGGGCGGGGCGTGGTGTTGGGAGCGGGGGTGGGGTAACGATGGGCATGGTTTCTTCCCGCCCTGAATTGCCGCCGGCTTGCGAGACCACCGTCGAACGGCTGGGGGTGGAGGGGGACGGCGTTGCGCGGCATCCCGAGGGCGGGGCGCTGTTCCTGCCGTTCACCCTGCCGGGGGAGCGGGTGCGGGCAGTGCCGACGCACAAGCGCGGCGAGGGCTGGGCCGGCAATGCCGAGGTGCTGGAGGCCAGCGCGGAACGGGTGGCGGCACCCTGCCCGCATTTCACCGCCTGTGGCGGCTGCATGGTGCAGCACTGGGAAGATGGGGCCTATGCCGCGTGGAAGACCGGGCTGCTGGCCGGGGGGCTGGCGCGGGCGGGATTCGGGGATGTGGCGCTGGCGCCGTTGCAGCGGACGCCGCCGAGGGCGCGGCGGCGGATGGACCTGGCGCTGCGGCGGGTGCCAGGGGGAGTTGTGGTGGGGCTGCATGCGCCGCGCAGCGAGCTTGTGATCGATATCGGCGGCTGCCCGGTGATGGCCCCTGCCCTTTCGGCGCTGATCCCGGCGCTGCGGGCGCTGCTGCGGTCGCTGTCGAGCCCGCGGCGGGAGGGATCGGCGGTGGTAAACCTGCTCGACTCCGGGCCGGACCTGTTGCTGCGCACCGATGTGGTGCCGAGCATGCCGGACCGGACACGGCTGGCGGCGTTCGCCCATGCGCACGGGCTGTCGCGGATCAGCGTGCAGGTGGGCAACGGCCCGATGGAGCCGGTGGCGGTGCTGCGGCCGGCGACGACGCGGATGGCGGGGGTGGAGGTGGTGGTGCCGCCGGGGGGATTTCTCCAGGCGTCGGCCGAGGGGGAGGCGGCGATCGTGGCGGCCGTGCTGGCGGGGTTGCCGGAGCGGATGCCGGCCCGGGCGCGGATTGCGGATTTGTATGCGGGGAACGGGACGCTGAGTTTTGCGCTGGCGGCGCGTGGGCGGGTGATGGCCTTCGAGGGCGATTCCGTCGCTGTGGCGGGGATGCGCCAGGCGGCGGGGCGGGGCGGGCTGGGCGGCAAGGTGGAGGGGGTGGTGCGCGACCTGGCGCGGCAGCCGCTGGGCGAGGCGGAGCTTTCGGGGTTCGCGGCGGTGGTGCTCGATCCGCCGCATGCCGGGGCGGCGGCGCAGGTGGCGCGGATCGCGGCGAGCAAGGTTTCGCGGGTGATCTACGTGAGTTGCAATCCGGCGGCGCTGGGGCGGGACGGGGCGGTTTTGCGGGGGGCGGGGTTCAGGTTGCTCTCCGCCACGCCGATCGACCAGTTCTTGTGGTCGGCGCGGTTGGAGAGTGTGTGCGTGTTCGGGCGGTGAGCGGGGCGATCAAGCTTTCGTGTGGGCGCGCAACGGACGCATGACGCGGCGTGCCGAAATTCGATAGCGTTGGGCATCGAGGGGAACCGCGCATGACCGACCAGACCGACTTCGTGGCCAATCCGATCGCTTTCATGGACAAGCACGTGCTGATCCCGATGTTCCCGCCGCCATGGGAGGCCGGGGGCGCCAATGCGCCGACCGCGAGCGGGCGGGTGACCGTTTGTGTGGTCCCGGTGCCGAATGTGCGGCTGCTGAACCCGCCGCAGCCTGGCTCGGGGGTGTTCCAGTTCTCGGCCGATGTCGGGGGGCTGGCGGCGAACGCCACGCTGGATATCTATTGGCTGCCGTATCAGCCGGACAGTTTTCGCTGGGGGGTGGCGACCAGTGCCGATCGCTATCTGTTCACCGCGGCGATGAATGGCTGCACGCTGGGGATCGGGTCGCAGAGCGGCGATGGCACCTGCCTGATCACGCATGCCAACAACCGCACCGTGGGGACGGCGCAGGGGCCGGCGGCGCAGGGGGCGGCGCAGTTGCAGCAGATCGGCGGCTTCTTTGGCGGGCTGGGCGGCTATTCGGTGCTGACGCCGCAGGGGTATCGGCAGGACAGCGGCGGGGACCTATCGTGGTCGGCGACGAATTTCGGGGTGTCGAACGGGGCGAACTGGGTGTTCCACACGCACAAGTACCGCCAGCGCAACGACGGCGGGGCGAAGCCGCAGTTCTTTCATGGCGGGCCGGTGACGGGGGCGGTGCCGGTGCCGCCGTGAGGCCGGCCAGGGCGCCGGGCGGATACTGCTCTATCCCGTGCAGTCCTCGCCGAGCATCTGGTCCATCGTGAGGGCGGGCATGGTGGTGTTGCGGGGGCCGACGGGGCGGGCGGGGTTGCCGACGACGGTGGTGTAGGGGGCGACGGGTTGCAGCACGACGGCGCCGGCGCCGATTTTCGCACCTTCGCCGATTTCGAGGTTGCCGAGGATCTTGGCGCCGGCGCCGATCAGCACGCCGCGGCGGACCTTGGGGTGGCGTTCGCCACCTTCCTTGCCGGTGCCGCCGAGGGTGACGGCGTGGAGCATGGAGACGTCGTCCTCGACGATTGCAGTCTCCCCGATGACGATGCCGGTGCCGTGGTCGAACATCAGGCGGCGGCCGAGGCGGGCGTTGGGGTGGATGTCAACGCCGAAGACCTCCGACGACCTGCTTTGCAGGAAGCGGGCGGCGTGACTTCGGCCATGGCGCCAGAGGTGGTGGGCGACGCGGTGGGTTTGGATGGCGTGGTAGCCCTTGAAGTAGAGGAAAGCGGTCAGCAGGTCGTGCAGCGAGGGATCGCGGTCGCGGACGGCGAGGAGGTCCTCGGCGGCGGCGGCGGCGATGGCGGGGCAATCTTCCATCGCTTCCATCATGAGGGGGGCGAGGCAGGCCGCACCGAGGTCGGCATCCTCCAGCTTGTGGGCGAGGCGGTGGGCCAACGCGTCGGCGAAGCTGTCATGGGCGAGGAGGCCATGGTCGACGGTGCGCATGAGCATGGGCTCGCGGGCGACGGCGTCGCGGCCTTCGGCGACGAGCTGGTCCCAGATGGGGCCGCCAGCGGTGGTGCGGCGCTGGCGCTGGGTCATCGAGGCGGCGAGTTCGGCGCAGTCCCACATGGAGGGGGTCCTTCGAGAGGAAGGGAAGGAAGAGTCTTCTTTTTGTGAACAAAAACAAGCAAAAAAACTTTATCCTATTGCGGTTGAGGGGGCGGGTTTACCCGGCGCAAAGGAGTGAAAGTTTTTTGGTTCTTTTTTTCAAAAAAGAACATACTTCGTTTCTAGACGTGAAAACTTTCGCCGCAGCCGCAGCGGCCTTTTTCGTTGGGGTTGGTGAAGGTGAAGCCGGAGGACAGGGACTTGACCTCATAGTCCATCGTTGTGCCAATGAGGAACAGTGACGCTTTGCGGTCGACCAGGACGGTGACGCCTTTGTCGGAGACGATTTCGTCGCCGGGGCCGGGGGCGTCGACCCAGGTCATGTCGTAGGCCAGGCCCGAGCAGCCCTTGGTGTTGACGGAGATGCGCAGGCGCTTGCCTTCCTGGCCCCCCTCGGAACCCGCGGCGTAGAGCGCGTGCAGGCGGGTGGCGGCGGCGTCGGAGACCTGCATCAGGGGGGGGAGCGGACGGCGGGCGGGGCGGGTGGGTTGGGCGGTTTGTTCGGACATTAGGACGGCTCCTCAGAACATGTTGAGGGCGAGGCGGGCGTCTTCGCTCATGCGGCTTTGGTCCCAGGGCGGGTCCCAGACGACGTCGACGTCGCAGGCGGTGACGCCGGGGACGGCGAGGACGGCGTCGCGGACCTGCTCGGGGAGTTCCTGGGCGCTGGGGCAGGCGGGGGCGGTGAGGGTCATCTCGACCTTCACGGCACCGGCCTCGTCGATGTCGACGGCGTAGATCAGGCCGAGTTCGTAGATGTTGACCGGGATTTCCGGGTCGAAGACGCTGGCGCAGGCTGCGATCAGGGCGTCCTCGGAGGGGCGCGGCGGGGTTTCGCCGTCGGGCGTCCAGGTTCCCACTGTGGTGTTGATCGGTCCTTCGTTCATTGCCGGACCCCCGTTATTCGCTGGTTGCATTTGTGGCACCGTCGAGTGCGGCGACGAGAGCGTGCCATGGCAGGGTCGCGCATTTCACGCGCGACGGATAGGCATGGACGGCGGCGAGCGGCTTGAGCGGCGCGAAATCGGCGCAGGCGGGGCATTCGCCGGACTGGGCCATCTGGCGGAAGCGGTCGAACATGGCTTTCGTGTCGGCGGGGGCGTGGCCCTGGACGGCTTCGACCATAAGGTCCGCCGACGCCTTGCTGATTTCGCAGCCGCGGGCGTCGAAGCCGGTTTCGGCGATGGTGCCGTTCGGGGCGAACTTGACCCAGACGGTGACGCGGTCGCCGCACATGGGGTTGTCGCCCTTGGCGGTGGTGTCGAAGGCGGCGAGCCTGGCCATGTGGCGGGGGCGGCGGCCCCGTTCCAGGATGGCGGCGTTGTAGAGGTCGCGGACGTCCTCGAACATTACGAAAAGAACTCCCTGATGCGGGAGAGGGTGGCGGCGAGGGCGTCGATCTCCTCGTGGGTGGTGTAGATGCCGAAGCTGGCCCGCGCCGTGCTGTCGAGGCCGAGGCGGCGCATGAGGGGTTCGGCGCAGTGCTGGCCGGCGCGCACCGCGATGCCCTGGCGATCCAGCAATGTGGCGACGTCGTGGGCGTGGGCACGGTCCAGCGTGAAGGAGATGACGCCGCCGCGGTCCTGGGCGCGGCCGATGACGGTGATGCCTTCGATGGCGGACATTTTTGCCAGGGCGTGGTCGGTCAGGGCGGCTTCGTGGGCGGCGATGGCGGGGTAGCCGATGCCTTCGATGAACTCGATGGCGGCGTGGAGGCCGATGCCTTCGATGATGGCGGGAGTGCCGGCTTCGAACTTGTGCGGGGTGTCGGCCCAGGTGCTGCGTTCGAAGCTGACGGAGGAGATCATGTCGCCGCCGCCGAGGAAGGGGGGCATGGCATCCAGCAGTTCGCGGCGGCCCCAGAGGATGCCGATGCCGGTGGGGCCGTAGAGCTTGTGGCCAGTGAAGCAGTAGAAGTCGGCGCCGATGGCCTGGACGTCGATGCGGCGGTGGACCACGGCCTGGCTGCCGTCGAAGAACACGCGGGCGCCGTACTGGTGGGCGAGGGCGGCGATGCGCTCGGCGGGGGTGTAGGTGCCGAGGACGTTGGACATGTGGGTGATTGAGACGAGGCCGACCTTGCCATCGGCCAGGAGGGCTTCGAAGGCTGCCATGTCGAGTTCGCCGGCATCCGTGATGGGCGCGATGCGGAGTTCGATGCCGTGGGAGTCGCGCAGCATCTGCCAGGGGACGATGTTGGAGTGGTGCTCCATGGCGGAGATGACGACGGCCTGGCCGGGCTTCATGAGGGCGCGGCCGTAGCTGTGGGCGACGAGGTTGATCGCGTCGGTGCTGTTGCGGACGAAGACGATCTCGCTGCGGTCGTTCGCGTTCAGCAGGCGGGCGGCGGCGTCGCGGGCGAGTTCATAGGCTTCGGTGGTGCGCTCGCTCATCCAGTGCAGGCCGCGGTGGATGTTGGCGTATTGGTGTTCCATGGCGTGGACCATGGCGCCGATGACGGCGCGGGGCTTCTGGGCGGAGGCGGCGCTGTCGAGGAAGACGAGGTCCTTGCCGCGGATTTTTTCCCCGAGGATTGGGAATTGGGCACGGATTGCCGTGATATCAAAGGTCTGGATGGCGTCGTTCATGTATTCCGCTCCCACCAGGCGGAGATGGCCGCCTCCATGGCGGCGCGGCCCTGTTCGTGGGCGATAGGGTCCAGCGCCTCGGACAGGAAAGCACGAACCAGGATTGCGCGCGCCTCGGCTTCGGGCACGCCACGGCTGCGCAGATAGAAGAGCTGGTCGGCATCGAGCGCGCCGACGGTGGCGCCGTGGCTGCATTTGACGTCGTCGGCGTAGATCTCGAGCTGGGGCTTGCTGTTCATCTCGGCGTTGGGGGAGAGGAGCAGGGCCTGGTTCATCTGGTAGCCGTCGGTTTTCTGGGCGATGCGGGCAACTTCGATCTTGCCCTGGAAGACGCCGCGGGCGCGGCCGGTCAGCACGTTCTTGACGGTCTGGCGGCTGGCGGTGTTCGGGGCGTCGTGGCGGACGACGGTGGTGAAGTCGGCGTGTTGGCTTCCGCCGAGGAGTTGTGCGGCGTTGAGATGGGCGGCGGCACCCTCGCCGGCGAGGCGGGCGTGGACTTCCATGCGGGCGAGTTTCGCGCCGAGGGTGAGGGCGAAGCTGTCGTAGGTGCCGCCCTGGGCCACGTCGGCATAGACGGTAGAGAGGTGGAAGGCCCCTGCCCCTTCATCCTGCAGGCGCAGATGGGTGACGGTCGCACCCTGGGCGACGTTGAAGGTGAGGACGGGGTTGTTGAGGTATTCGCCGTCCCCGAACGAGAGGTCGATCAGGGTGAGGGTGGCGCCCGCTTCCAGGACGATGTGGTGGCGGGGGTGGAAGCCGACGGACTGGCCGGTGGCGAGGCTGGCCAGGATGACAGTGCCGGCGTCGGTGTGGGCGGGCACGTGGATGGCCGCACCGTCCTCGGCGAGCATGGTGTTGAGGGCGACGAGTTTCTCGTCGGCCGGGCGGGCGATGGTGCCGAAGGCGGGTGCGCCGGTAGCAACGTGGAAGCCGCGCGGGACGCCGGAGAGTTCGGAGTGGAAGCGGCCGTCGACGAACACCAGGCGGGTGCCGTCGATGGCGGGCAGGCGGGCGCGCAGCGCGGCGGATGGTTCGGCGCGGCGCGCGGGGGCGAACTGGGCCTCGGCGAAGGGGCGCAGCGGGGTGTAGCGCCAGGCTTCCTCGCGCGGGCCGGGAAGGCCTTGGGCGGCCACGAGGGCTGCAGCTTCGGCGCGGATGTGGCTGTCGCCGGGCAGCGTGGTTTTGCGGGCGTGGTAGTCGGCGACGAAGGCGTCGGACGCCGCCTTCAGCGCCGCGAGCGGACCCGATGGGGCGGTCGTGCTCATGCGGCCTCCCCCACTCCCTCGGGAACCACCGACGCGTAGCCGCCGGCTTCGAGCGCGTGGGCCAGTTCGGGGCCGCCGGATTTCACGATGCGGCCGTTCGCCAGCACGTGGACGCGGTCTGGCACGATGTGGTCGAGCAGGCGCTGGTAATGGGTGATGACCAGGGCGGAGAAATCGGGGCCGCGCAGGGCGTTGACGCCGTCGGCG
>JANPIH010000010.1:0-13117 GCA_031424895.1 Rhodospirillales bacterium
CGCACACCGCGCTCAGACGCAAAATGACCGAACTCCATGTGCCGTCATGCAGGGATGTCGTGTTCATCCCCGCACCGAATCACATCAAGCCGCGTCGGGAAAAGACCCTTCGATTCGCGCCTATGGGGCAGAGCCCCTGGCGGGCTTGGGCAGAGCCCAACCTTGCTGCCGTGCCATAAGTCGAAAACAACGCGGGTCGCTATAGCGCCGCGCCAAACCCGCTTCATCGCTCTCCGCACATGCGCTAGCCTCCCGGGAAAATCCGGGAGGTTGCGAACGATGCGCGACACATTGCTGGCCGCCGCCTGCCTTTTCGCCGCCGCCGCGCTCCCGGCACAGGCGGCGGAGGTCCGAATGGCCGTGCGCACCGACATCAGTTCGGTCGACCCCCACTACCACGTCTATGTCCCCAATCGCGCCGCCTCGCGCCAGATCTTCGACGCCCTCACCCGCCTCGGCCCGCGCGGAGAAATCACGCCGGGCCTGGCCGAATCTTGGCGCATTGTCGAGAACGACCTCTGGGAATTCACCCTGCGCGACGGCGTCACGTTCCACGACGGCACCAGGCTCACTGCCGACGACATCGCCTTCACCATCGCCCGCGCGCCCGATGTGCCGAACTCGCCCTCCTCCTACCGCACCTTCACCAAGTCGATCGCCGGCGTGGAGGTCACCGGCCCGCGCACCGTTCGCATCCGCACCAAGGGCCCCGCACCCACTTTGCTGATCGACCTCGAGGCGATCTCGATCCTCTCGCGCAAGCTGTCCGAGGGCAAGCCGACCTCCGACTACAACAGCGGCGTCGCCGCCGTCGGCACCGGCCCCTACCGCTTCGTCCAATGGCAGGCCGGCAACAGCCTCGTGCTGGCCCGCAACCCCGGCTACTGGGGCGGCGCCGAGCCGTGGGACCGCGTCACCATCCGCCCCATCTCGAACGACGGCGCGCGCGTCGCCGCCATGCTGTCCGGCGACGTGGACATGATCGAAGGCGTCCCGGGCGTCGACCGCGCCAAGCTCGCCGCCACCCCCAGCCTCGCGCTGCATGAAACCGATGCCTTCCGCATCATCTACCTGCAGATGGACAGCGCCCGCGACGTCTCGCCCGGCCTGCGTGACAACGCCGGCAACCTGCTGGCGCGCAACCCCTTCAAGGACGCGCGCGTCCGACACGCGCTCAGCCTGGCGATCAACCGCGAAGCCATGACTGAGCGGCTGCTCAGCGGCCAGGCCCGCCCCGCCGGCCAATACGTGCCGCCCGGCGTGCCCGGCGCCAGCCCCACCCTCAAGCCGCTGCCCTTCGACCCCGACCGCGCCCGCGCCCTGATGCGCGAAGCCGGCTGGGCCGACGGGTTCCAGGTGGCGCTGGCCGGCTCCAACGACCGCTACCCGAACGACGCCCAGGTCGCCCAGGCGATCGGCCAGATGCTCGCCCGCATCAACATCAAAACCGACGTGCAGACCATGCCCGCCAGCCAGCTCTTCAGCCGCGGCAGCAAGCTCGAGTTCAGCGCCCTGCTCTCCGGCTGGGTCGGCAACGGCGAGCCGTCCTCCGTCCTGGTCGCCCTGATGGCCACCTTCGACGCCAATGCCGGCATGGGCGCCTCCAACCGCGGCCGCTGGTCCAACGCCGAATATGATGCTGCCCTGGGTGCGGCGCTGCGCACCATGGACGACACCCGGCGCAACGCCCTCTACGCCCGCGCCGCCGAGGTGGCCGTCGCCGAGATGGGCATGATCCCAATCTACTTCACCATCAACACCTGGGCCACCCGCAAGGACCTCGTCTACATCGCCCGCGCCGACGAATCCTCGATGGCCACCGGCCTGCGCCCGAAGTGAAGGACCCGACAATGAAAGACCAGAGAATGAACGACCAGGCCATGACCCCCAAAGCCATCGCCGACGCGCTCTGGACCGAATGGCACAAGGGCCGCCACATGCCCGCCGAATGGATGGGCCGCCTCTCGCTCGACCAGGCCTACCGCGTGCAACTGGCCCTGCTCGACCGCTTCACCGAGGCCGGCGAGCCCCAGGCCGGCTGGAAGGTCGGCCTCACGGCAGCGGCCATGCGCGCCCAGTGGAACATCCACGAACCCTGCTTCGGCTTCCTGCTCCGCAGCGGCCACAAGCCCAGCGGAACTCGCTTCCGCCACCATGGCATCATCGCCCCGGGCTTCGAGAACGAGCTCTGCCTGCGCATCGGCACCCGCCTCCAGGGCCCCGGCATCACCCTCGACCAGGCCATCGCCGCCGTCAGCCACGCCGCCCCCGCACTCGAGATCGTCGAGAAACGCGGTCCCTTCAGCGAGGACATCGCGCTGGCCATGGCTGACAACGCCCAGCAATACGCCTTCGTCACCGGCGCCGAAATCGCCCTCACCCCGTCCAACCGCGACCTCGCCGCCTCGACCGTCGAGGTCGACATCAACGCCGCCACGATCGACCGCGCCGCCGGCGCCGAGGTCATGGGCGGCGGCGGCTTTCTCTCGGTGCAATGGCTGGCCAACAAGCTCTCCGAATTCGGCCGCGCGCTGGAGCCGGGCATGCTGGTGATGTCCGGCTCGTTCACGAAGCAATACCCGATCGCCCACGGCGACCGGATCGAAGCCCGGTTCACGCCGTTCGGAGCGGTTTCAGCCAGGTTCGGATAGGAGGCAAGAATCTTCTTTTTCTGAAGAAAAAGAAGCAAAAAGACTTTCTATTCCTTTGCATCGTGCCCAACGACCTTCCACGATGCAAATTGATAAAAAGTTTTTTGGTTCTTTTTTCAAAAAAGAACACTCTTTCTTTCGCCTAGTGCGTCGCCAGCCGCCGCAGCCATTCGCGGGCAGTGCGCGAGCCGGCCGCCGCGGCGGCGCGGAACAGCCGGGTCGCCTCCGCGGTATTCTGCGGTGCCCCCCACCCATGATACAGCATCACCGCCAGCTCGGCCGTCGCGCTGGCGGAACCATTGGCCGACGCGCGCTGCAGGTGCTCCAGCGCCGCCCGGTCGTCGCGCGCCACGCCGCTGCCGGGCTTGAGGCGCATCGCCAGAGTCAGGTCGTACAGCGCCAGCATCCGCTGCACCCGCGTCTCCCCCTCCAGCCGCGCCGCCGTCTGATACAGCCGCAGCACCTCGCCCAGGTCGGGCGCCGTCACCACGCCCTCGTACACCATCCGCGCTGCGGCCCGCGCCGCCAGCGGCTCGTTGCGCTCGGCCGCGCGCAGATACAGCGACAGAGCCAGCGTCGGATCCGCCGCCACGCCTTCGCCCGCTTCGTACATCCGCCCCAGCGCCAACTGCGCCGCCGGATGCTCCCGCTCCACCGCGCGCAAATACCATGCGGCGGCCTCGGCAAGGTCCGGCGCCACGGCGCGCCCGGTCTCGTGGAACACCCCAAGCCGGTATTGCGCCTGTGCGTCCCCTCGGCTGGCCGCGCGCCGATACCACGGCAGCGCCGCCTCATCGCTCGCCGCCACCCCCTCGCCCTTCTCGAACATCCCGCCGATCCGGCGCAGCGCCTCCGGGTTGTTCCGCTCCGCCGCCAGCCGCAGCCAGCGCATCGCCTCGGCGAAATCCTTCCACACCCCGCGCCCCTCGCCATGGGCGACGCCGAGTGCGAGCTGCGCCGGGGCATGGCCCTGTGCGGCCGCCCGCCGATACCACTCCACCGCCCGCGCCTCGCTGGCCCGGGTGCCCCGCCCGGCGGCGATCATCCAGCCCAGGTTCGTCTGCGCCTCCGCCATCCCCCGCTCCGCCGCGCGCAGGATCCACGCCTGCGCCGCCGCGTCGTCCCTGGGCATGCCGACCCCATTGGCATGCATCATGCCGATCCGGTTCTCCGCCGGCGCGAAACCCTGCTCGGCGGCACGGCGATACCACGCCAGCGCAGTGGCATGGTCCTGCGCCACCCCCTCGCCACGATCATACAGCCCACCGAGGTTGAACTGCCCCGCCGCCAGGCTCTGCTCCGCCGCCCGGCGATACCATTCCGCCGCATGCTCCGGGTGCGGCGGCATCCCGCGTCCGCCCTCGTACATCAGCCCCAGCGCGTTCATCCCCCCCGCATCGCCGCGCTCCGCCGCCGCGCGGAATTGCTCGAACGCCAGCGCGTCGTCCCGCGGCACCCCACGCCCGTCGAGATACATGAACCCCAGCGCCACACGGGCGATAACATGGTCCTGCGCCACCGCCTGCCCGTACCACAGCACGCCGGCGATCTCGTCGCGCGGGCCGCCCAGCCCGTTGGCGTAGAACCGCCCCAGCGCATACTGCCCGTTCGCATGCCCCCCCTCGGCCGCGCGCTGGAACCAGAACAGCGCCTGCCCAAGGTCCGGCTGCCCCAGCAGCGAACCTTCGTACAGCGAACCGAGATTGCTCGCCGCCGCCAGATTGCCCTGGTCCGCTGCCGCGATGAACAACCCCGCCGCCCGCTTCGGGTCGCGCGGCGCATCGCGCCCGAACGACAGCAGGAAGCCCAGGTTGTTGCGCGCGATCGCCTCGCCCTGGGCAGCGGCGCGTTCATACCACCGGATCGCCTCCGTCACGTCGCGGCCGATCCCCCGCCCGTTGTCATAGGCGATCGCCAGCCGCAGTTGCGACAGCGCCAGCCCATGCTCCGCCGCCCGCCGATGCCAGCGCAGCGCCTCGCCAGGGTCCGCCGCCGCGCCCACGCCGAGATCCAGCCGCACCGCAAGCTCGTGCTGCGCCACCGCCAACCCCTGCTCCGCCGCCTGCCGATACAGCGCAGTCGCCGCCGCGTCGTCCCGCGCCGCCCCGCGCCCTTCGGCGAGCATGCGCGCCAGGTGGAACCGCCCCTGGGCATTCCCGCGCTCCACGGCCCGGCGCAGCCATGTCACCGCCTCGGCATCGTCCTGCGCCACGCCCTGGCCGAGCGACAACACCCGTCCCCAATCGGCCTGCGCCCGCGCCTCGCCCTTCTCCGCCGCCGACCGATAGGCCGTGGCCGCCCCCGCCAGGTCCTTCTCCCCGCCGCGCCCTGCCTCCATGAAGCTGCCCAGCCGCCACTCGGCCACCGCCAACCCCCGCGACGCCGCGCCGGCATACAGGATGCGCGCCTCCGCATCCCTCTGCCCCGGTTGAAGATTGGGGTCCGACGGCGCGCGCGAAATCAGGTCGCCCAGCCGCACCTGCGCCACCGCGAAGCCCTGTGCGGCGGCGCGCCGATACCACGCCTCCGCCCCCGCAAGGTCTCCCGCGCGCTCCAGCGCCAGCCCCACCGCATCCTCGGCCGGCGCGAACCCCCGCTCCGCCGCGCGCCGATACCACCGCAGCGCCTCGTCCGCGTCCGCCGGCACCCCCATGCCGCGCAGATGCATCGCGCCGATGGTGAACTCCGCCGGCCCATGCCCCGCCTCCGCCGCGCGCAGCAGCCAGCGCATCGCCACCGCGTCGTCGCGCGCCACGCCGCGCCCCTGGGCATGCATGTTGCCAAGCGTGAAGGCCGCGGGCGCCGAACCCAGCCCCGCCGCCCGCTCGTACCACCTGATGGCCGCCGGAAGATCGGCGGGCAGCCCCTGATCGCCCATCAGCATCATGCCCACCGCATTCACCGCCGCGGGATGGTCCTGCGCCGCCGCGGCCATGAACGCCGCCATGGCCTCCTCCGCCCGCCGCCCCTGCGCCGCAACCAGGCCGCGCCGATACGCCTCCTCCGCCTTCTCCTGAACCACGGGCGCCAGCATCCCGCCCGGCGGAGCAGCAGGCGCAACTGTTTCGCCCATGGCCGTCAGGGCCATCGAACCGGCGGCAGCCGCGAAAAACAGGGCAAGTATCTTCACCATCGCGTGATCATAGTCACGGCCAGCGTGCGGGTGGAACCCAAAACAACGCTTTCGAACCTATTGCGCCCCTGGCACCCGGTCCGCCTCACCCCCGTGCCAAACCCGCCCGCCGGTCGATCACCGCCGTGACCGTCCCGAACCTATCGGCCAGGACCCCTGCCAGCACCCCTGCCAGCACCTCTGACAGAACCCGGCCCCAGCAGCTGCCCCACCCCCAGCGCGCCCCACGCCAGTAGCCCGACCGGCAGCCCGCCAGCCCCCATGCCTCGAAGCCTCCGCGCCCTACCCCTCGAACCCCGGCCGCGGCGCCATGCCCATCGTGATCTGTGCCATCCCGCCATCCACCACCAGGTCCTGCCCGGTGACATAGCTCGCCCGGTCGCTGGCCAGGAACAGCACCGCATCCGCAATATCCGTCGGCACCCCATACCGCTTCGCCGGAACCAGGTTCGCCCGCGCCGCCGCCACCCCCTGCGCCTGATAGAACGCCTCGGACATCGGCGTGCGCACCATGCCCGGGCTCACGCAATTGCTGCGAACCCCCAACGGCCCCCACTCCACCGCCAATTGCCGCGACAGCATCGCCACGCCCGCCTTCCCCGGCGAATACGCACCCGACTGCCCCTGCGGAAACGACGCCGCGATCGAGGCGATGTTGATAATCGCACCCGACCGCCGCTCCCGCATCGCCGCCCCGAACGCCTGCGCGCACAGCAGATAGCCAGTCAGGTTCACCGCCAGCATCGCGTTCCACTCCGCCACCGGCAGCGTCGCCAGCGGCCCAGGGCGCAGGATGCCGGCATTGTTCACCAGCACATCCGCCGCCCCCAGCCGCGCCGCCACCACGGCACAGGCCGCCCGTACCGCTCCCTCGTCGGCCACGTCGCACGCCAGCCCCAACCCACCGATCTGCGCCGCCGCCGCCTCCGCCCCCGCCCCGTCGCGGTCCAGCAGCGCCACGCGGGCCCCCTGCGCCACGAACCCCGCCCCGATCGCACGCCCCAGCCCGCCGGCCCCGCCGGTGACCACGCACACCTTGCCGGCCAGCCCCAGCCATGCATCCGCCATTGTCATTCCTCCCCAACCCTGTCCCGAGCGTGGCAGGCGGGCAGGGCGGTTGCAATCGATCCAACGCCGCGCGAGGCTGACCGAAACCGGGAGGGACCCGCCCATGACCGACCAGCTCGCCCCCAGCCACGCACCGCTCACCCAGATCCAGATCGACCAGCGCGTCTTCGATCTCTACGACGAATACTGCCACGGCCAGATCGACCGCCGCAGCTTCCTCAGCGCCTGCGCCGCCATCGCCGGCGGCCTCGCCATGGCCGCGGCCCTGATGCCCAACTACGCCCGCGCGCAAACCATCAGCTTCACCGACTCCCGCATCAAGGCCACCTACGTCACCTACGACAGCCCCGGCGGCAGCTCCGGCCAGATGCGCGGCTACCTCGTCCAGCCCACCGGCCCCGGATCCTCTGCCCAGGGCCCCTTCGGCACCGTGCTGGTCATCCACGAAAACCGCGGCCTCAACCCCTACATCGAGGACGTCGCCCGCCGCGCCGCTGCCGAAGGCTTCCTCGCCCTCGCGCCCGACGGCCTGCACCCCCTCGGCGGCTACCCCGGCAACGACGACGACGGCCGCACCCTGCAAGCCCGCCTCGAACAGCCCAAGCTGCGCACCGACATGCTGAACAGCGCCAGGTTCCTCAAGGCGCACGCGCTCTCCAACGGCAAGCTCGGCGTCACCGGCTTCTGCTGGGGCGGTGGCACCACCAACTGGCTCGCCGCAACCATGGGCGCAGACATGCACGCCGGCGCCCCCTTCTACGGCGCCGCCGCCGCGGCCGACAGCGTCCCCAACATCCGCGCCCCGCTGCTGATCCACATGGCCGAGAACGACCCCGGCATCAACGGCCAATGGCCCGCCTACGAAGCCGCCCTCAAGGCCGCCGGAAAAGCCCACGAAGCCCAGATCTACCCTGGCACCCAGCACGGCTTCCACAACAACTCCACCCCACGCTACCAGGAAGCCGCCGCCAAACTCGCCTGGGACCGCACGGTGGCGCACTTCAAGAAGCATCTAGCTTAGGCAAGAATCTTCTTTTTCTGAAGGAAAAGAAGCAAAAAGACTTTCATCCATTTGCCAACGGAAACACCCGCTCTTTCCACCGCAAACGGATGAAAGTTTTTTGGTTCTTTTTTCAAAAAAGAACCGCTTTCTTTTTCTCGACGGACTCCGCCATGCCCGCCCGCACCGACCACGTCACCACCCGCGACGGCATCCGCCTCGCCACCGACATCCGCCTGCCCGAGGGCCCCGGCCCCTTCCCGGTGATCCTCAGCCGCACCCCCTACGGACGCCACCTCCCCGGCGGCCGCGAGAACACCGCGGCCAACCCCACCATCGCCACCCCGGACGACTTCGCCGCGTTCTACACCGCAAACGGCTACGCGATGGTCGTGCAGGACACCCGCGGCCGCTTCGGCAGCGACGGCGCCTTCGTCAAATACCTGACCGACGGGCACGACGGCGAAGACACCATGCGCTGGCTCCGCGCCCAACCCTGGTGCAACGGCCAGGTCGTCACCCTCGGCCTCTCCTACGGCGCCCACACGCAAGCAGCCCTGGGCTGCCTGAGCCCCCCGGGCCTCCTCGCCCAGGTGCTCGACTGCGGCGGCTTCCTCGACGCCTGGCACCACGGCGTCCGCCAGAACGGCGCCTTCGAACTCCGCCAGGCCACCTGGGCCTACAAGCAGGCCCTCCTCTCGCCGGAAGCCCAATCCAACCCCGTCATGAAGGCCGCCCTGGAATCGGAGAACATCTTCGACTGGTTCAGCCTCCTCCGCCACGGCATCCCCTGGAAACCCGGCCACTCCCCGCTGCGCCACCACCCGGACTATGAAGCCTACCTCTTCGACCAGTGGCGCCACGGCCGACGCGACGAATTCTGGACCCAGCTCGGCATCAGCACGCAAAGTTGGCACGACCGCTACAGCCCAGCCGCCGTGGTCCACCTCTCCGCCTGGTTCGACCCCTACACGCTGGGCGCCATCGGCAACTTCCAGGGCCTGCGCGCCCGTGGTCCCTTGGGCGGCCCGCAATACCTTATCCTCGGCCCCTGGACCCACGGCGAACGCAGCCGCCGCTTCTCCGGCGACGTCGACTTCGGCGAGAACGCTCCGATCGACTCCTGGTGCGGCGACTGGCGCGCCTACCGCCTCCGCCTGTTCGACCACGCCACCAAAGGCACCGCAAACCCCGAACCCCCGGTCCGCCTCTTCGTCATGGGCGGCGGCACCGGCCGACGCACCGCCGAAGGTCGCCTGGACCACGGCGGCCACTGGATCAACGCCACCGACTGGCCCCTCCCCAACACCATCTTCACCCCCTACCACCTGCACAACGACTATTCGCTCGCAGAGGCCCCACCCGCCCCCGGCGCCACCCCCCTCACCTACGATTTCGACCCGTCGAACCCCGTCCCCACCATCGGCGGCAACCACTCCTCGCTCGACCCCGTCGCCCACCCCGGCAGCTGGGACCAAACCGCGGCCGAACCCTTCTTCGGCTGCACGCCCCCCTACCTTCCCCTCGCCGCCCGCCCCGACGTCCTGGCCTTCCAAACCCCACCCCTGGCCCACGACCTCACCATCGCCGGCCCCATCGAACTCGACCTCCACGTCTCAACCGACGCGCCGGACACCGATTTCACCGCCAAGCTCATCGACGTCCACCCCCCCAGCCCCGACTACCCGCGCGGCTACGCCATGCTCCTGGCCGACTCCATCGTCCGCCTCCGCTACGCCGAAAACCCCGCCACACCCCGCCTGCGCACCCCCAATGGAAAAGAGGGGGGCGAAATCGTCCGCGTCAAACTCAACATCTTCGCCACCGCCAACCTCTTCCGCGCCGGCCACCGCATCCGCCTGGACATCTCCTCGTCCAACTTCCCCCGCTTCGACGTGAACCCCAACACCGGCGAACCCGAAGGTGCTGCCACCACCCGCCGCATCGCCCGCAACACCGTGTTCACCGATGCGTCCCGCCCGAGCCTCATCATTCTTCCTGTCCAACGCTAGAAAAAAGCATGTTCTTTTTTGAAAAAAAGAACCAAAAAACTTTCGACACTTTGCACCGCGCCCGAACCCCCACCACGATGCAAATGGATAAAAAGTCTTTTTGCTTCTTTTTCTTCAGAAAAAGAAGAACTTCGCTTCCTTGAGGACACCCCATTTATGACCCCCGCCGAGATCGCTGCCACACTCTGCGCCCGCGTCGGCCTCAACGATGCCGCCCCCCTTGCTGTCACGGGCACCGAGCCCGTCCTCCCCTCATCATTCCGCGTCGACGCCGCCGCCGCCGCCAGCATCGGTGCCGCCGCGCTGGCCGCAGAGGCCATCTGGCGCCACCGCACAGGAAAAGGGCAGGGCGTCTCCATCGACCTCCGCCACGCCGCCGCCGAGTTCCGCAGCGAGCGTTACCTCCGCATCGCCGACGCCCCCCCGAAAGACCCCTGGGACCCCATCGCCGGCGCCTATCCCACCGCGGATGGATGGGTCCGCCTGCACACCAACTTCCCCCACCACCGCGACGGCATCCTCAAGTTGCTGAACTGCGCCAACACGAAGCAGGACGTCGCCGCCGCCCTGCGCCGCTGGAAGGCCGAGGCGTTCGAAACCGCCGCCTTCCAGGCCGGCATGTGCGTCAGCGCCTATCGCAGCTTCGCCCAGTGGGACGCCCACCCCCACGCCCAGGCCCTCGCCGGCCTCCCCCCCATGCGCCTCGATCGCCTGCGCGACGCCCCGCCAATCCCCTTCGCGCCGAACCCCACCCGCCCGCTCGAAGGCGTGAAGGTGCTGGACCTCACCCGCGTCATCGCCGGCCCCGTCGCCGGCCGCACCCTGGCCGCCCACGGCGCCGATGTCCTCTACGTGGCGAGCCCCACCATCCCCAACCTCCCCACCCTCATCGCCGACACCGGCCGGGGCAAGCGCGCCTGCGCCATCGACCTCGAAACCGAACAGGGCAGGGCACACCTCCGCGCCCTGGTCGAACAGGCGGACATCTTCCTCCAATCCTACCGCCCCGGCGCCCTCGCCCGGCACGGCTTCGGCCCCGCCCAAGTCGCCGCCATGCGCCCCGGCATCGTCGTCGGCACCCTCTCGGCTTACGGAGAGTCGGGCCCCTGGGCCGGCAAGCGCGGCTTCGACTCACTGGTGCAAACCGCCACCGGCTTCAACCACGCCGAAGCCGAAGCCGCCGGCAACAATACGTCAGGGGTTGGGACGCCCAAGCCCCTCCCCTGCCAGGCGCTCGACCACGCCAGCGGCTATTTCCTGGCCCTCGGCGTCATCGCCGCCCGCCTCCGCCAGGCCCGCGAAGGGGGTTCCTGGAAAGTCAGCGTGGCACTCGCCACCACCGGCACCTGGCTCCGCTCCCTCGACCGCATCGATGGCCTCGCCACGTCCGACCCCGACACATCCGACCTCCTCGAACCCAGCACCTTCGGCGAAACCCCCACTCAAGCCATCCGCCACGCCGCCCAACTCACCCAAACCCCCGCCCACTGGTCCCGCGGCGCCTCACCCCTCGGCCAGGACTTGCCAGAATGGTAAGACAGTAAGAAGTTCTGTCTTGAAAAAAAGAACCAAAAAACTTCTTCCCTACGCCCCTACCCAAACACCGTCATCCTGAGCAAAGCGAAGGACCCACGCTTGTCCTCTCCGCGTCATACCAAATGAACGCGGACGAACTATCCTTCTCTTAATTGTGCCCTTCGTGACCCTCCTCCTCCCAGCCCCTTTTTCAGGAAAAGAACGCCACCCCCACAGCAAACCGACCCTTTCCCACCCGCCTGGCAGTCAGCAGCGGCCTATGCCGGGTTCAATTGCCGATGGGTACGGCGGGACCGAAATCAGGTCTGATCGCTATCGAACAGCGGGACGAAGCCGGCATAGATCATCCGCTTGCCGTCAAACGGCATGTCCATGTCCTTCATTCGCTCATCCGTCAGCATCTTCTGCTCGGCCGCTTGGCAGGTCTCCTTGTCCGGCCACACCAGCCAGGAGAAAACAACGGTTTCGTCCGGCTTCGCCTGCACGGCCGTCTTGAAGTCAGTCACCTTGCCGTCGCGCACGTCGTCCCCCCATCCCTCAACTTGCCGCAAAGCCCCAAATTCCCTGAAGATCGGCCACGCCTTGGCGGCAGAGACAAGATACTGTTCCTTGTTGGCCGTAGGCACAGGCACAACAAACCCTTGAATATAGCTCATCCGCGTTCTCCTCGTTCAGCGTCGTGCTCGCGCGACTATTAAAAGATGAACGGCCGATGCCGGCTTTGTGTTGCCGAAAACCCCTGAGAACCCGGCAAAAGATTGTTTCTTTTGTCAAATCGACAGGCGGGCGATCGCGGGCGATCGCGGTCCGGCGGGCAAGTATCCAACGCGTCTCGGCATCTGTGCAATCCCGATCGCGCGGCCAACCCACCTCTCCTCCTCGTCGCCGTCGCCCTGCGCGCCCACTACCCTTCCTTCGCAACCCTACCCTGGCCTGCCCAGGAAAAAATCCCGCCTCATATCAAAGAATCCCTTCCCATCCATCTAACAGTCAGTTAGAACGGGTCCATGGCACATCATCATCCCGCCCCCCTCGCCGAAGGCCTCGCCTCGCTGCGTGGCCAAGTCGGCTCCATCCTCGCAACCCGTTGGATCCCCGACGCGATTCATACCCTGATCCTGGCGCTCGTCCTGCGCCTCATCGGCCGGCTGGAGGACATGTACACCCTCTGGGCCGCGGGCCACCCGATCCCCATCCCGGCCCCGCGCACCCGCACCCCGGTTACCACGCACCCGGACTCCGCTTCGCGGCCCGCATCCGCCTGGCGCGAAGCCGCGCGCCCGCGCAGGGCCTCGCGCCCGGATTCCGCATGCCCGGCGCCACGACCTGGCGCCCTGGCCGCCCCCTCGCGCCCGCGCCCACCCGGCGATGCCGCCCTCTTCATGCGCCCGTCACCCCCCATCTGCCGCCGTGCGCGCGTCCCAGTCCGCGCAAAGTTTCAAAACGATCCTCCGGCGCGGCACCGAAGCACGCCCTAAATGTTCCGATATAGCAATAAATATCCGCAACCCCGCGAAACCCAGCCCCCCAGCCCCCGCGCGTGACATGCACGCCCCCCTGCGCTAGGTGAACCGACCCGCTCCCCACCCAAGCACCGGCTGGCACATGACCTCGTCCAACGACATCCGCGCCACGTTCCTCGACTACTTCGCCCGCCACGGCCACACCGTGGTGGAAAGCAGCCCCCTGGTGCCGCGCAACGACCCGACCCTGATGT
>JANPIH010000011.1:0-3545 GCA_031424895.1 Rhodospirillales bacterium
GCTGGCCGGCGGGCGGAAGTCAAATGGCACCGATGCTCTGCATGGCCGGATTGCAACGGGGAATTTGCTCGGACCGCTTTGCGTGCGAAGACTCGCAAATGCGCCGCCCCACCGCTCCCTCTGGCCCCGCTCCCTCTGGCCCCGCTCCCTCTGGCCCCGCGCCCACCGAAACCGCCCTGCACGAAGCGGCGCTGAACCACCTCGCCCGTTACGGCACTACCCGCGCCGGCCTGATCGCCGTGCTCGACCGCCGCATCGCCCGCTGGCTGCGTGCCGCCGAGCGCGACGACACCTCCGAAGCTGCCGCCCAGGCCGCCCGCGCCGCCGCCCGCCGCGTCGCCGACAAATTGGTCGCCCTGGGCGTGGTCAATGATGCCGCCTTCGCCGAAAGCCGCGCCCGCAGCCTCACCCGCGCCGGCCGCTCCCGCCGCGCCGTCGCCGCCTACCTCGCCGCCCGCGGCATCGCCAGCGAAACGGCCCAGACCGCGCTGCCGGACAACCCCGAAGCCGAACTCGCCGCCGCCATCGCCTATGCCCGCCGCCGCCGCCTCGGCCCGTTCCGCACCACCCCCGCCGACCCGGCCCGCCAGATGAAGGAGCTCGCCGCCTTCGCCCGCGCCGGCTTTTCCCGGGACATCGCCCTTCAGGCCCTGCGGATGGACCATGACACCGCCGAGGCCCTGCTATGGGCTGCCCGCACGGCTTGACGTGCCAGACCGGCGCCATCGAGTAAGCTTCGATCAGCGCTGCCGGAATACGCCGCGGACGCCCTACAACCGGCACGGGATGTGCGCATGGTCACCGTCTATGGCTTCGCCGCCAGCGGCAATTGCTGGAAGATCACCACGATCCTGCGCCTGACCGGCCGCGCCTATCGCTGGGTGGATGTGAATTCCAACGCTGGCGAAACCCGCACCCCGGCCTTTCTGGCGCGCGACCCCAACGGCAAGGTCCCCGTGGTGGCGCTGGAAGACGGCCAGCACATCAGCGAAAGCTGCGCCATCCTCTGCCATTTCGCCAGGGCACGCCCTGGCTGCCGCCACCGGGCCTGCCCCGCACACGGGTGCTGGAATGGCTGTTCTTCGAGCAGTATGGCCACGAGCAGTACATCTCGGTGGCCCGCAACATCATCGCCTACCTGAAGCAGAAAGATCAGCAACTCCCCCACCTGCGCGACTGCTGGGAGCGCGGCGCCAAGGCCCTGGATGTGATGGAGGAGCGGCTCGCCACCCATCCGTGGCTGACCGATGCCGGCCCGACCATCGCCGACCTGGCGCTGTGCGGCCACACCCAGGCGGCCGACGAGGGCGAATTCGACATGGCGCGTTGGCCCGGCGTGCAGGCCTGGGTGGCCAGGGTGCTTGCCCAGCCTGGGGTCGAGGCGCTGCCCAAGCCGGGCTGGCTCGACCGTGGAAGAGCCAGCGCAATACCCGGACGGTCGCGCCCACGCAGCGCTGCTATCAGCAGCGCATGAACACCAATGCATCCACCGCCATGGGCGGTCCCGAATGGCTCATGCTCCTGGCACTGTCCGTGCTGTGGGGCAGCTCCTTCCTGTTCTTCGCCCTGCTCGCCGCCGAGTTGCCCACGTTGACCGTTGTGCTCGGCCGCGTCGGCTTTGCCGCCCTGGCGCTGAACCTGCTGCTGGCCCTACGCGGCCAGCCGATGACGCGTGCCATGCCCTGGCGCGCCTTCGCCGTGATGGGCCTGTTGAACAACGTTCTGCCTTTCCTGCTCTTTGCCTTCGCCGTCACCCGCATCCCCAGCGGCCTCGCCGCCATCCTGAACGCCACCACGCCGATCTTCACCGTGCTCGCCGCCCATGTCCTCACGCGCGATGAGCACTTGACCGTCCCGAAGTTCATCGGGATCGCCTGCGGCTTTGCCGGCGTCGTCGTGCTGATCGGCCCCAGTCTGCTGGGCGGCCTCGGCCAGGCCGATGCGCTGGGCCAGGCATGCTGCCTGCTGGCCGCGATCAGCTACGCCTTCGCCGGGCTGTACGGCCGTCGCTTCCGCGGTTTGCCGGCGATGCAGGTTGCGACCGGCCAGATCACCGCCAGCACGGCGCTGGTCCTGCCGCTGGCCCTGATCGTCGATCGTATCTGGACCTTGCCGATGCCCAGCGCCACTGCCTGGGGCGCGCTGGCCGGCATCGCGCTGTTGTGCACCGCGGCCGCCTATATCCTCTACTTCGCCATCCTCGCCCGGGCCGGGGCGACCAATCTGCTGCTGGTGACCTTCCTGTTGCCGACCAGCGCTCTGTTGCTGGGGGCGTTGGTGATGGACGAGGCAGTCACCCTTCGCGCCCTGGCCGGCATGGCGTTGATCGGCCTCGGCCTTGCCGCCATCGACGGGCGCCTGTTGCGCTGGCGTCGCCCGACATAGGCTCCGCTTTCCCTCAACCGCCACCGTGGTAGCCTACCCCCAAGACCCAGGGGGAACCAACCATGGCCGCACCCGTCAACCGCTGCATCGAGCTGCTGCAACAGGGCATCGGCGTCTACTATACCGGCCACCACACCGGCCACGTGCTGACTTACGAGCAGGGCCGCGCGGATGCGGGCACCTGGGCCGACTACATCAATATCGGCATGGAGCACGGCGCCTTCGACATGGGCGGGCTCGCCGCCTACATGCGCGGCCTTGTCGATGGCGGCCCGACTCGCAGCGGCCACCGCACGCCCACCGTGGTGGTCGAGGCGCCGGTGAACGGCACGTCCGAGGCCAACGTGCTGCACAACGCCTGGCAATTCCGGCAAATCCTCGGCCGCGGGGCGCACGGCATCATCCTCTGCCAGGCCGAGACGCCCGAGGCGGTGCGCGCCTTCGTTGAATCCTGCCGCTATCCGATAGGGGCGCAGGGCGTTGACCCCGCCATGCCCTCGCCGCTGGAACGCATGGCCGGCCGCGCCAAGGTCACCCCCCGCCCTGGCACACTGGGCATCGGCACCCGCGGCCAAGGCTCGGAGCCCGAGGCCGGCCATGTCTGGGGGCTCGACCCGATCGAGTACAAGCAGCGCTGCGACCCCTGGCCGCTGAACCCCAAGGGCGAACTGATGCTCGGCGTGAAGCTCGAAAGCCCCGAAGGTGTTGCGCGCTGCGAGGAAATCCTGGCCGTGCCGGGGCTCGCCTATGCCGAGATCGGGCCGGGCGACCTGGGCTTCTCACTGGGCTACCTCACCATGCGCAACAACCCCTACCCGCCGGAACTGCAAACCGCGCGCGACCGCATCCTGCGCGCCTGCCACCGCAACGGACTGGCCTTCCTGGAAGCGTGCTGGCCCGAGAATGTGAAGCAACGCCTCGACGACGGCGTACGCGTGCTGGCCGGCGGTCGCGAAGACGCGGCGGTGATCGGACGGGCCTACCAGGGGCGGACGATGGCGGTGTGAGGGAAAGGGAAGGCCAGGGGCTCTGCCCCATAGGCGCGAATCGAAGGGTCTTTTCCCGACGCGGCTTGATGTGATTCGGTGCGGGGATGAACACGACATCCCTGCATGACGGCACATGGAGTTCGGTCATTTTGCGTCTGAGCGCGGTGTGCG
>JANPIH010000012.1:0-14528 GCA_031424895.1 Rhodospirillales bacterium
CGATGTCCCCTGCCAATGCCAGCTCCGGCTTGGGTTGCAGCACCGTGCCGCGCCCGTCGGCTTGTGGTCCCATGCGCCCATCCCCAGCCGGAGTTCCCGAAGGCGGCCGTTACCGCCCTTGGAGCACCGAGCCGACCGGACAACCCGTGCCGGCTCCGGCACATGTCACAGTGCCTTGCAAGGTTGGCCAAGTGGCTTTTCCGTGAGGCGCGACACGGCCATGCGGGATGATCGGGGATCTGGATTGGACCGGGGGAACTTTTCGGGACCGTCGGGACAAGCAGGGAATCCGGCACCGGACGGCCAGTGGTTATGCCAAGCGCCCTGGCGACTGACACCAATCGGCCGAATGATCGACCTACCGAAGTAAAGCTGGGCTCTGCCCAGACCCGCCAGCTCCGGCGCGCGCCTTTGCGCGACGAGCCGAGCCCCTGGACCTCAACTCATTGAAATTGAATGGGGCTCCAAGGGCCGCCGGCCCTTGGTGGGTCATCCATGGCGCGGCTCCGCGCCGCGACGGCAACGCCCTGGCCTTGCCTTCATTCTGCCACTCGCAGCCCCGCTGCAGCCCGGGGTGCGAGGGCGCGGATGGCGGCGATGAGGGCGGCGGCGGTGGTGGCGGCGATGCAGGTGGCGGCCCAGGGGAGGGATGCGGTGGGGGCTGGGATGAAGGCGAGGTAGGGGCCGAGTGTGGCCCAGGCGGCGAGGGTGCCGAGGGCCAGGGCGACGGCGGCGCAGGCGGTGCCGAGGATGGCGAATTCCAGCAGGGTTGCGGCCAGGAGTTGGCGGCGTGTGGCGCCGAGGATTTTCAGCACCACGGCTTCCCGGCGGCGGCGCGCTTGGGTGGCGGCGACGGCGCCGGCCAGGACGATGAGGGCGGCGGCGCCGGTGGCGGTGGCGGCGGCGGCGAGGGCGGTGCCGGCGGCGTGGGCGGCCTGGGCGATTGTGGCGATGACGACGGCGATGTCGATGGCGGGGGCGTCGGG
The DNA here is from genome assembly GCA_031424895.1 of Rhodospirillales bacterium. GTDB lineage: Bacteria > Pseudomonadota > Alphaproteobacteria > Acetobacterales > Acetobacteraceae > CAMDGX01. The sequence goes on from JANPIH010000012.1 coordinate 987, forward strand.
GAAGGTGGTGGCGAGGGTCGCGCGGGTTTGCTGGGTGGTGTGGGGGGCGAGCCAGAGCGCGGCGATTTCGCGGTGGGGCGGTGGGGGGGTGGGTGGGGAGAGCAGGATCGGGAAATCGAGGCCGAGGGCGGTCCAGTCGACGTGGCGGAGATTGGCGATGCGGACTTGGGTGGGGATGCCGGCGAGGACGAGGGTGAGGTGGTCGCCGATGGTGAGGTTCAGGCGGCGGGCGATGGTGGCGTCGAGCGAGGCGAGGGGGGGGCCTTCATAGGTGGGGGGCCACCAGGTTCCGGCGACGAGGGGGGTGGTGGGTGGATCAGCTTGCCAGGAGATGCCGCGGTCGCCGCGGATGGCGAAGGCGATTTCGGCGGGGATGCGGCGGTCGGCGACGGGTTGGCCCTGGATGCGGCTGACGGGGGCGTGGAGGAAGGGGGCGCGTTGCCAGCGAGCGACTGAGGGGAGGGTGGCCAGCGTGGCGTCGAGGCGGGGTGCGTTGGCGGGGGCGAGGTTGACCAGGACGAGGTCGGGCGCGGTTGCGGGGAGGGTGGCAGCGAGGTGGCCATCGATGTTGGCGCGCAGGACGGCGACGGCGACCAGGAGGGTGGCGCTGAGGCCGATCGCCATGGCCAGGGGGGCGGTTGGGGCGCCGGGGCGGTGGAGGTTGGACAGGGCCAGGCGCAGCAGCGGGGGGAGGCGGGGGCGGCGGGCGAGGCGGCGGGCGGCGGCCTGGAGGGCGTGGCCGAGGGCGAGGAAGGCCAGGGCGGCGAGGGCGGCGGCGGCAGCGAAGAGGGCGGCGAGGACGGGCAGCGGGGCGGTTCGGGCCAGGAGCAGTGCGAGGAGGACGGCGATGAGGGCGGGGGCGGCGCGCAGTTTCAGCGGGATGCGGGTGGGCGGGGGCGGGGCGGGGGCGCGGAACTGGGCGAGCGGCGATTGGGCGGCGGCGCGGGCCAGGGGGGTGAGGGCGAAGAGCAGGGTGGCGAGGAGGCCGATGGCGGCGGCGAGCAGGAGGGGTTCGGCGGCGAGGGTGCGTCGGACGGGTAGCGCGTCATCGAGCCAGGCGAGGACGATGGTGGCGGTGAGGGCGGCGGCGGCCAGGCCGAGGGCGATTCCGGGAAGGGCGGCGGCGAGGACCTGGGCGAGGTAGAGGCGGAGGATCAGGAAGGTGGGGGCGCCGAGGCTGCGCAGGGTGGCGATGGTGGGGCGCTTGCGTTCGAGATAGGCCGTGACGGCGCTGCTTATGCCGATGCCGCCGATGAGCAGGATGCCCATGGCGACCAGGCCGAGCAGGGAGGCGACGAAGGCGGTGCTGCGTTCGACGCCGGGGATGCCCTGTGCGGCGTCGACAATGCGCCAGCCGGCGTCGGGGAAGGCGCGGGCGAGGTGGGTGGCGGTGGCGGTGGAGTCCGCTCCTTCGGGGAGGCGGAGGCGGGTGTACCAGTAGGTCTGGGCGCCGGGGACGAGGAGGTCGGTTTCGGCGAGGGATGGCAGGGCGACGATGATGCGCGGGCCGAGGGTGAAGGCGCGCAGGGCGCGGTCGGGCTCGGTTTCGATGAGGGCGCGGAGTTCGAAGGAGCGGTTGGCGATAGTGATGGTGTCGCCGAGTTCGGCGCCGAGGGCTTCGAGGAGGGCGGGCGCGATGGCGGCGCCCCAGGTGGCGTTGCGGGGGGCGAGGGCTTCGGCGAGGGGGAGGTTGGGGGCGAGGGCGATGGTGCCGGTGAGGGGGTAGGCGGAGTCGATGGCCTTGAGTTCGACCAGGGCGCTGCGGCCGGCGTGGTGGGCGAGGGGGCGGAGTTCGGCGGTGACGCTGACGTCGCCGGCCTGGGCGAAGGCGGCGCGATGGGCTTGCGTGGGGGGGTGGTGGTAGAGGCGCAGCGAGAGGTCGCCGCCGGTGGCGAGGCGGGCGGTGTCGCGCATGCCGCCGAGGAGGGCGGAGGAGAGAAGGCCGATAGTGGCGATGGCGAAGGTGCCGAGGGCGATGCCGGCGATCAGCAGGCGGAAGGCGGCGAAGGCGCCGCGCAGGTCGCGATGGGCTAGGCGGAGGGTCAGCATGGAGGCTGGTCCGTCGTCGCGGAGGGGGCCGCGGAAACGGAATTCGGGGGCGGTTCTGCCGCGCGACTATGCGGGTCCAGGCATTCCGGATGGATCGCGGGCTCCGTGGCGCACGGCATGAATGATGATCTCGGCTTGTGCGACCTCGTGGAAGACCAGGTAGGGATAGGGCGGCGTCGTGATGCGGCGGATTCCTGGCGCATCGGTGAGGGTGCCGATATGGGGATGCAGCGGCAGGAGAGCGATGACCGCCTGGATGCGGCGTTGGACGCGGCGTGCGCCCTGGGGCAATTGGGTGGCGATGGCATCAAGAAGGGCGCTGAGGTCGGCAAGCGCTGGGCGTGCGTAGAGGAGTTTCACAAACCGTGTCTGGCCCAGACGGCGCGGACCTCTTTGTCGGTTGCGAATTCACCGCGTGCGGCTGCGGCTTTTGACGCCAGCACGGCGGCCCGCTCGTCCGGGGACAACACGACGGGCAGCGCCGCGTCGTCGGGAGTTGCGAGTTGGAGGACGATGCGTGCGATATCGTCCTGGGCGGAGGCCGGCAGGTTGCGCGCGGCTTTGAGCGCCTGATCGAGAAGTTGCGTCATGGGGTGGGTATAGCATCGTCGGTCGCGGATTCAACGATGGCAAGGTGGTGCAGTTCCAAAGCGAACTGCACCCTACGACGTCTTGCTTCGGTCATGGGGTCTGGGGCCGTCGGCCCCAGCGGGTCGAGGGCTGAGCCCTCGCCTTGCTCCCTCTTAGTCTTCGGCGGGTTCGGCGGGGACGTAGACTTGCGAGCCGGTGGCCTTAAATTCCTCGCTTTTGGCGGTCATGCCGGCCATTCGTTCGGTATCCGCGCGGATGTCGTGGCTGATTTTCATGGAGCAGAATTTCGGGCCGCACATGGAGCAGAAGTGGGCGACTTTGTGGGCTTCCTTGGGCAGGGTTTCGTCGTGGAACTGCCGCGCGGTGTCGGGGTCCAGGCCCAGGTTGAACTGGTCTTCCCAGCGGAATTCGAAGCGGGCGCGGCTGATGGCGTCGTCGCGGAGGCGGGCCTGGGGGTGGCCTTTGGCGAGGTCGGCGGCGTGGGCGGCGATGCGGTAGGTGATGACGCCGACCTTCACGTCGTCGCGGTTGGGCAGGCCGAGGTGTTCCTTCGGGGTGACGTAGCAGAGCATGGCGGTGCCGAACCAGCCGATCATGGCGGCGCCGATGGCGCTGGTGATGTGGTCGTAGCCGGGGGCGATGTCCGTTGTCAGTGGGCCGAGGGTGTAGAAGGGGGCTTCGCCGCATTCGCGGAGTTGCTTGTCCATGTTGATTTTTATCTTGTGCATGGGGACGTGGCCGGGGCCTTCGATCATGACCTGGCAGCCTTTGGCCCAGGCGATTTTCGTGAGTTCGCCGAGAGTTTCCAGCTCTGCAAACTGCGCGGCGTCGTTGGCATCCGCGTTGGAGCCGGGGCGGAGGCCGTCGCCGAGGGAGAAGCTGACGTCGTATTTGCGCATGATGTCGCAGATTTCGGCGAAGTTCTCGTAGAGGAAGCTTTCGCGGTGATGGGCGAGGCACCAGCGGGCCATGATGGAGCCGCCGCGGGAGACGATGCCGGTGGTGCGCCGCGCGGTGAGGGGCACGTGGGCGAGGCGGACGCCGGCGTGGATGGTGAAGTAGTCGACGCCCTGTTCGGCCTGCTCGATCAGCGTGTCGCGGAAGATCTCCCAGGTCAGGTCCTCGGCGATGCCGCCGACCTTCTCCAGCGCCTGGTAGATGGGGACGGTGCCGATGGGGACCGGGGCGTTGCGCATGATCCAGCTGCGGATGTTGTGGATGTTGCGGCCGGTGGAGAGGTCCATGACGGTGTCGCCGCCCCAGCGGATGGCCCAGACGAGTTTTTCGACTTCCTCGGCGGCGGAGGAGGTGACGGCGGAGTTGCCGATGTTGGCGTTGATCTTGACCAGGAAGTTGCGGCCGATGATGACGGGTTCGAGTTCCGGGTGGTTGATGTTGGCGGGGATGATGGCGCGGCCGGCGGCGATTTCGCTGCGGACGAATTCGGGGGTGACGAAGGCGGGGATTTCGGCGCCGAAGCTTTCGCCGTCGGCGATGGTGGCCTCGGCGGTGGCGAGGGCCTCGGCGCGGCCGAGGTTTTCGCGGTGAGCGACGTAGATCATCTCCTCGGTGATGATGCCGGCGCGGGCGAATTCGAGCTGGGTGACGGGGTGGTGGTCGGCGCCGGCCAGGATGGGGCGCTCGGCGGGGCAGGCGGGGACGAGGCGGTCGCCGCCGCCTTCGGGGGTGCCGGCGAAGCCGTTGTCTTCGGGTTTGACCGCGCGGGGGCTGACGGTGGCGAGGTGGCGTCGGGCGAGCCAGGGGGCGCGGACAGTGGGAAGGCCGGCGGCGAGGTCGATGGTGATGGCGGGGTCGGTGTAGGGGCCGGAGGTGTCGTAGACGCGGAAGGGGGGTTCGCCGGCGGTGGGGTGGAGGGCGATCTCGCGGAAGGGGACCGCGATGTCGGGGCGGCAGGGGGGGCTGGAGTGGATTTTGCGCGAGCCGGCGACGGGGCCGGTGGTGACGGCGGCGGGTTTCGTGGTGACGTTCATGGACGCGTTCCCCGGTTGGTGGGGGATGACGGCGCCTGGCGGAAAACCCGGATGGTGGTGGTGTTTCCCGTCCCTACGCCGGCATGACCCGGATCAGGTTGTAAGGGATCGCCGGGCAGACCGGCATCTCAGCCCCTCATGGGGCACCCCTCGGATGGGGGGGAGGCTGCGCCTGGTGGCGGGGGTTTGTCAAACCCGGTGTTGTCAGGCGGCGAGTTCGGCGGCGGCGCGTTCGCGCAGCTTTCGGGCCATGGAGGCGATGCCGTTGCCGCGGTTGGTGGAGAGGGCTTCGAGGAGGCCGAGGTCCTTGAGGAAGCCTGGGTCGGTGGCGAGGATTTCGCTGGGCGGGCGGCCGGAATAGACGCGCAGGAGGAGGGCGACGAGGCCGGAGACGATGGCGGCATCGGAGGCGCCGGCGAAGACCAGGGCATCGCCGCGGCGTTCGGCTTCCATCCAGACCTTGGACTGGCAGCCGGGGACGCGGTGGGCGTCGTCGGCCCATGCATCGGGGTAGGGCGGGAGCTTGCGGCCGAGTTCGATGATGTATTGGTAGCGGTCCATCCAGTCGTCGAAGACGTCGAGTTCCTCGGCGATGGCGGCGATCGCGGCGGCGGCGGTGGGGTCTTCGGGGGCGAGGAAGGGATCGCTCATGGGGGGGATGTGCGGACGGGGTGGTGCGCCGTCAAGTCAGCGGGCGAGCATTGGGCCGAGGGGGCGGCCGGCGAAGAGGTGGATGTGCAGGTGGGGGACTTCCTGGCCGGCGTGTTCGCCGATGTTGGCCAGCAGGCGGTAGCCCGGGGGTTCCAGGCCGAGGCCGCGGGCGACGGTGCCGACGGCGCGGATATAGCCGGCGATCTCGGCGTCGGTGGCGCGGGCGGAGAAGTCGGCCATGGAGATGTAGCGGCCCTTGGGGATGACCAGGACGTGGATGGGGGCCTGGGGGGCGATGTCGTGGAAGGCGAGCGACCACTCGTCCTCGAAGACCTTCCGGCAGGGGATCTCGCCGCGCAGGATGCGGGCGAAGATGTTGGTGTCGTCGTAGTCGCCGTTGCCTTGGACGGGCATTTGGGGCTCCTGGAGGGGGAAGGTTCGGCGGCGGTCCCGGTGGGGGCGTCAGGCGGGCGTGGCGACGTGGCGGCGGACCCAGGCGATGAAGGTGGGGTCGTCGAGGTCGCCGGCGGCCATGGCGAGGGTGGTGAGGGTGGCTTCGGCGTCGCTGGCGGGGAAGGCGACACCGTTCAGGGCGAGGAAGAGTTCGAGCGCCACGTAGGCAGTGCGCTTGTTGCCGTCGATGAAGGGGTGGTTGCGGGCGATGGCGAGCGCGTAGGTGGCGCCGAGTTCCGCGATGTCGGGCGCACCGTAGGCCGCGAGGTTGAGCGGGCGCGCGAGGGCGCTTTCCAGCAGGCCCATATCGCGCAGGCCGGCGGCGCCGCCGTGTTCGGCGATCTGCTCGTCGTGTATGGCGAGGACGAGGTCGCGGGAGAGCCAAATGGTCACTTCGCGAGTTCGCGCAGAACGGCCCGGCGGCGCTTCATGATCTCGCGGGCGACTTCCATCTGCGCCTCGAACTCGGGGTCGCTGGTGGTGAGGCGGATGCCGTTCTCGGTTTCGACGGCATAGACAGTGTCGCCCTTTCTGACGCCGAGCTTGGCGAGCAGCTCCTTGGGGAGGATGAGGCCGACCGAGTTGCCGATCTGGGTGAGCTTGAGGGCGGACATGGCGCGAGGCTCCCGTTGATACGGGAGTTATAACGGATTGAGGGGAAAAGGGGAACCCCTGGGTGAGGGACTAGGCGGTAGTTAAGAAGGCCTTCTTTTTGTGAACAAAAAGAAGCAAAAAAACTTTATCCTTTGCGCCGGGACCTGCGCTGGGCCTTGGTGGCAGCGGTGAGTGAGTCGTGTTGATCCACGACGCAAAGGGTAAAAGGTTTTTTGCTTCTTTTTTTTCAAAAAAGATGGCCTTTCTATTTCTCCATCTCTTCGCGCACTGCGGCCTTGATGAAGGCGAAGTCGGCGGGGATTTGGGTTGGGTTGGGGTTGCCGGCGCGGTGGCCCCAGAGGCTGGGGATGGGTTTCAGGACGGCGCGGCGGAGGTGGGGGAGTTCGGCCGCGTTGTCGGCGACGCGGAAGTAGAGGTCGGTTTCGCTGGGGAGGAGGACCATGCGGGCCTTGATGGCGGAAAGGGCCGCCGGGAGGTCGCCGCCGTTGGCGATGTCGCCGTGGTACCAGGTCATGAGTTGGGCGTAGAGGTTGGCGGCGGGGCGGGCGCCCATGCGGTCGGTCCAGTCGGTGCGCAGGTAGGTGTCGAGGTCCGGGGCGCCGAGGGCGGTGAGGTGGAGATTGGCGCGGTAGAAGTCCTGGCTGAGGGCCCAGCCGGCGTAGATGTGGGCAAAGGCTTTCTTGGCGAGGACGGGTTCGGCGCTGAACTTGCCGTCGCCCTGGTGTTCGGGGGCGGATTCCAGGGTGCGCAGCAGGCCGGAGTGAAAGACCTTGTTGTGGACGCTGGTTCTCGCGGTGCCGCAGACGACGAAGGCGCGGGCGACGGCGTCGGGGTGCAGGGCGGCCCAGTGGTAGGCCTGTTGGGCGCCCATGGAGAAGCCGTAGACGGCGGCGAGGCGGGTGATGCCGAAGACGTCCAGCAGGAGGCGGCGCTGGGCTTCGATGAGGTCGGGGTAGGTGACCAGGGTGGGCCAGTCGGGCGTGTCGGCGGCCGAGGAGGCGACGCCGTTGCTGAACATGTTGGGGATGACGATGAACCAGCGGGCGGGGTCGAGGATGCCGTCGGGGCCGATCAGGAATTCCATGTCGGGGTGGGTGGCGCCGTAGGAGCAGGGGTAGAGGATGACGTTGTCGCGCGCGGCGTTCAGGGTGCCGTGGGTTTTGAAGACGATGCGGCAGTCCTTGATGGTGCCGCCGCGGGCGACGGGGAAATCGCCGAGGGGGAAGGTGCCTTGGGCTTGGGGCCAGGTCATGAGGGTTCCTGTCAGGAAGAATGTTCTTTTTTGAAAAAAAGAACCAAAAAACTTTTCTTCCATTTGCACCGGAGGTGATGGGTTCAGCACGGTGCAAATGGATAAAGTCTTTTTGCTTCTTTTTCTTCAGAAAAAGAAGGCCTTGTTTATTCCTTCCGACCTGCCGCCCGGGCCTCGGCCAGTTGCTGCCGCAGGAGGTCGACTTCGCGGCGCAGGGCGGCGATTTCCTCTTCCATTTGGGCGGGGGTGGTTCGGATTGCTTCGGGTTCCTGGGGGAGAAAGGGGGAGAACAGGCTCATGGCGCGTTCCATCATCGCCATGTTCTGGCGGCCGACTTCTTCGAGGCCTGGGGGGATGAAGGTGCCCATGGTTTGCTGGACGGCGCGGCGCATCTGGTCTTGCTGGACGGCGAAGGCGCCCATGGCCTGTTCGAGGTATTTTGGCACCAACGGCTGCATCGAGTTGCCGTAGAAGCCGATCAGTTGGCGCAGGAAGCCGGTGGGCAGCATGGCGCGGCCCTTGTTTTCTTCCTCGACGATGATCTGGGTGAGGACGGAGCGGGTGATGTCATCGCCGGACTTGGCGTCGTAGACCACGAAATCGCGGCCGATGCGCACCATTTCCGCCAGCGTGTCAAGCGTGATGTAGCTGGAGCTTTCGGTGTTGTAGAGGCGGCGGTTGGCGTATTTCTTGACCACGACGGGCGGCATGTCGGCCGCCGTGGTTTCGGTTCTGGCGGGTTGTTCCAGCGGCGCTGATTGCGACATCCTACCCCCTGGGGATTTGTGCAGTGCAGAATAGCATGGCGTTCGGCCAGGGTGAAATGTTCCTGCGCGGCATGGTGGCGGATGGGGCGGTTTCCGTGGCACGGCGGGGTGCCTATGGTGCGGCGCGGAGGACCCATGACGGATGACGACTGGCCAGCCCCTGACGAGCGACGGCCCTTCTGGAGAGGGTTCGGACGGCGCGGCGCCGCCTGGCGGTTCGGAGAGCGAGGCACCGCCTCGCGGTTCGGAGAGCGAGGCGCTGCCTCGCGGGGCCGATCCGCTCGCGTTGGCGCGCGACTGGATGACGCTGGTGCAGACCGAGCTGGCGGGGTTGGCGGCGGACCGGGAGGCGCAGGAGATGGTTCACGCCTTGGCACAACGGATGACGGCGGAGTGGGCGCAGGCGGCGCGGGGGTTGGTGCCGCCGGTGGTGCGGGCGGATGATCCGGCGCGGGCCGCGGCCCCTTCTGCTGCATCTGGCGCTCGCGATGCTGCGGGGGATTGGCCAGGGGAAGGGATCGCCCGCATCCTTGGACGGCTTGATGCCCTGGAGCGGCGGATCGGCGAGCTGGAGCGGGCTGCCGGGCGCCCTGCCCCACATCCTGCCCCACATTCTGCCCCACGGGGACGCGGGCCCGCCGGCGGCTGAGCTGGTTGCGGGGATCGCGGCGTATCGGCGGCATCCTTGGCGGCGGGAGATGGGCGAGGGGCCGGTGGTTTGGGGGGAGGGGGGGTCGCGGCTGCTGGATTACGGGGGGCCTGCGGGGGAAAGCGGCGCGCCGGTGCTGTTCGTGCCGAGCCTGGTGAACCGGGCGTATGTGCTGGACCTGTTTGAAGGCCGGTCGATGCTGCGGGACATGGCGGCGCGGCGGCGGACGCTGTTGCTGGACTGGGGGTGGCCGGGGGAGGCGGAGCGGGGGTTCACGCTGACCGACTACATCGCGGGGCGGCTGGAGCGGGCGATCGGCGCGGTGGGGGAGCCGGTGGTGCTGGTGGGGTATTGCATGGGTGGGCTGCTGGCAGTGGCGGCGGCGCAGCGGCGGCCGGAGCGGGTGCGGGGGTTGGCGCTGCTGGCGACGCCGTGGGATTTTCATGCCAACGATGCGGGCGCGGCGCGCGGGCTGGCGGGGCTGGTACCGTGGCTGGAGCCGATGCTGGCGCCGATTTCGCCGCAGCTGGGGGGACGGATGCCGATCGACGCGATCCAGGCGCTGTTCGCGCTGATGGACCCGGGCGGGATCGCGGCGAAGTATGCGGGGTTCGCGCGCGTGGACCAGGGCAGCGCGCGGGCGCGACAGTTCGTGGCGATCGAGGATTGGCTGAACGACGGGGTGCCGCTGGCGGCGGCGGTGGCGCGGGAGTGCCTGTCGGGTTGGTATGGGGCGAACACGCCGATGCAGGGCGCGTGGCGGGTGGCGGGCGAGGTGGTGGCGCCGGGGCAGCTGCGGCTGCCGGCGTTCGTGGCGGTGCCGGGGCGGGACAGGATCGTGCCGCCGGAGAGTGCGCGGCCGCTGGCGGGGCTGATCGAAGGCGCGGTGCTGCATGCGCCGGCGGCGGGGCATGTGGGGATGGTGGCGGGGGCGAGTGCCGAGCGGGTGCTGTGGCAGCCGCTGCATGGCTGGCTGGACTCGCTTTGAGTCCGTTGTGCGGCGCGGTATGGTGGGGGCAAATGCGCGGGACCGTCCCGCCCCAGGAGGACGCAGAACATGGATGACGTTGTCATCGTTGCCGCCGCGCGCACGCCGGTGGGCAGCTTCAATGGCGCTTTCGGCAGTGTGCCGGCGCATGTGCTGGGCACGGCCGCGATCCAGGCCGTGCTGGCGCGGGCGGGACTGCAGGGTTCGGATGTGGACGAAGTGATCCTGGGGCAGGTGCTGACGGCCAACCAGGGGCAGAACCCAGCGCGGCAGGCGGCGCGGGCGGCGGGGATTCCCGACGCGGCGACGGCGTTCGGGATCAACCAGGTGTGCGGTTCGGGCCTGCGGGCGGTGGCGTTGGCGGCACAGCAGATCCGCACCGGCGAAAGCACGATCGTGGTGGCTGGCGGGCAGGAGAGCATGAGCCAGAGCCAGCACGGCACCTATCTGCGCGCGGGTGCGAAGATGGGCGACATGCAACTGGTCGACACGATGATCAAGGACGGGCTGTGGGATGCCTTCTTTGGCTACCACATGGGCAACACGGCGGAGAACGTTGCGCGCAGCTTCCAGATCACGCGTGAGGAGCAGGACGTGTTCGCGTTGGCCAGCCAGACCAAGGCGAGCGCGGCGCAGAAGGCGGGTCGGTTCGCGGATGAGATCGCGAAGGTGACGGTGAAGGGGCGGCGCGGCGACACGGTGGTGGAGCACGACGAATACATCCGCCATGATTCCAGCATGGAGACGATGACGCGGTTGCGCCCGGCCTTCACCAAGGACGGCACGGTGACGGCGGGCAATGCCAGCGGGATCAACGACGGGGCTTCGGCGCTCGTGGTGATGTCAGGCGCGGAAGCGGCGAAGCGCGGGCTTACGCCGCTGGCGCGGATTGCCAGCTTTGCCACGGCGGGCGTCGATCCGCAGGTGATGGGGACGGGGCCGATCCCGTCGAGCCGCAAGGCGCTGCAGCGGGCGGGGTGGAGCGTGGGCGACCTCGACCTGATCGAGGCGAACGAGGCGTTCGCGGCGCAGGCTTGCGCGGTGAACAAGGACATGGGCTGGGATACATCGAAGGTGAACGTGAACGGCGGGGCGATTGCGATCGGGCATCCGATCGGGGCGTCCGGCGCGCGGGTGCTGGTGACGCTATTGCACGAGATGCAGAAGCGGGATGCCAGGAAGGGGCTGGCGACGCTGTGCATCGGGGGCGGCATGGGCGTGGCCATGTGCCTGGAGCGGTAAGACAAGACTCTTCTTTTTTCTGAAGAAAAAAGAAGCAAAAAGACTTCATCCATTTGCGCTGCGGCTGGATAACCGGCTGGGCGCAAATGGATAGAAGTTTTTTGGTTCTTTTTTCCAAAAAAAATACTTCCTTACTTTTTCTCCTTCGGCTTCAGGCGCCCGAGGAAGAAGAGCGTGCCTGTCGTGAACAGGCAGATGACGAGAGCGATATCGTAGTTCGCGATGGCGACTGCGATGCCGATGGCGCCGGTGGCCCAGAGGCTGGCGGCGGTGGCGGTGCCTTGGACCTCGCCGCCGCTTTTGAGGATGGCGCCGCCGCCTATGAAGCCGATGCCGGTGATGACGCCTTCGATCACCTTGGCCGCGGCGTCGGGGTGGCCGCGCAGCATTTCCTCCGTGGCCTGGATGAATCCGCAGGCGGCGATGGCGACCAGGGGGAAGGTGCGCAGGCCGGCGCTGCGCTCCTCCTGCTCGCGGTTCCAGCCGATCGGGATGGCGAGCAGGTAGGCGATGGTCAGGTCGCGGATGTGCGGGATGAAGGATAGGTGCCGAATGGCGGGGATGAGGTCGGAGAGGTCCATGCGCCGCTAACGCAATGGTCGGGCGGGCGTTCCCGGGCGGTGCAGCAGGGCGGGCGCGCCGGCGGGGGAACCGTGTAGGGCGGGGTTGAGTTGCGGCGGAGAGACAATAAGGGGACCGGGCATGTTCAACGCGACCAGCCTTCTTGGCGGCTTGCTGCAGCAGATCACGTCGCCATCGGCGCGCGAGCGGATGGGCTCGGCGTTGGGGCGGCTGACGCAGGGCGGGGGGGCGCCGCAGGGCAGCCCGCTGGATGGGCTGATGTCCCGCTTCGGCGGTGGCGGCGGTGGTGGCGTGCTGGGCAACCTGCTGGGGAGCCTGGGTGGGGCCGGGCGGGACCCGCAGGGGGACCGGGATTATGTGATGGGGCTGGCACGCCGGGCCGTGACGTCGCCGCGGGATGAGGTGGCGGCCAACAATCCGCTGGCGGTGGGCGGGCTGGGCGCGCTGGCGGGCACGCTGCTGGGCGGCGGGCGCGGGGCGATCGGCGGTGGGTTGCTGGCGGTGCTGGGGAGCCTGGCGTGGTCAGCGATGCAGGCCAGCCGGCAGGAGGCTACGGCAGCGCCCGATGCGCCCGCGGGCGTGCCGGCGGCGTCCGGCGGGTATGGCCGGCCGGTGATGCCGGACTCGGAGGAGGAGGTGGAGCGGCTGGCGCGGCTGGTGCTGGGGGCGATGATCCAGGCGGCCAAGGCGGACGGGACGATAGATGCGACGGAGATCGAGCGGATCACTGGCAGGGTCGGCGAAGGCGATGCCGCGGCGGCGGACGAGGCGCGCGGCTTCGTGCTGGAGCAGATGCGGGGGCCAGCGGATGTGGCCGGGCTGGCGCGGCAGGTGCGCTCGCCAGTGGAGGCGGCGGAGGTGTATGCGGCGGCGCTGATGGCGATCGCGGTGGATACGGATGCCGAGCGCGACTTCCTGGCGGAGTTGGCAAGGGCGACAGGGCTGCGGCCGGAGACGGTGACGGAACTGCATGCCTCGATGGGCGTGGCAGCGCCGGTGACGAGCACGCCGCCGCCGGTTTAGGGAAGGAAGATTCTTCTTTTTCTGAAGAAAAAGAAGCAAAAAGACTTTTTATCCATTTGCGCCGGTTTTGACGCGGAGGGCGCTGCACAAATGGACAGAAGTTTTTTGGTAGCCGGGGCAAAACCCCGGGCGGCATGGGTCAAGCGGCGCGCGTTCGGCTTCGGATGATGTCAGGGAGGGCCGGGATGGTGGGTGGTTTGATCCCGCCGATCCGGTCTGCGAGGTAGTCCCAGAAGGAAATCCCGAGCTTTTTGCAGGTATGCATCAGCCCGAGGAAGGCGTCACGGCAGTCGCGTCCATCGTCGCTTCGGGTGCCGCCGCTGATCTTGCGCTTGATAACCTGGCATCGGATGTCACGTTCCGATCCGTTGGTGTGCAGCGGGATGTCCGGGCGGTCGAGTGCCATCAGGAGTTCGGCTTTGTTGGCGTGCAATCGCACCAGCAGTCGGTCCAGGGTGGCAAATCCGGTGCGGCGGCGGAAGATGCGCTCGAAGCGGGCGCGCAACTCGGTGCCGCGGCGGGCGGTGGGTGCGGCGCAGTAGGCCTTGAGGTCGGCGTAGAACCACCAGATCAGCGCGCGCACGCGCCCCTGGGCGGCGCGGTGGGTGGCGGTGAAGGTCTCGAGCTTGTGGACCAGTCGCTCGGCATGCACCCAGCACAGCGCATGCTGGCCGACGGCGAACTGGCCG
>JANPIH010000013.1:0-13227 GCA_031424895.1 Rhodospirillales bacterium
CCAAGGGCGGCACGTTGGTCCAGGCCATGCGAGCAAGGATTAAGCAAGGTGGCCACCGAAGTCGCTACCGGCTCCGGAAGTATATTGTCGAGCCCGTCTTCGGTCACATCAAACAGGCCAGAGGTTTCCGCCAACTCCTTCTGCGAGGCATCGACAAGGCTTCCAGCGAGTGGGCAATGCTCTGCACCGCCCGCAACCTCGCAAAGCTAACGGCATGGACATGAGAAAACAGGTGAGAAACCAAAACCAGATCCTGCTCCAACGCAAAACTGCCGTTACAGGGACAGGCTCCTAGTGCCCGAAATCGGGGTGAACCTAGTGCTCTGGTATGGGTAGTTGAGCAGTTGCGCATTGCCTGATCGCCAGCATCGGCTCCAGCGCGTGCCGCAGCCACTTCAGCGCTGGTTCGTTTCCGTGCTGCGTGCTCCAGAAGAGGCTGTGCGCGATCGGCGGGATGACCAGCGGCGGTGGCTTGGCCATGAGACCGTAGTGCTGGGCCGACTCGCCGATGGCGAGGGTGGGGAGCGTGGCGATCATGTCGGTGCGGGCGAGCAGCGGTGCTACGGCGCTGAAGTTGGGGACATAGGCACCGACGCGCCGTTCGAGCGCCATCGCGCCGGCCGCCTGGACCGGCGACTGCATGCGGTCGCCGACCATGACAACCACGTGCGGATGCCGGAGCCATGCCTTGCGACCCCAGTTCCGCAGGGCCGGATGTCCGGTGCGCATGAAGCTCTGCCACGACAGCGCGCCGATCGGCATTGATCGGATTCCCTCGACGAGCCCCATGCCGGTTGGGGCGACAACGAGGTCGACGTGGGCGGCCAGGAGATCCAGCAGGCTGCTGTCGCGCGGGGCGAACCACTCGAGCGACACACCGGGCGCCTCCCGGGATGCCTTCGCCAGAAATGCCGCCACGGCGCCATGCCAGAAATCCGGGAGAACGAGGCGGAAACGGCGTTCGGACGTTGCCGGGTCGAACACCTCCCTGGGCGCGAGGACGCGCTGGACCGAGCGCAGCACCGGGCGAAGCTCCGTCATCAGATGAAGCGCAAAGGGACTTGGCCGCATGGCTCCGTCGATGCGGACCAGGAGCGGATCGCCCAGTTGCTTGCGCAGGCGTTCGAGCGCATGGCTGACGGCTGACTGCGTGCGGCCGAGGCGCGCGGCGGCGCGGGACACGTGACGCTCCTCCATCAGCACCTCGAAGACCGGGAGCAGGTTCAGATCGATGCGGCGGAGATCGATTTCATTCATATGTCATGAGTACTATGCGTTTGGCTCATTATCTAGCGTGGCATAGCGTGGTCGGGTCAACATCACGGCCAGGAGCAGACCATGAGCGCAATCGACCGCAGGCGTGTGCTGGTCATGCTGGGGACATCGTTGTTGGCCGGGCCGGCGGCGGCGCAGGGCAGGAACGTGGCGCCGCCAGATTTCAAGGGCCAGGTGTTCGTGACCGAGCGCGGCGGGCTTCGCATTCATACCTACATGGCCGACCCGTCGGGCGCGCTGGTCACGTCGCATGTCGTGGAGACGCGGCGCGGCCTCGTTGTGGTCGACGGTCAGTTCGTCGCCCCCGCGGCGCAGGAGTTGAAGCGCTATGTCGCGGCACTGGACCAGCCCGTGGAGCGCGCGATCCTCAGCCACGCCCATCCCGATCACTGGTTCGGCTTCGCGCATGCCGGTGTGTCCGAGGTTCATGCCGGCGCGATCACCGCGAAGTTCATTTCCGGGCGCGGCGCTGCGGTTGTGGCGGAACGCAAGGCCCAGACGACTGCGCCCAGGATTGCTGGAACGATCGCTGCGGGCGACGAGACCATCGGCGGCGTGACGTTCCGCTTCCGTCCGGTGTTCGACACGGAGGCGCCCGAGATCATGACGGTCGAGCTGCCGCAGGCCGGGGTGCTGATCGTCCAGGACATCGTCTACAACAGGGTTCATGCCGTGGTGAGCCGGCAGCTCGACCAGTGGATCGCAGTGTTGCAGGCGATGGAGACCCGGGCCGGCGACACCCCGGTGATCCTGGCGGGCCATGGCGAGCCGGCGGTGCCGGCCGACCTGCCGGGTCTTGTGAAGTATCTCGAAGCGGTCAAGCCACTGTTGTTCGCCAATATCGGCAGGGACGACCAGGCCAAGCCGATCACCGATGAGATCGCCAAGGCGTTCCCGGACTATCGCCTTCCGCCGCTGCTAACGCTCGGCCTTTCTCGCGCGCTGAAGTCGTAGCAGCGAGGCTGGATCAAAGAAGGAATCAGGCGAGCATCAGACGCGCCTCGGAGCGGCTCGGCGGCTACATCTGATGCTGGACAACAGCTCTCCGCGGGTATCGGCCGTTGCCGAGCGTGCCGCCCAGCATGGCGTTTCAAACAGGGGTTTACACGACCACGGGGGATTCGAACCAAGGTAGCTGTTAGCCCTGCGGTCGACCTCACTACGATGACCGAAGCGGAGAAGGATGCGCTGATCCTTTCACTGCTCCCCCTTACGGCGGCCTGGCGACGATTGCGATCCTTACGGCGCACATCGAGGAACTGACTCGCCCGCCCAAGACGCAGAATACTTTCTCCAAGGCGCTTTCCAAGGTACCCAAGCCCGACCACCCGATGCAGAAGCAGCAGCTCCGCCGCCGCGGCCAGCCTGTCACATCGGGTGCTTCGACCGAGAACGCAGGCCGCGTGGTGGATGATCAAGCATGCGCTGATACCGAAACGCTCGCGTCAGCGCCTTCTTACGCACACGTCGCAACGATCCGGCTTCGCAGCCAAGCGGAGGCCGGATCGTCCTGCGCCCTTTCGTGCCAGACGAGGCGGTAGGTGAAGGGCGGCAGGTCCACCGGCGGCGGCAGGGTCATGAAACCGCCGCGCCCCGCGTGTGCTGCCGCTGCCCGCGCCGGCAGCGTCAGGATAAGGTCCGACTCCGCCAGCAGGAGGGGCGCGAGGGAGAAGTACGGCAAAAACGCCGCGATCCGCCGCGACCGGCCGAGCGCCGCGAGCGCGTCGTCCACCACGCCCTGTCGTCCACCAAAGAGCGTTACTAACAGATGTGAAGCCGCAGTATAGGCGTCGAGGTCAAGTTTGCCTGCCCGCGCGGCTGGGTGTCCCTCCCGCAGGAGGCAGGCATAACCGTCTTTGAACAGCACACGCGCGCGGCACGAGGGTGGCAAATCGTCGTCGCCGTAGAGGAGAAGGTCGAAGTCGCCGGCCGCGATGCTCCGCAGCGCGTCTCGCGACAGGGGCAGAACCTCTATCCCAATGCCAGGCGCGTCGCGCGTCAGGCCAGGAAGAAGATGCGGCAGGATGGCGAGAGCGCCGTAGTCGGTTGTAGCGATCCGGAATACCCGCTCCTCTCGCGCCGGGTCAAAGGCGGCCACTGGAGCCAGCAGGGCGGCCGCGCTTGCGAGGACGGTGGTAACGGGCGCGGCCAACCCCTCGGCCCGGGCCGTCGGAATCAACCCCCGCGCACCCTTTACGAACAGGCGATCTCCGAACCGTGCGCGCAGCCGCGAGAGTGCACGGGACACCGCCGGCTGGCTCATTCCCAATCGCTCAGCCGCGAGGGTACCGGACCGAAGCTCTAGCAATGCCGCGAGCACGGGCAGGAGATCGAGATCGGCCCTATGTAATTCCATATGACGCATGATGCTATTCCTGTCTATGCATTGGACGCATGACCGGCATTGGTGCCAAATGATAGTCGCGTCGTCAAATTTCCTGCGTAATCAGAGGCATGAACATGCAACATGGAGCGAGTATTGGGCGGCGCGCGGTGCTTGCCGCAGGATTGGTTGCGGTAAGTCGGGTGGGGTCTGCACAGCAACCCCCCGCAGGCGGCCCGCTCGGAGGTCCACTCGCCGCGGTAACTGCCGGGCCCTTTGAGACGCAGCCCTGGGGCCCGTCGAAACGCATTGAGGGTCCGCACTACGCGGTCGAGCGCATCACTTTCGAGGTCGAGGGCACTCCCGTCGTCGGCAACCTCTTTCTGCCAAAAGGCGGGACCCTCCGCCCCGCCGTCGCGATGCTTGGCCCCGTGGCGTTCGTGAAGGAGCAAGTGCCGATCCAATACGCCTCCCGCCTCGCGCGTGAAGGGATCGTGGCCCTTGCCTTTGATCCCCGTCACCACGGCGAAAGCGGCGGCGAGCCAAGGCGGCTGGAGGACGGGGCGAGGAAGACTGCTGACCTTCGCGCCGCCCTTGCCTTTCTCGCGACCCGAGCGGAAGTGGATCCGGCACGCTTGGGCATCCTTGGAATCTGCCAGGGCGTGAACTGGGCGGTGGGTGCCGCGGTGGAGGAGCCGCGGGCCGCGCGCCTCGCCCTCGTGGCGGGCCATTACCTCACGGCCGAAACCGCGGCGATGTATCTTGGCACCCCGGACAACGTTGCGGCCCGCGTCGCAAAGGGACGCGCCGCGGCAGATCGCTTCCGCCGTGACGGCACGACGGATTATGTGCGCATTGTGCAGCCCCGAGCCGACCAGCCGGACCCCGAAGCGCTGCTGACTGCGTTGCCGATCCACCAGTTCTACATTCCTTGGGCGGATCGCGGCCCGTTCCGCGCTTATCGTGGCCTCTGGGAAAACCGAATCAACGCGGGAGCAGAGGCGATGATCTGGGGCGGGGAAGTGTCGCCGCTGTTTCCGCGCATTACCCAGCCGCTGTTGATGGTGCATGCCGAGCGTGCGGCGAGCGGGCCCGCCATCCCCCGCCGGCTGTTCGACGCCGTGCCGGGCACGCGGAAGGAGCTCGTCATGCTCGGCGTTCGCAACCAGTTGCAGTTCTACGAGGACCCGCTGACGATTGATCTCGTCGCGCCGCTTCTTTCGCAGCACTTCGCGGCGAGCGCGGTATGATTGCGGTCATCGGTGCCACCGGCCAGGTCGGGGGCCTGGACCGAGGCGGACGGAACGCACGTCGTGGACGTATTCGACTTCGAACGCGGCGAAGTGCACGCGACCTTCGTGATGCCAGATCGCACCCGCGCCCGCAGCCGGGCAAGCTTTGCTGAAAACCGATGAAGGAGATCACCGTGATCCGTCTTACCCGCCGGACAACGCTCGGCACCGCCGCGTCCGCCCTGGCCTCGGCCGCGATCGCGCAGCCTGCGGCAAAGCGCGTAGTATTCGTCGTCTCGAACCCTGCCATCATGCAACCGGAGGGTATGCAGATCGGCTATTGGCTCCCCGAACTCGCGCATCCCTGGTGGCGCTTTGCCCAATTAGGCTACGCGCAAGTGATTGCGTCGCCGCGTGGTGGCGCCGTCATGCACGACCAGATGAGCGACCCGGAAGGCGGACGCTTCGGCAACCCACGTGACGTGACCTCCCTCGGGTTTAGGAATGCGCCTTCTGTGCGCGCCGAACTCGCGGCCACGAAGCCACTCGCAGAAGTGCGGGTCGAGGATTTCGACGCCATCTTCGTTGTCGGCGGCTTCGCCCCGCCGACCACGTTCATAGCAGAGGAGCCGCTGCACCGCCTTTTTGCCGAATTCCACACAGCGGGGAAGGTTGCCGCGGCGATCTGTCACGGAACCTGCATCCTTTTGCGGACCCGCGGCCCCGACGGCACGCTCGTCGCTGCCGGCAAGCGCTGGACCGGTTACACCGACGCGGAGGAGGACGTGGTGGATCGCGTAATGGGGCGGCGCTTTCAACCCTTCCGCATACAGGACACCGCGTTGCGCGAGAGTGTCGGCACCTTCGTCGAGGGCGCCCCCTACCGCCCCCACGCAGTGGCGGATGGGAACCTTATCACAGGGCAGCAGGGCAGCAGCGGGCTGGCTACGGCCGAACTCGTGGTACGCGCCCTTGGCTAATCCAGTAGCGTGCACGCTGCGATACCCCCCAACCCCAGCGCCCTCCCAGGCGCCTCGCCGCGAAGGTCACGGGGGAGCGGAATTGGACTGTGATACGGTCATGTCTGAAATCGCAACGCGTCCTTTTCCCACCGCATTGGCACCGAGCGATGAAGAGCTTGCTGCCTGGTTGGCTTTGTCGCGCAGTGAGCAAATTGCGCGGTATCGGGAGATGTTGTTGTCGCCAGAGGCAGCCAGCGTGAGTGCGGCGACCATGGGTGATGTTTTGCTTTCTGCGCGGCGTGGCTGATTTCCGGCTTTCGGAACGAGCTGAGCAAGACCTTTTCGATACCGAATGCAAGAACGTTTTCCATCAACGAAGGGGCAGGACCCCGTGACTCGTCAACGACGCTCGTTCCTTGTCGGCAGTGCCGCAACCGCACTCGGTCTGGGTGCCTTGGCTGCGCTGGGTCTACGCACTGCGTCCGCGCAGTCAACGCCGAACTCGACCGGCGTGTGGCAGACTTTCTCAGTCAGCGCCGCAATACCTGGAGCCAGGGTATCAACTACTGGAACGTGCGTTTCGAGGATGGGCAGGCGCTGCACGATCTGGTGGTGAAGAATGGGTTCAAACGTCTTCTCGAGGTGGGAACGTCAACAGGGCACTCGGCCATCTGGCTCGGCTGGGCCGCAGCGAAGACGGGCGGACAACTAACGACCATCGAGATCGACAAGGGCCGGCATGAAGAAGCACTGCGCAACTTTAAACTGGCTGGCGTTGACGCCTTCATAGATGCGCGCTTGGCAAATGCACACGACCTCGTCAAACAAATGCCCGGCCCGTGGGACTTTGTGTTTCAGGACGCAGACAAAAACTGGTACTTGAATTACTGGAACGATCTCAAGGGCAAGATTGCATCGAAGGGTTGCTACACCGCCGACAACGTGCTGCGACCTGGCGCACGCGAGGTGACGCAGTTCGTCGAAGCCGCGCGGCGTGACGTCGCTTTCGATACGCGCATAGACGACTTGGGCAGCGGCGAAGGGGTGCTGCTGGCCTGCAGGAAGTAGGGCTGCTGACGGCCGCCTGGAGAGCCTGGGCAGCGGCAGAAGCCTCCGTCGACCACAGCCGCGTGATCTACGACTACACTGAGCGGAATTTCGATATGCTGAAGTCGCGTTACCGACTGGGGAGCGACCCCTATGACCCGCGCGACAACATCCTCGCGGGCACGGCTTATATCCGCGAGATGCACGACCGCTTCGGCGCGCCGGGCTTCCTGGCGGCCTACAACGCCGGGCCGGACCGGGTGGAGGCCGTAGTCGCGGGGCCGATGATCCTGCCGGAGGAGACGGTATCCTACGTCGCCTCGGTCGGGCCGCGGCTTGGCTTCGCGCGCACGCTGGACAGCCCGTTCACGGACGACGCTGCCGCCTCGACCCGGTTCGGCCGGTTGGCGCCATCCGTGTCGGCGTCGACCGGGGATGCAAGCCTGGCCTACGCCGGCGGCGGGCTGGTGGTGGGACCTTATGTCGATGCGCGGCCGGGTGCCGATGACGACGGCGATCCCCTGTCGCGCGCCTTCGATGGTGGCGGGCTTGTCACGCCGGATGCGCCGACAGGCACGTTGAATGTCTTTCCCAGATACGGTGTTGCGCGAAGCCGTCTGGGCCTACCAGGATGGCGGTCGCGTTGAACCAGCTTCTCGCCGAAGCGTCCCTTACACGGTCACTACCGGCACCTTGAGGAGCGGGCGCCACAATGTCGCATGCTGCCGAATCCAGTCACCAGGTGCGGCCTGCCCCATCCACCCGGCATCACCAGCTTGGTCACCGAATTGGTCAGGCGGGATATAGACAAGAACAGCCTCATGATCCGGGATCGTCGCGACGGGCCGCCACGTGCGGACCTCCATCTGCGCCGCAACTTGGGCGTCGGCCTCATCGCCCTACATCGCGAACGCCCGTGCTCCGGACCACGACCAAACCCGCGAGTGCCATCCGGTCCACGATATGCTGCGCGCTCACCGTAGCCAGAAACAGGTCAGCACTTCGCGGTAGGCCACCGCAACCTTGCTGGATGATCGCAGCCAGCACAGCGATCAACTCATCATCTGGGACAGGCTGAGGCAGGATGCTGGCGAACATCCCGGGACGCTAGCGAACCGCGAGGAACGAAGCAAGAACATGAGTCGACCTGCCATCCGAACTCGTCCATCCGGCACGTCTCGTGCAAAGGTTGGCGCGGAGGAGCGAACCCACCCATGTGCAATCTCTACTCGCTGACCCGGGGCCAGGCGGCCATCCGAGAGCTCGCCCGAGCGATCAGCGACAGCACCGGCAACCTGCCCTCGCTGCCAGGAATCTATCCGGACTACGTAACTCCAATTGTGAAGAACACGCCGGACGGTCGCGAACTCGCCATGGCCAGATGGGGCATGCCGACCCCGCCGAAGTTCCTTCCCGCAAGCGGTCGCGATCCGGGCGAGACCAACATCAGGAATCTGAAGTCCCCGCATTGGCGGCAGTGGCTCAGGCCGGAGAACCGCTGCCTGGTCCCTTGGACCTCGTTTGCCGAACCCGAGCGACTGTCGACTGGAAAGAGCCAGAACGTGTGGTTTTCCATGGCAGACGACCGACCGCTGTTTTTCTTGCCGGGCATCTACGTTGATGGCTGGACGTCCATCCGCAAGGTCAAGGAGGGTGCAACAACGAACGACCTTTTTGCCTTCCTGACGACGGAACCCAACGCTGACATCAGCCCCTACCACCCCCGCGCCATGCCAGTGATCTTCCGAACGCCCGAGGAATGCGACCGATGGATGACGGCGCCGTTGGCCGAGGCAATGGAACTTCAGCGGCCGTTGCCGGACGGCGTTCTTCGCATCGTGGCGCGCGGCACACCGACAGACGGTAACGACGAGCAACGGCCGGTAATGGAGCCTGAGCACCGCCTCCTTTGACTATGCGCGTCTTGCCCAGAATGCATGTCGGCGCAGGGGGCACCCAGCTAAGCGGATCGTCACGTATGATTCCGAACGTCCCCTGTCCAACGCCCTGCTGCAGACGCTGACGGCGCCATAGTAGCCCCCAACATGTGGATCACAACCTGCCACCGGTTCACCAATCGGGCGGAGTTCCTGACGCCATGCCAGACGGCCGGTTGGACCTGTCCACCAGGGCAGGATCCGGAGCTACCGCAGGGCGTGGTGGTTGATATCGTGGGGCCGACCGTCTCGTCGGCGCAGATCGGAGAAGGCGGCCAGCTGATCGCCGGCGAGATCGTCGACCCACGCTACCACGTCAATCTTGCCTGGCACGGATGTGAGCTCGACCCCGCCTTTCAGGCGTCGCAGGTTGCCCAAGCGACGCCCTCGCGGAGATGGGACGTCCCGGCGGCTCTGGCGTCGCAGCGACCAGTGCCGCCACCCATCCCCGCCCGGAAAGGTAAGGCGGCGCTGCGGGAGGCGGGGCTACTGGACGCAGTCGAGGCCGCAGCTGAAAAAGCGAGTGGCCGCGTCCGAGACGCCTGGGACGGCGCTGCCGAGTGGGACCGGGGCAGCGAGTTTCTCTCCGACCTCGCGGGCGCCTTGGGGCTGGGTGCCACGCAGGTCGATCAGATGTTCCGGGAGGCGGATGCCATCCGAGGATAACGAGCAGCGCTGGCATCGTCAGAGGGTGTATAAAGAGAAGTATGACAGCCCGGCGGCCGGCCGCCATCGTGCCGCGATGCGATCAGCCTGGCTTCCTGCACTGACGAAGCCGCACTAGCGTGGCTGTATGGACCGGCTGACCTCACTCCGGCTTTTTCTGCGCACTCTCGATCGCGGTGGCATCGCGGCGGCGGGACGCTCGCTCGGCTTGTCGGCGACGGCGGCGTCTCGGGCGCTCCGCGATTTGGAAGACGACCTCGCATTGCGGCTTTTTGACCGCACGACACGCCATGTCGCGCCGACCGAGGCCGGACAGCGGCTGGCTGCCCGCATCACACCGCTGCTCGACGGCCTCGACGCCGCCATGGTCGAGGCGCGGGAGATGCACGAGGAAGCAACCGGCACGCAGCGCATCGTCGCCCGGCGGTCCTACGCACTGCGCCATGTAGTTCCGCATCTCGCCGGTTTCCGCACGGCGCATCCGCGGGTGGAGATCGATCTCGCATTGACAGAACAGACCGGCCTAGTGCCTGCGCATGGGGTGGACGTCGTGATCCGCCTCGGTCTGCCGACAGGCAAGTCCTTCATCGGGCATCCACTGGCTTCGGGCCGGCGCATTCTCTGTGCCAGCCCCGGCTACATCGCGCGCCACGGCGCCCCGGCCACGCCCGATGCAATCCTCAAGCACCCCTGCCTGACCTACCGCGAGGAGGAGGAAGCGCCGGTCTGGATCTTCGCCACTGCGTCGGGCGGGCGCAAGGAGATCGCGGTCAGCGGGCCGTTCCGCTCCAACAGCGGAGAGGCGCTGCGCCAGGCGGCACTGGACGGCATGGGCCTGGTGCTGCTGCCCGAATGGATGGTCGGTGAGGATGTCGCAGCCGGCCACCTGACAGCGCTGCTGGCGGGGCTGCCCGCCTGGCCGGAACGCTATCAGGCCGAGATCCACGCCGTGCATGTCCGTGCCGAGCGCCTTCCCGCCAAGATTGTCGCCTTCGTCGCGCACCTGCTCGCGAAGTTCGATACGGCCCCCTGACGGCTTCGTCCATTCTGCCGATTTGCGGCAGGGTGTTTCACGAAAATACCGTCTAGCGCCTGGATGCGCCGACGCGCCATGGTGCGGGACGGAGGAAACACCCCATGTTCGAGACAACACCGCTCACCCCCATCTTCGGCGCCCGGATCACGGGCCTCGACATCGCCCGCGGGGTGGACGCGACGACGATGGCCGCGGTGCGTGATGCGCTCGACCGCTTCTCGGTACTGGTTTTCCCGGACCAACGGATCGACGACGCAGCGCAGATCGCCTTCAGCGAAGGGTTCGGGCCGCTTGAACGCACGCGCCCGGGCGCGCCAGGGGCGGGCAGCGCGGTGATCATCCTGTCAAACATCGGCCCGGCCGGCGAGATCGCGGCGCCGACCGACAAGCAGGTGCTGAACAACAAGGCCAACCGGGCCTGGCACCATGATTCGTCATTCAAGCAGGTGCCGGCGCGCGCCTCACTGCTCTCGGCGCGGGAGATCCCTTTGGCCGGCGGGGACACCGAATTCGCCTCCATGCGCCCGGCTTTCGCGGCGCTCGATCCGGCCGAGCAGCGCGCCTTACGTGGCCGCGTCGCCATCCATGACTTCGGCTGGTCGCGCACCCGGGTGGATGCCGCGCTGGTGACCGAGGCGGAACGCAACGCGCACCCGCCAGTGCGCCAAGCCCTGGTTCTGGAGGAGAATCCGCATGGCCCGGCCCTGTATCTCGGCGCCCATGCACGCAGCATCGAGGGCATGGGCGAGGCGGAGTCACGCGGGCTGATCGACCGGCTGATGGCGCTGGCGACGCAGCCCGCCTTCACCTATGCGCATCGCTGGCGGCCGCATGACTTGGTGATCTGGGACAATCGTGCCGTGCTGCATCGCGCTACCCCCTTTGCGACGACGACGGAACGTCGCCACATGGTGCGCACCTGCGTCGCCGGCAACGCGCCGACCGTCGCAGCGGCCGCGTGACGGCTGAGTTCCTGGAGGGAGATTAAGGATCACATCATCATCAGCGCTGGCAGCCCCCGCTGACGACGCATAAATTGGGTTCGTCGGGGGCGCCTACTCCTTCGACCTATGGCTCATTGATCCACAACCACCGGCCGCCCCCCCGGCGCACAGAGACTTTTCGCGCCCAGTTCCCTATTCTACGTCACCCTTCCCGCTAGCAACGTCTAGCGGCACGGCCTGTCTGATGCACTTTTCGATCTGCACCTCCAACTCCACCGGGTCCAGCGGCTTGCCGACCAGGGGGGCTGTGCGCAGCAGCGCGGGCAGCTGCGCCCGCGAGTAGCCCGACACGAGCACGAACGGCGTTGCGCGTGCCGCCAGAAGGTGCGCCACCGGCTCGCAGGTTTCGCTGCCGAGGGTAACATCGAGCACGGCGGCATCGCAGTGCTGCCGCGCGAGCAGCGCCAGCGCTTGATCGACGGTCCCGACGGGGCCAAGCACCTCGCAGCCGGCCTCCGCCAGGACGGCCGCTATTTCGGCGGCGATTAGCGGCTCGTCATCGACCACCAGGACCCGGCGCCCTGCGTGCGGGTGGTCCGCTCCGGGTGGTGGCGCCGGCCGTACGACAGCGCCTGGCCGGTTCGAGAAGTCCGCGGCGATGTTGCCCAGCGGGCAGATGAGGCGCCAGGAAAAGCCGCCCGGCGCGTAGTCGACTGTAACCGTGCCACCCATGCTCGACTCGGCCATACCGGTAGTCAAGGTTGAGCCGAAGCCGCGCCGAGGCGGGGCTGCAACCGGCGGGCCGCCCTGTTCCACCCACTCGATCGCGACGTGCGAGCCGGAAGCACCGGCATCGGCGATGTGCCAGCGGATCGCCACCCCGCCCGTGCCGGTCGACAGGGCGCCGTATTTCGCCGCGTTGGTGGCAAGCTCGTGCATCGCCAACCCCAGCGCCTGTGCGGCGGCGGGCGTCACGGCCAAGTCCGGCCCGGCGATGCGGATGCGCGTGTCGATCAGGTCGGCGAAATGGGCAAGCTGCGAGCGCGCCAGGTCGGCCAGCGGCACGGATCGCCATTCGTTGCGCACCAGCAGGTCCTGCGCTGTCGCTAGCGACTGCACGCGCTCGCGGAACCGCGCCAGGAAGTCGGGGGCGCCGGTCGCGGCGGTATGGCGAGCGATCGCCTGGATCAAGCTGAGCATGTTCTTCGAGCGATGGTTGATCTCGCCCATCAGCAGTTGCACATGCGCCTCATGGCGCTGCCGCTCGGATAAATCGTAGAAGTGGCACACTAGGCCCTGCCGGCCGTCGGGCATGGTGATGCGCTCGATCTTCCAGTCATACGCCTCGATGATGTCGCGGTCCGCGCGCCGCTCGATGGTGCTGGAGGAAGAGTCGGGCTCCCCGGTTGCCAGCGTGTGGCGAAAGCGGCCCTCGATTTCGGTCGCGAACGGCTCCGGCCAAGCGATGCGCAGCACCTCGGCGAAGTCGCGCCCGATCAGCGGCCGCACGGTATCGAACGCCTTCTGCGCGCCATCGCTGACCTGCGCCAGGCGGAAATCGGCATCTACCGTGTAGAGGCCGAAGGGCGAGCGCTCGACGAGGTGGCGAAACGTGTCGTGGGCGGCGCGCAGCCGTTCCTCGCCTTGCCTGCGCTCGGTGACATCCCGCACGATGCCGATCAGGGACGTCGCGTCGCCCTCCTCGACCCGTTCCGCATTCCACGAAATCCAGACGTGCGACCCGTCGGGGCGGAGGATGCGCACCTCCATCCGGAATGGCTCGCCGGTTTCCTGCGTGTGCCGCA
>JANPIH010000014.1:0-6538 GCA_031424895.1 Rhodospirillales bacterium
CCCCGGCGGTTGGATGTGCCACGGTCACCTCATTTATTGGCCAACTTAGTCTGGGGGGGTCTACACGTTGCCTCCCGCCACCCCTTCTGTCATTGGCGAAAATGTTGAGGGTCCAGGGGGCTCGGCCCCCTTGGTCAGGGGTGCGGGGGACGAAGTCCCCTGCCCTACTCCGCCGCGCGCCGCGATCCGATGGCGGCAAGCGCGGCTGCGATACGCGCCGCGCGGGCCGGGTCGGCGGCGCGGAACGGGGCGCGGACGTTGCGCCAGGCGGCGTCGCCGGTTTGGGCGGCCAGGACGGCCTTGAGCGTAGGGATGAACGGGGCTTCCAGAGTGGCGACGGCGGCTTGCATGTCGGCAGTGCCGGCGTGGCCTTGCATCATCGCGCGCACGAGGTGGGGTACGAGGTTGACCATGCCGCAGATGGTGCCGACGCCGCCTTCGTCCCGCGCGCGAGCGATCAGGGTTTCAGCGCCGACCAGGGTGCCGATTTCGGGGGCATGACGGCGGAAATCGCGAAAACTTTCGAAGTCGCCGGTGCTGTCCTTCACACCGGCGACGATCCGCCCGAAGCGCGCGCGCAGCCGGCCCAGCGCGGCGGCGGGGACGGGGACGCCGGAGACCTGCGGGATGTGGTAGGCGCAGACGCGCAGGCGGTCGGAGCCGACGCCGTCGATGATCTGGGCGAAGGCGTCCTCCAGCCCCTGCTCGGAGACATCACGGTAGTAGTAGGGCGGGAGGATCATCGCGTGCACGAGGCCGAGGCCCATCATGTCGCGGGTGAGGGAGACGGTGTCGGGGATGGCGGGGGCACCGGTGCCGAGCGCGATGCGGTCGGCCGGGACGCCGGCGTTCAACAGGGCTTCGGTGGCGGCGAGTTTTTCCTTGGCGGAGAAGGAGCTGCCTTCGCCGGTGGTGCCGAACGGGACGAGGCCGTCGCAGCCGTTCTGCATCAGGAACTGGCCGTGCTTAACCAGGGCGGGGTGGTCGACCTTGCCCTCGGCGTCGAGCGGCGTGGTCATGGCGGCCCACAGGCCGGTGATCATGTCGGACATCGTCGGTCTCCGTGGAGCGGGCGGCAGTGCACAGGGGGGCAAGGTGACACCGTTGCGGGCGTGCGGGAAGGGTGTTCGCGCCCGGCGCGCGGGGGTAGCATCGCGGCACAACCGTCCCCGGGGGAAGCGATGCTGATCGGCCTGGACCCGCTGCTGTCGCCGGAGCTGCTGCATGCGCTGGCTGCCATGGGGCATGGCGACCGGATCGTGGTGGTGGATGCCAATTACCCGGCGACGCGGGGGCGGCGGTTGATCGGGATGCCGGGGATCGGGGTGGTGCGGGCGCTGGAGGCGGTGCTGTCGGTGTTGCCATGCGATACGTTCGTGCCCGACCCGGCGGCGATTATGCAGGTGGTGGGCGATGCCGCGGCGGTGCCGCCGGTGGTGGCGGAGATGAACGCGGTGCTGGCCGGGCGCGGCTGGCCGGCGGCGACGGGCATCGAGCGGCATGCGTTCTACGCCGCCGCCGAGGGCGCCTACGCCATCGTGCAGACCGGCGAGCGGCGGTTCTACGGCAATATCCTGCTGACCAAGGGCGTCATTCCTCCGGAGCCGCAAGCATGAGCACCTTCGTTCCGCATGGCCCGCTTGGCATGGGCACGGCGCCGATGGGCAATTTGATCACCGAGGTGTCCGACGACGACGCGATCGCCGCCGTCGCGGCCGGGTGGGGGGCCGGGGTGCGGCATTTCGACACCGCGCCGCATTACGGGGCGGGGCTGGCGGAGCATCGGCTGGGGCGGTTCCTGCGCGGGCAGCTTCGGGAGGACTACACGCTGTCGACCAAGATCGGCCGCATCCTGCACGCCGACGCAAGCGTGCCGGCGCTGAACGAGAACTTCCTCAACGCCCTGCCCTTCCGGCGCAGCATCGACTATTCCGCGGCGGGGACGGTGCGCTCGCTTGAGGATAGCCAGCAGCGCATGGGGCTGACGCGGTTCGATGTCGTGTACATTCACGACTGCTCCGAGGACTGGCACGGCCCGGCCTGGCGGGAGCGGTTTGCCGAGGCGATGGCAGGGGCGGCGAAGGCACTGTCGGCGATGCGGGCGCGGGGCGAAATCCGCGGCTGGGGGATGGGGCTGAACATGGTGGAGCCGGCGCTGGCCTGCCTGGAGGCGGCGGACCCCGACATTTTCCTGATCGCCGGGCGTTACACGCTGATCGACCATACGGCGCTGGGGAAGCTGTTTCCGGCCTGTGCTGCGAAGGGAGCGAAGGTGGTGATTGGCGGCCCCTACAATTCGGGGCTGCTGGCCGGGGGCACCACCTTCAACTACGAGCCCGCGCAGGCCGACACGGTGGCGAAGGCGCAGGCGGTGCGGGCGGTGTGCGAACGGCATGGCGTGGATATCCGCGCCGCGGCACTGCAATTCTGTGTCGCGCATCCGGTGGTCGCGGCCGTGATCCCGGGGCCGCGGAGTGCCGCGGAGGCGATGCAGAACACGGCGCTGATGGCGGCGGAGATTCCCGGGCAATTGTGGCGCGACCTGCGGGCGGCGGGGCTGCTGCCCGAGGATGCGCCGACACCGGAACGGTGATGCAGATCGACGCGCACCATCATGTCTGGCAGGTGGCGCGGGGGGACTATGGCTGGATGTCGCCCGACCTGCCGATCGCGCGCGACTACGGGCTGGGCGATTTGCGTCCGCTGCTGGGCGAGGTGACGGGCACGATCCTGGTGCAGGCGGCGGCGACCGCGGCCGAGACCGACTTCATGCTGGAGGTGGCGCGCGAGGCAGGCGGGTTGGTGCGCGGGGTAGTTGGGTGGGTAGACCTCGCCGCCGCCGATGCCCCGGCGCTTGTGGCGGCACGGGCGGCCGATCCGCTGATCCGCGGGCTGCGGCCGATGCTGCAGGACATCGACCATACCGGCTGGATCCTGCGGCCGGACGTGCAGCCAGGGTTGGCGGCGATGGTGGCGCATGGGCTGCGCTTCGACGCGCTGATCAAGCCGCGGCACCTGCCGGTGATCGGGGAGCTGGCGCGGCGCCATCCGGGGCTGGCGGTGGTGATCGATCATGCCGCCAAGCCGGACATAGCGGGCGGGGGGTTCGAACCCTGGGCGGGGCAGATGGCGAAGCTGGCACAGGAGACGGCTTGGTGCTGCAAGCTCTCGGGGCTGGTGACCGAGGCGGGGGCGGCGTGGCACCCCGAGGATCTGCGGCCTTTTGCTGAGCATCTGCTGGCCGAGTTCGGGCCAGACCGGCTGATGTGGGGCAGCGACTGGCCGGTGGTGGACCTCGCCGGGGGTTACGCGCGGTGGCGGGAGGCGGCGGGGGCGCTGGTCCCGGCGTCCGCGCAAGCGGCCGTCTTTGGCCAAACCGCCGCGCGGTTTTACGGGGTGTAGCGGTTAGCTGCCCGCTTCCGGCTCGAAGGTCATGGCCACGCCGTTCATGCAGTAGCGCAGGCCGGTCGGCGGCGGGCCGTCGTCGAAGACGTGGCCGAGATGGCCCTTGCAGTTGGCGCAGTGGACCTCGGTGCGGGACATGAACCAGGAGCGGTCGACGGTGGTTCCTACCGCGCCCTCGATCGGGTCCCAGAAGCTGGGCCAGCCGGTGCCGCTTTCGAACTTTGTCGGGGCGGCGAAAAGCTTCGTGCCGCAGCCGGCGCAGCAATAGGTGCCGTGCCTCTTCTCGGCGTTCAGCGCGCTGGTGCCGGCGCGCTCGGTGCCGTGCTTGCGCAGCACCTTGTACTGCTCGGGGGTGAGCAGCTTCTGCCATTCCGCGTCGCTGCGCTGGGTCGTGCCGAGTTGGGTATCGTTGTCCATCATGTCCTCCTGGACCAATCCGAGCCTAGGATGTGGTGACCCGGCGGCGCGGGTCAACGTGACAGGTGGCACGGCCCTTTTACATTTATCGGGCTTCCTTTCTGCGGAGGGGGGCCGCAAGGGGGGCTCCATTGGCCTCCCTGCATGCAGTTTCCGGAAACCTTTGCCCGTCACACCGCGGCCTTTCGCGCTTATCCTGCTGCGGCGGTTGAAGTTGGCGGAGCTGAAGCCAAGGGAGTAGAGGAAGTCTTCTTTTTCTGGAGAAAAAGAAGCAAAAAGACTTTCTCCCTTTAGCTGCATTATCCACCTTTAGCTGAACAGATAAATGTTTTTTGGTACTTTTTTAAAAAAAAGAACGCGCTTCCTTTCTTCAAAACCCCCTGAACTGAGTAAATCCTTCAGCTGGCACGCGTTCCGTTCGCAGCCGGTTGGCGGGTGCCTGAGGGTCTTCGTGGCCGAGGGCGATGCCACAAACGATCATGTCGGACTCCGAGATGTCCAGCAGGCGGCGGATGGTTTCGCCGAACTGGGCGAACACGGCCATGTGGCAGGTGTCCAGCCCCCGGCCGCGCGCGGCAACCGCGATGTTCTGGAGGAACATGCCGTAGTCGAGCCAGGAGCCGATTTCGAGCTTGCGGTCGATCAGGCAGAGCAGGCCGACCGGGGCGCCGAAGAAGCGCAGGTTGTGGGCCACCTGCGCCTTCATCTTCTCGGCCTCCCCGCGGGCGATGCCGAGATGGCCGTAGAGGTCCCAGCCAATCTTGCGGCGGCGGGACTGGTAGGGCTCGAAGAACGGGTCGGGGTAGTAGCGGTAGTCCCGCGCGGTGCTGGCGCGGCCGGCGAGGAAATCCTCGGCGAGCGCGTCGCGGAACGCGTCGAGCGGTTCGCCGGCGAGCGCGATGGCGCGCCAGGGCTGCATGTTGGTGCCGCTGGGGGCGCGGGCGGCGACATCGAGGATGTGTTCGACCGTGGCGCGGTCGATCGGCGTGGGCAGGAAGCCGCGGACGGCGCGGCGGGACAGGATCGCCGCCTCCGTTTCGTTGGCCGGCGCGACGTCGGCGGCCATCAGCGTGGGGTGGTCGTTCATGCCAACATCCTTCCCAGCGCCTCGAACTCTTCCAGCGACAGCCGCAGCCCGAGCTTGCTGCGCCGCCATGCCACGTCCTCGGCCGAGCGGGCGAATTCATGGTCGCGCAGGTAGCGCACTTCCGCCTCGGTCAGGTCCGCGCCGAGCACCGCGCCAAGATCGCCCATCGACCGCGCGCCGTCGAGCAGGATCGTGGTACGGGTGCCATAGGCGCGGACCAGGCGCCACGCCGTTGGCTCCGGCAGAAAAGGGGCACGGGCGCGGGTTTCGGCGAGGAGGGCGTCGAAGCCGTGCTTGGGGAAATCGCCGCCGGGCAGCGGCGCGTGGGCGGTCCAGCCCGCAGGCTTGCCGCGCGACGGGGGGAGGTGCGGGGTCAGCTTTTCCAAGGCGGATTCGGCGAGGCGGCGATAGGTGGTGATCTTGCCGCCGAACACGCTGAGCAGCGCGCCCTGGCCGGACAGCGCCTCCAGCGTCAGCACGTAGTCGCGCGTCGCCTCCTGGGCGGCGCTGGCACCGTCGTCGTAGAGCGGGCGGACGCCCGAGAAGCTCCAGACGACATCGGAGGCCGCCACCGGATCGCGGAAATAGGTACTGGCGCCGGCGCAGAGATAGGCGATCTCGTCGGCGGAGATGCGCACCGCGCCGGGGTCGCCTTCCCAGTCGCGGTCGGTGGTGCCGATGAGGGTGAAGTCGCGTTCGTAGGGAATGGCGAAGAAGATGCGGCCGTCGGCGTTCTGGAAGATGTAGCAGCGGTCGTGGGCAAACTTGCGGCGAACGACGATGTGGCTGCCCTGGACCAGCCGCACCTTGGCCGGCGCGTTTTCCCGCACCACGCCGCGCAGGACCTCCGCCACCCAGGGGCCGGCGGCGTTGACCAGGGCGCGGGCGCGCAGCTGGCGGCGGCCGGCTTCGTTCTCGACGGTGACGACCCAGCCGTCGCCGGCGCGTTCGGCGGCGATGCAGCGGGTTCGGGTTTCGACCACGGCGCCGCGCTCGGCGGCATCCTGGGCGTTCAGCACCACCAGGCGCGAATCCTCCACCCAGCAATCGGAGTATTCGAAGGCGCGAAGGAACTCCGGCTTCAGGGCGGCGCCGGCGGGATCGCGGGCGAGGTTCAGCATGCGGGTGGGTGGCAGGTCGCGGCGGCCGCCGAGGTGGTCGTAGAGGAACAGGCCGAGGCGCAGCAGCCAGGCTGGCCGCAGCCCGCGATGGTGCGGCAGGACGAAGCGCAGCGGCCAGACGATATGCGGCGCGATGCCCCACAGCACCTCGCGTTCCATCAGCGCCTCGCGCACCAGGCGGAACTCGTAGTGCTCCAGGTAGCGCAGGCCGCCATGGATCAGCTTGGTCGAGGCAGAGGAGGTGCCGCCGCCGAGGTCGCCCTGTTCGCACAGATAGGCCGACCAGCCGCGCCCGGCGGCGTCGCGCGCGATGCCGGCGCCGTTGATGCCGCCGCCGATCACCGCGATGTCGAACGCCGGCTCAGCCATGGCGATGCGCCTGCTCCATCAGCGCGTCGCGAACCAGGGGTAATTGTTTGTGCTCCTGGTTGCGCAGGCCGCCTTGTATCAGTTTGGTGGTGGCTTTGGTGGTGCCGCCGCCGTGGTCGCCCTGTTGGCAAATATTGGC
>JANPIH010000015.1:0-1877 GCA_031424895.1 Rhodospirillales bacterium
CTGTTTCCC
This sequence comes from Rhodospirillales bacterium, assembly GCA_031424895.1. GTDB lineage: Bacteria > Pseudomonadota > Alphaproteobacteria > Acetobacterales > Acetobacteraceae > CAMDGX01. Next base: position 10 of record JANPIH010000015.1, read on the forward strand.
GCCCCCGCCGGCGACTTCGCCGACGCCGCCATCGCCGAGGCCCTCGCCCTCGCCGGGGTCCCCGCGCTGGCCGACCGCCTCGACGAGACATCCGACTGGTCCCGCAGCCTCGGCGCGGCCGACCTTCAGCGCTTGTCCTTCGCGCGCCTGGTGCTGCATCGCCCGAGCTGGATCGTCCTCGGCGACGCCACCGACGCGCTCGATGCCGAAACCGCCGATGCCATGCTGCGTCTCATCGAGGAGCAGCTGCCCGCCTCGGCCATCATCGTCATTGGCCGCCACCCGGGATCGGCGGAGACGTTCAACCGCCGCATGACCCTGCAGCGCGATCCCGACGGCACCGTGCTGCTGAACGAGGTCTATGCCCGCCGCAAGGCGGCCCAGGCCCCGCGCCGCCGCCCGCTCAAGGTCGTCGACTGGCTGCGCGAGGGGTTCCGGTTGTGACCGGGGTCACGCGGATAAGCCTGGCAGCGTCACGACAGGCGACGGACCATCCCGGCACCGACCAGGACAAGCCCCACCACCACCGCGGCACCGCTCGCCAGGGGTGGGATCGTGTACGAGGTGCTCTGCGTCGTTTGCAACTTGAGGTCGCCGATATTCGCGACGTCCTTGGTCTGGCTCGTGGTGAATATTGGAATGGCAAAACTGACCACACCGAGGCCGAGCAGCACCAATCCCACCAGCACCACCGCGTTCATCTGAAATCGATCCAAGAAAAACCTCCACCCAATATCGCGAAATCGACAGCACGATTCCCGACGGGGGCATGCATGGCCGAAGGCAAGAGCCCGACCATACGATGGATATGGGGCGTTAGCCGGATGTTTACGATCACCACCTGAAGCATACGCCGCGCTGCCCCACCCCGGCACCCGCCGGAAATTCCATCCCGCGCAAGGGCGCTGGTTCCTTGTTCGAACTCATTCCCCGGAAGGGCCGGTCACGAACCGGTGCGCGACATGCGACGATCACGCCGCCTCCACGTCATTCCCCCGCCAGCTCCCGAATCGGTGGATATTGCCCGGTCCCAGTCGGGCTTTCCCATCGTCACCGGCGACGGGAATGCCGATTACGGCTGCGGAAGCTGCGGCTCGGTCCTGCTGTGCGCCGTCACGGCAAGCCAGGTCCGCCAACAGGTCAAGGTTCTGCAATGCGGGCGCTGCGGCACATTCAACCGCGGCGGCGGGCCGGCCGGACCCTCTGCCACATCCGCATCCAACCGGACCGCGCGACGCTTTACTGAAAACCGCCGCCCGCAAGCCAGCGCGGAAGGATCCGGCGGTTCGCTGTCCGGCCCGCCCGCTGGCACCGACGACGGCCAGTGACCCGCGCCCGTCGAGGAACGCACCTGCCGCGCGAACCGGCGGCGGCCGCGCTACCGCCGCAGCGCCGCGACTAGCACGAGCAACTGGCGCAGCACGCGCGTGCGACCGACCATCTCGCCGACCACCATCTCGCGCACCGCGATCGCCCCGCGCTCGTTCGCCCCCGGACCCAGCCGCGCCGCCGCCACCCCTAGCACCAGCGCGATCGCGATGTCGGCGCCGCCGACGATGGCGGCCGCCCAGCCGGCGCCGACCAGCGGACCCAGGAACGCCAGCGCCCCTACATGCGCCATCGCCAGCGCCGCGCACAGGAACACGAAGCCGCCCCCGATCAGCCCGGCCCGCACGACCATCCGCCGCACGCGCAGCCGCCAGCGCAGCCGCTCCGCATCCGCGGCCACGCGCGCCAGGTCGAGCAGGTCGCCCATCGGCCGCCTCAGCGCACGGCACGCCCCAGGACAAAGCCGAGAACGGCGCCGCCTAGCACGAACAGCGCCGTTGCCACCGGCTCGTTGCGCGCCTGCACCAGAAGCGTGTCGA
>JANPIH010000016.1:0-8768 GCA_031424895.1 Rhodospirillales bacterium
CTGCGACGAAACCACAGCAAGAAGCTCAGCTATCGTCATCGGGGCGGGGTGCAACGGCATCCCAACCTTGACTCACGCCGCGTCGTCTCACGTCAATGAAAATCTGCGCCAGACGGACCTGGGCAGTTACGAAAAAAGAACTTCTTTCTTTCTATCGCCACGCCAACAGCACGCGCTCCACCCGCCCCAGCACCCAGGCCACCGTCAGGCCCAAGGCGCTGAGCAGCACGATGCCCGCCATGAGATTTTCGGTGTCGTAGAGGTTGCCGGCCTGGAGCACGAAGCTGCCGATGCCTTTGTCGGCACCGATCATCTCGGCGGCGACCAGCAGGATGATGGCCGTCGATGTGGTGATGCGGAAGCCCGACAGGATCGCCGGCAGGGCGCCGGGCAGGACCACTTTCCAGACGATCGCGGCGCGGGAGAGGCCGAAGGATTGCGCCATGCGGATCAGGCCGCGCGGCACGCCGTCCACGCCGGCGACGGTGTTGATGACGGTGGGGAAGAACACGCCGAAGGCCAGGGTGACGACCTTGCTGCCCTCGCCGATGCCGAACCAGATGATGAACAGCGGCACCAGGGCGATCTTGGGGATCGGGAACAGGGCGGAGACGACGGCCATTCCGGGGGCGCGGGCCAGGGTGAACAGGCCGACCGCGAAGCCGAGCACAAGCCCCGCCGCGGTGCCGATCGACCAGCCGATGGCGAAGCGTTGCAGCGAGGCGGCGAGATGGGCCCACAATTCGCCGCTGATGGCGAGCACATGCAGCGCCTTGGCGATCGCCCAGGGGGTCGGCAGGAAGCGGCTGGAGAACCAGCCGGCCGAGGCGCCAGCCTGCCAGAGGGCGAGCAGGGCGACCAGGGTCAGCGCGCCGGTGAACGGGATGCTGCGCGGGGCGAAGCCGCCCGCCCTGAACGGAACGGCACGGAAGGGCACGTCAGGCATCGGCAACCTCGCGCGTGGCGGCCACGGCGTCGGCGCGGATGGCGGTCCATAGCGTAGCCTCGGCGGCGCGCAGGGCGGGGTCGTCGGCGTGGCGTTCGGTGGGCGGGGTGTCCAGGCGCAGGGTTGTGGCGATGCAGCCGGGGCGGCGGGAGAGGACGACGATGGTATGGCCCAGGCGGACGGCCTCGGCGAGGTTGTGGGTGACATAGACGCAGGTGATGCCGGCGCGGGCGATCATGCCAGCGAACTCGTCCTGCAGCAGGAGGCGCGTCGGCGTGTCGAGTGCGGAGAGCGGCTCATCCATCAACAGCACGGCGGGGCGGACGGCGAGCGCCCGGGCGATGCCGAGGCGCTGGCGCATGCCGCCGGAAAGTTGGCGCGGCCAGGCGTTCGCGAAGTCGGACAGGCCGGTGAGTGCCAGGACCTCGGCGATGCGGGCCGCGCGCTCGGGCCTGGGGAGGCGGCCTTCGAGGACGAGGGAGATGTTGGCGGCGACGCCGCGCCAGGGGAGGAGGGAAAAATCCTGGAAGACGTAGGTGAGGGGGTTGATGCAGCCGGGCGGGGGCGTGCCCTCCATCACCACCCTGCCCTGCGTCGGCGCGAGCAGGCCGCCGAGGATGGCCAGCAGGGTGGATTTGCCGCAGCCGGAAGGGCCGAGCAGGACGGTGACCTCGCCCGGTGCGATGGTGAGGTCAATGCCCGAAAGCACTTCCAGCGCATCGAAGCGGTGGGAGATGCCTTCGGCGCGAAGGCCGACCGCGCTCACCCCCCTGCCAATCAACGTGTTGGCAGGAACCGCGTGTCGATGATGGCGGCGGCGTCGACGTCGCCCTTCACCATCCCTTGCGCGCTGAACCAGGCGAGTTGGCGGCGGACGTCGGCGACGTTCAGGGCGGCGCCTTCGTCGTACCAGCCGAGGCCGGGCTTGATCTTGTCGCCGGCCAGGGGGTCACCGATGAAGACGTACTTGGTGATGTCGGCGATGGCGGCGTCGGTTGCGGGGCCGTATTGCGGCACGCCGGCGGCGTCGAAGCGCAGGAAGGCATCGCGGTAGGCGGCGACGCCGCGCTGATAGGCGGTGGCGAACTTCCGCAGGTCGTCGGCGCGGGTGGCAACCATCGCCTTGGCGGCGAACAGGGCCGTGATCTGGTAGGGCACGTGGTCGCCGACCCAGCCGATGATGACGGCCTCGCCGCTGGCGGCCGCCGGGACGGCCATGGAGGCGATGGCCATGGTGGCATCCACCTGCGCGGTGCGAACGGCGGCGACCATGTTCTGCACGGTTTGCAGCGGGCGCAGGGTGAGGGACTTGAGGTCGAAGCCTTGTATCTCGGCCAGGCGGCCGGCCATGTAGTGGAAGCTGGAGCCGTATTGGGTGATGCCGAAGCTTTTCCCGGCCAGCTTGTCCAGGCTGGTGAGGCCGGCCTCGTGGGCTTTCTTCGAGACCAGCACGGCGGTGAGCCGCACGCCTTTCTGTTCGTGCAGCCCGCCGCCGATGACGACCAGTTCGCCGCGGCCGGCAAGTGCGAAAAAGCCGCCGGTCAGCGCGGTGATGCCCATGTCGGTGTCGCCCGAGACGGCGGCGGCGGCGATAGGCTGGGCGGCGTCGAAAAAGCGGAACTGCACCTCCACGCCCGCCTCGCGGAACCAGCCGCGCTCCTGCGCGATGTAGAGCGGTGCGGGCGAGGCCGTACGCAGCAGGCCAAGGCGGATGGGGGCCGACGCGCGGGAGGGCGAGGCAAGCGTGGTCGCGCCTAGGGCGAGGGCGGCGCGGCGGGTAAGGCGCATCGGACAGACCTCCGGGTCAAGGTTGATCCGCATAGGCATTCCACACCGCATCGACGTCAAGCGCCGCCACGGCCGCTTCCTGGGCCCCGGTTTCGACGGCGCGGGGGTCGTAGTGCGCGCGCACCCAGGCGACGGGGTCGGCGATTCCAGCGAGGCGCACGAGTGCGGCGATGAAGGTGCCGGTGCGGCCCAACCCGGCGGCGCACCCGACAAAAACGGGCAGGTGCGGCGCCTTGCGCATCAGCACCAGCGTGCGCACGAGGCCGTCGACCAGCTGTGCCTGGGTGGGCGCGGTGAAGTCGGGCACCTCGATCAGCACGTCGGCGAGATGGGCCAGGCGGGAGCGCACCTCCAGGCACACGCCGATCGCCGGCGGCGCGAAAATATCAAACGGCCCGCCCATGATCTGGCGATTCGCGCCGAGGAGAACCAGCGTCACCTGCCCGTTCATGGCGTCAGGCAGCGCCCTCCACCTGCATCTCGCCGAGGTAGGCTTGCTTGATCATTTCGTTCTCGCGCATTTCGGCTGCCGTGCCGGACAGCACCACCACGCCGGTTTGCAGCACATAGGCGTGGTGGGCGATCGAGAGCGCCATCGACGCATTCTGCTCCACCATGAAGATCGTGACACCCTGCTTGTTGATCATCTGGATGATGTCGAACACCTGCTCCACGAACAGCGGCGACAGGCCCATCGACGGCTCATCCATGCAGATCAGCTTCGGGCGGCTCATCAGCGCGCGGCCGATCGCCACCATCTGCTGCTCGCCGCCGGACAGGGTGCCGGCGACCTGGGTGCGACGCTCCTTCACGCGGGGAAACAGGCTGAACACGCGCTCCAGGTCCTCGTCGAACTCCGGGCCCTTCTTGCGGGTGTAGGCGCCAATCTCGAGGTTCTCGAAGACGGTCATGCGCGGGAAGAGGCGGCGGGCCTCCAGCACCGGGGCGATGCCGCGGCGGACGCGATCGCTGGTGGACAGGGTGGAGATCTCCTGGCCCTCATAGAGCACCTGGCCGGATTGGGCCGAGACCACGCCCATGATGGTTTTCATGGTGGTGGACTTGCCCGAGGCGTTGCCGCCGAGCAGGCAGACGATGGTGCCGCGGCCGATGGCATAGTCGACGTTCTTCAGCACGTGCAGGTCGCCGTAGTATGTGTTGACGCCCTTGAACTCGAGCAGCACGGAGCCGTCACGCACTGGCTTTCTCCTTGGCTGCCGCGGCGGTGGCGGCGCGGCCGAGATAGGCGCGCAGCACCTCCTCGTTGCGGCGCACCTCGTCGGCCGGGCCTTCGGCGATTTTCTCGCCGTGGTCCAGAACCACGACGTTGCTGGCGAGGCGGGTGACGACATCGAGCTTGTGTTCGATCAGCAGGATCGTGAGCCCCAGCGCGTGCAGGCTTTTGATCTGCTCGGCGAGTTCCAGGGTTTCGGCCGGGTTCATGCCCGCTGTCGGCTCGTCAAGAAGCAGGATGCGCGGGCGGGAGGCAAGTGCCCTGGCGATCTCCACCCGGCGACGGTTGGCGTAGGACAGGCTGGAGGCGATCTGGCCCATCCGCGGCGTCAGCCGGTTGCCGAACAGGGCGATGATGTTCGTCGCCCAGGTCAACGCCCCCGCCTCCTCCGCGCGGACACGCGCGGTGCGAAGCACGGCGCCGACAGGCCCGGTGGCGAGGCGGGCATGCTCGCCGATCAGCACGTTCTCCAACACGGTGAGGTTGGGGAACAGGCGGATGTTCTGAAAGGTGCGCGCCACTCCATGCTCCAGGATGCGGTCCGGGCGCAGGCCGAGCAGTTCCACGCCCTCGAAGCGGATGCTGCCGCCATCGGCCTCGACAAGGCCGGTGATGACGTTGAACAGGGTGGACTTGCCCGAGCCGTTCGGGCCGATCACCGCGACCACGCTGCCGGCCGGGACCACGAGGTCCACGCTGTTGAGCGCGACAAGGCCACCGAAGCGCACGGTCACGCCCTTGACCTCCAGCGCGTTGCCGGTGCCGGGGCTCCAGCTTCCGATCTTCTCCAGGCCCACGAAGCCGCCGCGCTGAACCTGGGCCGCCTGTTGGGTAATGTGCAGTGCTGCCTGGCGCTTCACCGCGGGGATCAGGCCGTCGCGGCGGTACAGCATCATCACCACCAGGATGACCCCGAAGATCAGCTGGATCGCCTCCACTAGCTCGATCTGCGCGAGCCAGGCCCAGTCGACCGCCTCGCCGATGCTGCGCAGCAGGCCCGAGAGCTCCGGCAGGAACCAGGATTGCAGGATCTGCAGCAGGAAGGCGCCGAGCACCACGCCCCACACGCTGCCCATGCCGCCGAGGACGACCATGACCAGCAGCATGGCGGAGACGTTGAAGTTGAACATGTCGGGCGTGGCGGTTTGCAGCTTGGCGATGAACACCACGCCAGCCACGCCGGCGAATGCGGCCCCGGTGGCGAAGGCCAGCAGCTTGTAGTTGACCAGGTTCACGCCCATCGCGCTGGCCGCCGTCTCGTCCTCGCGCACGGCACGCCAGGCACGGCCGGTGCGGCTGTCGCGCAGGCGCAGCGAGACGAAGATCAGCAGCGCCACGAGGCCGAGCACCACGTAGTAGTAGGGCCAGGCATCCACGCCGAAGGACCAGCCGAATAGCTTGGGTGCCTGAACGCCGTTCAGCCCGGCGGCGCCGCCGGTGATGCCGTCCATGTTGCGCGCCACGATCGGCACGATCTCGCCGAAGCCAAGCGTGACGATGGCCAGGTAGTCGCCGCGCAGGCGCAGGGTGGGCGCGCCGAATATGACACCGAACACCGCGGTGATGATGGCGGCGGTCGGCAGCGCCAGCCAGAAACTGAGCGTGAAGTGCACAAGATCGACGCCGCCGCGGTTGACCTTTCGCACCAGGCCCAGGAATTCGAACGCCATCCATGCGTCGCTCCAGGGGGGCATGATCTGGTAGGCGGTGAAGATGCCGTAGTAGTAGGCGCCGAGCGCAAAGAAGGCGGCGTAGCCGAGGTCGAGCAGGCCGGCGAAGCCGACGACGATGTTGAGCCCGAGGGCAAGGGCCACCAGCGTGCCGGCATTGGCCATGGCATCGATGTCGGCGTCGTTGTCGTGGACCAGCGGGAACAGCATCAGCACGACCGACAGAATCCACAGGCCGAGTTGCTTGCGGCGTTCCGGCGGCATGCCCGCGAAGGGGCGTTCGATGGCGGCGCGGGCGGCGGCGATCATCGGCTGGTTCCTAGGACTTGTTCGGGGCGACGCGCCCGAGCAGGCCCGAGGGCATGAACACCAGCACCAGCACCAGGATGGAGAAGATGATGACGTCGGCCCAGGCATTGGAGATGAAGGCGCCGCTCATGGCCTCCATCAAGCCGATCAGGAGACCGCCGAGCATCGCCCCCGGCACGTTGCCGATGCCGCCCAGCACGGCTGCGGTGAAGGCGAACAGCCCGGTCTTGAAACCGATGAGGAAGCTGGTGAAGTTGTAGTAAAGGCCGAAGATCAGCCCGCCGGCGCCTGCCAGCGCGCCGCCGAGGAAGAAGGCGGTGGCGATCACCCGGTCGACGTCCACCCCCATCATGCGGGCCGCCTCCGGGTCCTGCGCGGTGGCGCGCATCGCCTTGCCGAGCTTGGTGTAGCCGGCGAACCAGGTGAGCGCGCCCATCAGCACCAGCGACACCGCCCAGATCATCACCTCGCGCAGCTTAACCTCGGCACCGCCGAAGTGCCACTCCAGCGGGGGCAGCGGGTTGGGGAAGTTCTTGGAATCGGCGCCCTGGGTGAGGATGACGAGGTTGAACAGGATGTAGGAGACGCCGATGGTGGTGATCATCGGCGCGGGCCCGCGCACCTGGCGCAACGGGCGCAAAATGAATCGTTCGATCCCGACGCCGAGCCCGCCGCAGAACGCCATGGTTCCGGCAAAGGCCACGGCCAGCACGCCGATCAGCGGCAGCCCGGTCATGATGGTGAGCTGGCCGGAAACGCCCAGGCTTTCGAGGATGAACAGCCCGACGAAGCTGCCGACCATGAAGACGTTGAAGTGGGAGAAGTTGATCAGTTCCAGGATGCCGTAGACCAGGGTGAAACCCAGGGCCAGCAGGGCATACATCGCGCCCAGGCTCAGGCCGTTGATCATTTGCTGGATCAGCAGATCGGTGAAGGTCATGTCTGCGACATCTCCGGCACAGGCGTGCCCGGTCCGGACCCGTAGTGGAGCACGGCGGCGGTCATCGCGAAGGGGGGCGAACACCGCCCCAGCATCGGCCAGGGCGGTATCGTGTCAGCACATCGCCGGCGCCATGCCGGTGCCGGTCATGCCTCGGGGGCGACGGAGATGTACTTGTACTGGGCCGAAGGATCGTCGAGCGGCTTCGCCGCGTCCTTGCGGATCTGGTAGACGCTGACGACCTTGCTCTTGATGTCGCCGTTGGCGTCGAACTCGACCATGCCCTGGATGGTCTTGATCCGCACGCTCTGCAGCGCATCGCGCAGGGCGTCGCGGGTGACCGGCTTGCCGGTGGCGGCGACGACGCGGGCGGCCTCGATGATGGCTTCCGCGCCGCTGTGGGCGGTGATGCTGTAGTTGTCGGGCTGGCCCTTGAAGCGATCGTTGTACTGCTTCACCCACCCCGCCAGCGCGGGATCGCCGACCAGTTCGGGGCTGGCCTGGGTTGCATACCAGCCCTCCACGGCCGGGAAGCCGCCGGCGGAGAGGAAGTCGCTCGACCACACCCCGTCGCCGCCGCCCTTGATCGCGTTCGGGATGATGTCATAGGCCTGCTTGGCCAGCTTCACCCCGGCGAGGCTGACGCCGCCGTAGTAGATGGCCGGCGCGTTCATCGCCTTGATCTTGGTGAGCACCGCGGCGTAGTCGGCCGCCCGCGGGTCCAGCCGGTCGCGGCCCAGGATCTGGATGCCCTTCTTCCTGGCCTGGGCCTCGAATGTGTCGGCGATGCCGACGCCGAAGGCGCCGCTGTCGTCGAGCACAAACAGCGCCTTCACCTTCAGTACTTCGGCGTAGAAGTTGGCCATGTTCGGGCCCTGGTAGGCGTCGGTCGTGACGGTGCGGAAAAACACCACCTTGCCCTTCGGACGGTATTGATCTGCGAACTTCGGATCGGTGATGTCGGGATTGGTGGCGGACGGTGAGATGATCGGCAGGTTGCCGCCCGACAGGATGGGCGCCATCGCCTTGCCCACGCCGGACATCATCGGCCCGATGGCCGCGAGGATCGCGCGGTCGGAGACCATCCTGCGCGCGTTGATCGCACCCTGGGCCGGATCGTACTGGCCGGCGGTGGCGGTGGCATCGTCGAACTTCTCGATGCGGAAGACGTGGCCCTTCACCACTTTCTTGCGGTTGGCCTCGTCGACCGCCATCTGCGCGCCATTGGCGATGCGCTGCGCGCCAAGCGCGTCGGCACCGGTGAACGACAGGTTGAGCGCGATCTTGATAACCTTGTCCGCGGCCTGTGCCGTGGCATCCAGCCCGAAGGTGGCAGTGGCCGCCAGGCCTGCGGCGGCCGTGAAGGCGGAGCGACGCGTCAGCATGAAACTCTCCCTGAAACGGCAGGCTATGCTGCCGGTTGTGCCAAGTTTGGGCCAAGCCACCCCGGTATGTCGTTCAAGTGACATATCGTTCATTCAACCCTGCCGCGCATTTGGCGCACGCGCAAGCGCTCTGATGGGATGATTGTGCGCTGCCGCATGCTAGAAGCCGCGCATGGCGCCTCCCCTGCTGTTCCTTTCCGATGTTTTCCTCACGCTCGGCACCACGCCGTTGCTTCGCGGAGCCGATATCTCCGTGGCACCGGGCGATCGGCTTTGCCTGGTGGGCCGCAATGGCTCCGGCAAGTCGACGCTGCTGAAGATCGCGGCCGGCCAGATCGCGGCCGACTCGGGCACGCGGTTCGTGCAGCCGGGTGCCACGGTGCGCTACCTGCCGCAGGAGCCGGACCTCGAGGGGTTCGAAAGCACGCTGGATTACGTGATGGCCGGCATCGGCCCAGGCGACGATCCGCACCGGGCGCGCACGCTGCTGGAGGCC
>JANPIH010000017.1:0-29427 GCA_031424895.1 Rhodospirillales bacterium
CCAAGGGCGGCACGTTGGTCCAGGCCATGCGAGCAAGGATTAAGCAAGGTGGCCACCGAAGTCGCTACCGGCTCCGGAAGTATATTGTCGAGCCCGTCTTCGGTCACATCAAACAGGCCAGAGGTTTCCGCCAACTCCTTCAGCGAGGCATCGACAAGGCTTCCAGCGAGTGGGCAATGCTCTGCAGCGCCCGCAACCTCGCAAAGCTAACGGCATGAACATGAGAAAACAGGTGAGAAACCAAAACCAAATCCTGCTCCAACGCAAAACTGCCGTTACAGGGACAGGCTCCTAGGGTCCTTTTACCCCTGTATGTAGTGGCAAAACGGCCGTCATTCCATCCAAGGCTAACCGCCGACTGCCTCGCGACTTCGACCGGGATATCTACAAGGCGCGCCATCTGATCGAGAATTTTATCGCCAAGATCAAACAGTTCCGTGCTATCGTAACCCGATACGAGATACGGCAAAGAACTTTCTTGCGGCCGTGTTTCTTGTCGCTGCGGTCAACTGGCTCGATTGACGACACGCCCTAGCCATCGCTGGATGAAGAATGGCGGTCACGTCACAGCGCGGTGCTCTCCAGCATCCGACGCCACCGGAGCGCCCGAGCCAACGCCTTAACGTTAGTTTTTCGATGCGCTGCAGAGACCAGGATGGGGTTATAGGGCGCAATTATCTGTTTCACTGCCATGGAACATGGCCGATCAGGCACCGCCTGAACCAGAGGTAGGCGGTCTGGCCGAACCGTATCTCCGGGGTTGTGGTGGTGGACGCAACCTCCCGCGGCTGGCAAAAAGGCGCGGATGCTTGTTGGGAGGGCACTGTGAACGCACGCTACTGGACGCTTGCCAACCGGCCCCCTCCGCCCTGGCCCGATGGCGCAACGTTTGCGCTGAAGGAAGCGCCGGTCCCGGCACCCGGCCCTGGCCAGGCACTCACACGGACCATCTACGTCTCCCTCGATCCCTATCAATGGGGCTACAAGCGCCGCGGCGTAGAGCCGGAGGGTGTGCCCTGCCACGCCCGCACTGTCGCGCAGGTCGTGGAAAGTCGAATCGAGGGCATCGCGGCGGGGGATTTCGTATTCAACACCAACGGCTGGGCCGAGTATGGCTTGATGGGGGACGGCGTCCTTAGGCCGTCCTACATGATCCCCCGCAGGCTCGATCCGGCCCGCGGCAAGATCAGCCACGCCGTGGGCGTTCTGGGAATGCTCGGCCTCACAGCCTATGCCGGCATGGCCCTGCAGTGCGAGCCGCGCGCGGGCGAGACGGCGGTCGTGTCGGCGGCGTCCGGCGGTGTGGGTCAGATTGCCGGCCAGATCGCGCGGTTGAAGGGCTGCCGCGTGGTCGGCATCGCCGGGCACGAGGAGAAGTGCCGCTATGTGGTGGAGGAGCTCGGCTTCGACGCTTGCATCTCGCGCCTGTCGCCCAGCTTTGCCCAGGACCTGAAGGCAGCCTGCCCGGACGGCATCGACATCTATTTCGAGAACGTCGGCGGCATGGTGTTCGATGCGGTGCTGCCGCTGTTTAACCCGGGCGCGCGGATGACGATCTGCGGGTTGATCGCGCATTACGGGGATGCGCCCGGGGAGGATGCCAGAGCCGTGGTGCGCGGCCGCGCCGAAGCCCGCGATGTGCGCGTGCAAAATCTTTCCGTCGGCGATTATGTAGCGGATTGGCACGACGCGTTCCTGGCCGAAATGGCACCCTGGGTCGCGTCTGGCGAGGTTCGCTATCGCGAGTATATCCGCGAGGGATTCGAGGTCATCCCCGCCGCCTTCACCGAGATGCTGCGCGGCGAGAACTTCGGCAAAACCTTGGTCCGCGTGGCGCCGGATCCCACTCTCGCGTCATGACTCGGGTGCGCATGGGAAATTCCCTTGGGAACGTCACGGTCCGCCGAACGGGCGGCGGATCATCGCAGGCAGCCGCGCAACGAGCATGACCTTCGCAGTGGCGGCCACGACCAGGCCGCAAAGCGCCGCCTTTGAGACCGGCTCCATGGTGCCTTCAATCAGCATCGCATGGACGACCGTGGCCACGACAATCACCACGGCAAGGGCCGTGTGGCAAAGGCGCCAAACCCGCGGTCGCTGCGATCGGCGCAGGGCGGCGAGAAGGGCCGTCGCGAACACCGCCCACATCGCAACGACGCCCCAAACGGAGAATGGCGTCGGCGATCGGAAGAGAAGGGAGTCGATCACGTCGGGCGGGCTGGTCAGCCACAGCGCTGCAACATGCAGGGCGACCGCTGCCACGAGCGCACCCCCGACCCAGGCATGAACGTTCCGCCCGCGCCGGACGCGCAGGCCCGGCAGATATCCCCCCGCCAGCAAGGGTTGAAGCAGCAGCAGCGCCAGCGCGGCAACCCCGGCGAGGCACCCGATGATGTAGATCGGGTCGCGCCAGGCGAGCAGAGGGCTCGTCGCCGCCTCCATACTCGGGACTGCCAGGGCCGCGCCGACGGCCGCCCAGATCAGGATAGGACGCACCGACGGTGGGCCGATCACGCCTTCCGTAAAACGAAATCCGCGCTCAGGCTCTTGTCGCGAGCGCTCCGCATCAAGGGCCGAAGAAAGACCGTCTCGAAGCCGCGGCCGTCGTGTCCCGCATCATAGGCAAGGTGCGCGTGCGCCTGACCGAAGGCCGGCACGATCTGCGGCATCTCCATCCTGAACACGCCGTTCTCGTCCGTCAGCGTGGCGCCGTGGCTATGCGGGTCGCGCTCGTGCCCCTCGGTCGTATGCGCCCACATCTGGATGCGAATGCGCCCGAGCGGAGCGCCATCGCCCGCACTCCGAACCGTTCCGGTCAGCCAGAACCCACCTCCGCCAATGCGCGGGACAATCGGTGCACCTGGCAGGTAGTTGTTGGCGCCGCCCTGCATCGTCGGCGTCGGGGACAGGCCCTGTGCTTGCAGCGGTGCGAGGAGACCGAAGGCTCGGCTCGCCAGCGCGGCGCCGACCGTCACGGCGCAGGCCGTGATAAGGGAGCGGCGAGCCTGAGGCGCTTGAGTCACTGTGATCTCTCCTCTCGTTCATGGCATGCAGCCATGCTCTCCGGTATCGCTCCCCCGAACGTGGAAGCAAGCCGCGGTGGCCCATACACTGCACCATTGATGTAGTGAGGGCAGGCGCCCGGTAAAGCGCCGCCACGGCCTTTTCGGGAAAACGGTCTCGCCAGGCAGGCCCCTTCCATTGCCGTTCCCGATCACTGTCCACCTCGCGCCTCGCCTGGCACGGCCGCCGCGCCTTGCGGTCGTACGCCAGCCGCAAACCCCACCTGAATTACATGGAACCCGAGTTCAACCCGCCGTCGCCCGTCCATGATCGTCTCGACGATATCCGGCGCCTGAAGCATCGGCCACATGAAGGCCATCCGTGCTATCCCTTCGTCATGGAAACCAAATCCCCGGTCCCGCTGGCGGTCCTCGTCGGCATCCAGCTGCCGCACATCACCGACATCATGCACGAAGCCAGCCTTGAGGAGTTGGGGAGGCTGGTGAAGACACTCGGATACGAGGTGGTCGGCAATGTTTCGCAGAAGCGCGACGGCACGGGTGCCGGGATGTTGCTGGGCAGCGGCAAGCTGGCGGAACTGGCGGCATGGACCGGTGGCACTGGTGTGGTCGGCTCGATGGCGGCACCCTCGAAGTCCAAGGCCCGCGCGCGGTTTGAAGGTGCGTCTGACCCTGTCGCCCCTGTTCGGCCCGAGCCGGATGCGATTCGCGCGCCTGAGTTCGTCATCGTCGATCATGAGCTCTCGCCCAGCCAGATCCGCAATCTGGAGCGCGCGACCGGGGCGCAGGTGCTGGACCGTACCGGTGTCATCGTCGAGATCTTCCACCGCCACGCCAACACCCGCGAGGCGAAGCTGCAGGTGGAGATGGCACGGCTCAAATATGTGGCCCCCCGCCTGCGCGAGTCCTCGGGTGGCGGCGGTCGTCAGCAGGGACCAGGCGCCGGCGAAACCGCCCTGGATCTTGATCGCCGCAAGGTCCGGGACAGGATTTCGGAACTGAAGGATCAGCTTGAGGCGGTCCAGCGCGACAGCGAACAGCGCCGGGCCGGCCGGCGCGACCAGCTGAGGGTGGCACTGGTGGGCTACACCAATGCGGGCAAGTCGTCCCTGATGCGGGCCCTTACCGGCAGCCAGGTGTTGGTGGAGGACAAGCTATTCGCCACCCTCGACACCACTGTGCGCGCCCTGCAGCCGGAGACCCGCCCGCGTGTGCTCGTCTCCGACACGGTGGGCTTTATCAAACAGCTGCCGCACGACCTCGTTGCGTCATTCCGCTCCACCCTGGCGGAGGCGCTCGAAGCGTCGCTGTTGTTGTACGTGGTCGATGCCTCGGACCCGACCTACGAAGCACAGCTGGAGGTGAGCCGCGACGTCCTGCGGGAGATCGGGGCGGATGCGGTGCCGGCCCGTCTGGTGCTGAACAAGCTGGACCGGGTGGATGCCGCAGGGCGTGCCGCCCTGATGGAAAAGCATCCGGATGCCATCCTTCTCTCCGCCCATGCGCCTGAGGATGTGAGCGCATTGCGGGACATCATCATTGCGTTCTTCGAAGCGATGATGGTGGAGGACGTGTTGGTGCTGCCCTATGCAAAGCAAGGCATGATCGGCGACGTGTATGAAAGCGCGCGGGTTCTTTCAGAGGATTACAATGAAGAGGGCCGCGTGCTGAAAGTGCGCGGCTTGCCAGGTGCAATCTCGCGCCTGCGGCGGAGCCTGATCTCGAACTGAACCTTTGCCCTGTTGCGAGGCTCCACCAGAGCGTAGCCTGACGCACGACAAGGAGTGCAGGGAATGAAACTGGGGCGCCTGGGCGTATGGAACCCGAATGACCGTCTGACGCCGGCGGAGATTGTCCAATTGCTGCATACCGCAGAGGACCTCGGGTATTGCGCGCTGTGGTATCCGGAGGCCGTCGGCTACGAAGCGTTCTCCAGCGCGAGTTTCATGCTGGCGCATTCAAAAACACTCAGCATCGGCAGCTCAATCGCCAGCACGTATGCCCGTGATGCCTTCACGGCCCGACGGGGCATGATCGGGATGAACCGGATGTATGGCGATCGCTTCATCCTGGGGCTGGGCGTCAGCCACGCACCCATGGTGGAGGCGCGGGGGCATGGCTATGCAAAGCCAGTTCCTGCCATGCGAGCCTACCTCGATCTCCTGCAGGATGGTGAGGCTGAGGCACCTGACTGGCCTGTCATGCTGGCCGCCCTTGGACCGGTGATGATGAAGCTGGCGTTTGAGCGCACGATGGGCGCACTCCCGGTGAACGCGACACCGGAACATACCCGGCACGCGGCGGCCGCCATGCCTGCCGGAAAGCACCTTGCCGTGGCACAGAAATTCGTCATTGAGACCGATCCCGCCCGCGCCCGCGCGATCGGCCGGGCCGAGATCGCGATGTACCTCGCCATGCCGAACTACATCAACCACTGGCTGCGGATCGGCTTCACGCCCGCCGACCTCGAGAACGGCGGGTCCGACCGCCTGGTCGACGCGATGATCAACTGGGGAACGGTGGACGAGGTAAAGCGCCAAATCCTGGCCCACTTCGATGCCGGCGCAACGCATGTGTGCATTCGCCCGGTGCATGCGCACGGCGACTTTGCCGCACGAGACACGATGCTGAAGGCAATGGCGGGACTATAATATCAATCCTTGGAACTCTCAGCCCATAAAAGCAGGCAAGGCCAGGGCTCTGCCCTGGACCCGCAAAGGGCCGGCGGCCCTTTGATCCCCATTATTTGTCAATGGGATAAGGTCCAGGGGCTTGGCCCCTGGCGGGCTTGGGCAGAGCCCAACCTTACTTTCGATGGATGAGTCGAAGTCAAGGAGGGTTGGTATAAGTTTTCGACCTCCGTCGACACCCCCGCCATGGTCCACTCATGCCATCTCCGGCAGGCGGTCAATCAGCTTGTCCAGGGTGATCGGATAGTTCCGCACGCGCACCGCGGTTGCATTGTAGATGGCATTGGCGACCGCCGCGCCAACGCCGCAAATGCCGAGTTCGGCCACGCCCTTTGCCTTCATGGGCGAGGAGATCGGATCAACCTCGTCGAGGAAGATCACCTCCTGATGGGGAATGTCGGCATGCACCGGAACCTCATAGCTGGCGAGATCGTGATTGACGAAGAAGCCATGGCGGTGATCCACCGCCAACTCCTCCATCAGCGCGGCTCCCACGCCCATTGTCATCGCACCGATCACCTGGCTGCGTGCGGATTTCGGATTGAGGATCCGCCCGGCCGCGCACACCGCCAGCATTCGCCGCACGCGTGTCTCCCCGGTTGCGCCATCCACTGCCACTTCGACGAAGTGCCCCGCGAAGGTGGACTGCTGGTAACGCTTGCCGAGGTCGCCATACTCGATGTGGTCCTCCGCCACGAGATCCTGCGCCGCACCGGCTTCACCGAGCGGGACGCTGCTGTTGCCGAACTGGACCCGCCCGTCCGCAAAAACCGCGTCGGCCGGGTTGGCGCCCATCGTCCGGCAAATTTCCTCGCGCAGCTTCATGCAGGCGGCGTAGACACCGGCGGTGGAGTTGTTGGCGCCCCATTGCCCACCCGAACCGGACGAGACGGGAAAATCGGAGTCCCCCAGCCGCACGATGACGCGCTCGACCGGCACGCCCATCATCTCGGCCGCCGTCTGGGCGATGATCGTGTAGCTGCCCGTGCCGATATCGGTCATGTCGGTTTCGACAGTCACCATGCCCTGCCCATCCAGGCGAACCCGGGCGGCGGATTTCATCAGCAGGTTGTTGCGGAACCCCACCGCCATGCCCATCCCGACCAGCCACCGCCCCTCCCGGCGTTGACCCGGCGCGACATTGCGCCTGTTCCAGCCGAACCGCGCGGCGCCTTGGTGCAGGCACTCGGTAAGCTGGCGTTGGGAGAAGCGGCGCTCAGGGTGCTCGGGGTCAACCTGGGTGTCGTTGGCGATGCGGAACGCCACCGGGTCCATGCCCAGCTTCTCAGCCATCTCGTCCATCGCGATTTCGAGCGCCATCATGCCGGGCGCTTCCCCGGGTGCGCGCATCGAGTTGCCCTCCGGCAGGTCCAGCTCCGCCAAGCGCAGGGAGGTCAGCCGGTTGGCGCCGGCGTAGAGCAGCCGGGTTTGCGACACCGCTGTCTCTGGCTGGCCGTTCGGCAAGTTGCCGGACAGGCTTTCATGGGCGATCGCGGTGATCGTGCCGTCGCGTTCGGCCCCGATTCGGATGCGCTGGATGGTCGCCGGCCGGTGCGTGGTGTTGTTGGCCATCATCGGGCGCGGCAGTGCCAGCTTCACCGCGCGCCCGGCCGCCTTCGCCCCAAGGGCCGCCAGCACCACGTCGGCGCGCACGAACAGCTTGCCGCCGAAGCCGCCGCCAATGAAGGGCGAGTCCAGCCGCACATTTTCAGGCGGGATCCCGAGAGTCTTGGCCACGTCCCGCTTGCCCCAGGCGATCATCTGGTTCGAGGTCCAAAGGGTAAGCCTATCGCCATCCCATGCCGCGATGGTTGCGTGCGGCTCCATCATCGCGTGGCTTTCGTCCGGCGTGGTGTAGGTGCCGTCCAACGTAACCGGTGCCCGGGCAAAGGCACCCTCGAAGTCGCCAACCCGGTTCTCGGACGCGCCATCGCTGCCCTCGCCACTTTCGGCACTCGCGAGTTTCGCATGCGGCGCCTCGGCGGCCAGATCGAACCGGCCGGGCTGGCGGGCATAATCCACCACGATCATCCCCGCCGCGTCGCGCGCCTGTTCGAAGCTCTCAGCGACAACAACGGCGATGGCCTGATGGTAGTGCTGCACTTCGGCGCCGCCGAAGAGGAAGGCGGTGTTCATTGCCCCGCGCTCAAGCCGGGGGGTCTCCAACGTCGTGACAACGGCCAATACCCCAGGCGCACGCGCGGCAGACGCGGAATTCATCGCAGTGATACGGCCTTTGGCAATACCGGCCCCGAGCACATACCCATAGGCCTGATCGGGTGCGGCGTCGTGACGCTCATAGGCATAGGGGGCCTTGCCAGTGGTCTTCAGCGGACCATCGATGCGGTCGATCGGCCGACCGACAACACGAAGCTGGTCGATCGGGTTGGAGCCCGCGGGAGTGTCGAACTTCATGGCTCACCCCTTCGCCTCGGCCAGGACGGCGGCAAGCGCCCGCTCCGCCAGGGTCACCTTGAACGCGTTGTCAGGCGTTGGTCGCGCGCCGCTGAGGATGGCGCCCATGGCCGCTTTGGCACCACGCGGCAATTCGGCCTCAGCCCCCTCCACCCTCCAGGGTTTGTGCGCCATGCCGCCCAATGCCACGCGCCCCGTGCCGTTCGGCTGCAACACTGCCGCGACCGAGATGAGGGCGAAGGCGTACGACGCGCGATCACGCACCTTGCGGTAGAAATGGCGCCCGCCGATCGGCGCCGGCACGGCAACCGCCGTGATGAATTCGCCCGGCTCCAGCGCGGTTTCGATATGTGGGGTGGCGCCGGGTAGACGATGGAACTCCCCCATCGGGATGCCGCGGGTGGTGCCATCGGCCCTGACCGTCTCCACCACCGCGTCCAGCACCCGCATGGCGACAGCCATGTCGCTCGGATGAGTGGCGATGCAGGCATCGCTGGTGCCAATCACTGCGAGCTGCCGCGTAACGCCACCAATGGCGGAACAGCCTGCACCGGGCTGCCGCTTATTGCAGGCCATGTTGGTGTCGTAGAAATAGGGGCACCGCGTGCGTTGCAGCAGGTTGCCCGCAGTGGTTGCCTTGTTGCGCAACTGTGCCGTCGCGCCCGCCAGCAGGGCGCGCGAGAGAACGCCATAGTCGCGCCGCACGCGGGCATCCGCGGCAAGATCGGTGTTGCGTACCAGCGCACCGATCCGCAATCCGCCCGTGGTCGTCGGCTCGATCCTGTCCAGGCCAAGGCCGTTGACGTCGATCAGGTGCGCGGGCGCCTCGATCTGCAGCTTCATGAGGTCGAGCAGGTTTGTCCCGCCCGCAATGAACCGGGCGCCAGGCGCCCGCGCGGCGGCGGCGGCTTCCACAGGCGTGCGGGCGCGCTCATAGGTGAAGGGCTTCATGCCGGCGCCCCCGCAACTTCGACGATCGCATCGACGATGTTGGAATAGGCGCCGCACCGGCAGATATTGCCGCTCATGCGTTCGCGGATCTCCTCGGCGGTCACTCGCGGTGCCGCCGTCAGGTCCTGCGTGACATGGCTCGGCACACCAGCCCGGATCTCGTCCAGGGCGGCAACCGCGGCACAGATCTGACCGGACGTGCAGTAGCCGCACTGGTAGCCGTCGTGCCGAACGAAGGCCGCCTGCATCGGGTGCAAGTTACCGGGCTGGCCCAACCCCTCGATCGTGCTGATCTCGGCGCCCTGGTGCATGATGGCGAGCGTCAGGCAGGAATAGATCCGCCGCCCGTCAACCATGACGGTACAGGCACCGCACTGGCCGTGATCGCAGCCCTTCTTGCTGCCGGTCAGCTGCAGGTGTTCGCGCAGGGCGTCCAGCAGCGTCACGCGCGTGTCCAGGTCCAGGCTGTGCGCCTGGCCATTCACACGAAAGGCGACGGCAGCCAGCCCATGCGCCCCAGGTGGGGCACCGGGCGCCGGCGATGCAGCCCCCTGTGAGCGCGCCGCGCCAAGCCCCGCGCCAGGCCCCGCGCCAGGCATCGCAATCGAATCAACAGTGGCGACCATCAGGCCACGCCGCGTCGCTGGAAGGTCAGGGGCCTGCATGTCCTTCTCCGTCACTGGTCTGCTGGTCCAATAGGAAGTGGGGACCGTTCTCGGCGTTGGCCCCGATGCCTCGGGTTTCAGGAACGAACGGTGCGGGTGGCTCAAGGTTGCAGGCGAGGCGCATCAAACCGGCGGATCCGCCGCGGACGCGGGCCGGGCATCGCCGATGGCACCGTCCTGCTGCGACGACCGCTAACGTGGCGCCTTGTCGCGACCGGATAAGCACCGGGATCAGCAAGCAGCAGCCGCGTCCGATCCGCTATCAGATCAGCATCGCCAAGCTGAAGCTGTCCAAGGACGTCGACGAGGACCACTTCGCCAACACGCCTGGCAACGAGGCCCCGGTGCGCGATCTGGCTATCCGAGACCGGCCACGAGAGCTGGCGGTTCAATAACCGCGCCCGATCGCCGCCCCCCGCTCACTGCCCGCACCGCGCTGGTCTGTGCTCCTGCACCTACGGCTGCGGAGCACAGCGCGGTCGCCACGCGCATCAAACGGGGTCCCTTTTAAACGCCGATGGGGGGGGCACTTCCGCGTGCCGACCGACACCGCCTCGTGGTGATCCCGCCGCAACGCCCTCCGTGCCGCAGCCAGGCAGGCACACCCCGAAGTCAGCTCGAGCCGCGCCGCCACACCAGAGTGACCTTTCGACCAGCAAAACCCCCGGCCCAGATGGCGACTATAAGCGCCTCGCAATTCAACCCGGTTGCCAGTATGTTATACAGTCATTCCAACGCCTAGGACGCCCCCTCCCTGATGCTGACGCCCTTCTCGACCGATGATCTCGGGCGCGTTTTTGATGCGCGCACACTCACCCGGGGGCGGTCTTTGGTGCTGCTGGGGGCCGTGCGGGTCGCGCTCAAGGAGGCGTTGATCGAAGTCGAGGTGGAACACCTCGGCCTGCGGCACATCGCCACTATCAGGACATCGCCGCATGGCCAGCGCGTGGGGTTCGTCACCTGGTGCAGCTGTGGCCAGTCCGCCTGCGCCCATATGGCGGCGGGCGCGCTCGCAGCCCTTGATCGGCACGCCAGGTTGCGCAAGCCGGCGCAGAGCAACTTCATGGACACGCTGACGGCGCCGGTGGCCGAGGAGCGGCAGCGTCTGGTGTTCGAGGTGTTTCCGGGGCGGCCGCCGGATGCCTGCTACGTTGCCCCCCTGCTGGTCGGCGAGCGGACCGGGCGGGCAGAGCCCACGACGCCGGGCCGCATCCTGGCCGACCGCAGCAGCCCCGAGACGGTGCGCATCATGGCTCGCATGCTCGGCGCCGGAGAGGCCGAGCGCGTCGCCGTGGCGCCGGGGGCCGTTGCCTCGGTGCTCGAATTGCTGGCGCGCATGGGCAAGGCGCGCTGGCACGCCACGGGCAAGGTGCTGTGCCGGGGCGAGGAGCGGGCGTTTCTCGCCAATGTGCCGCCCGACCTGCCACCACGATCCGCCGTGATCCTCGGCGCCGCCGGCCCGTGGTATGTGGACGCTGCCACCGGGGCCGTTGGCCGGGTGCGGCTACGCCAGGCGCCAACCGTGCCCGTCCGGCCGACACCGCCGGCAGCACGGCCGATGCAGCGCTCGCCTGCCGTCACGCCCCGCCGACGAAGCGAGCCCGTGCTGGGCCGCGCCGCCGAACCCATCATCCACGATTGCGTGGCAACGCCGGTGCTGCGGCTGCGGCAATTCAACTGTCCCGACGAGTTCGGCAATCTTAAGGTCACCGACGCACTGGTGATCGACTTCGATTACGAAGGTGTGCTGACCCCTGCGGATGACGAGCGCCAGTTCGTGCGTGCCCACCGCCCCGGCGATGCGCCTGGCAGCGAGAGCTTCCTGCGCCGCGACCGCGCCGCCGAGGCCAACGCCTTGGCCGTCCTGCACCAGGACGGCTTCAGCCAGATGCGCGTCGCTGAGGGCGCCACCGCCAAAGGCCGCATGGTCTTCGTGTTCCGCGGCCGCGATGCCGCTGAACGGTGGCAGAGCTTCGTGAGCGAGCGCATTCCCGCGCTGCAGGCGCTTGGTTGGCGCAATCTGATCGACCGCGACTTTGGCCCGCGTGTGGTGCAATCAGTGGGCGACTACGATGTGCGCGTCGCCGATGCCGGAACCGGCAACTTCGCGCTGGATTTCGGCATCGAGATCGACGGCGCGCGCATCCCGCTGCTGCCCATCCTGTCGCGCCTGCTCGACCGCGGCGGCATGGAAGCGGCGCTGATCGTCGATGGCGAGGTGATCACCAGCCTGGATGACGGGCGCATCCTGAAACTGCCGGCCGAACGGATCCGCCGCCTGCTCGCGGTGATGTCCGACCTGCTGGAGGCCGCACAGCGCACCGCCGATGGTGGCCTCGTGCTGCCGGAAACCGAAGCCGACAGCGTGTTGGATCTGGAGGATCTGCTGACCACGCGCTGGGACAACGCGGAAGCCATCGCGTCCTATTCCGCGCGCTTCCGCGAGCAGCCGGACATTCCGCCGGTGGTGGTGCCGGCGTCCTTCACCGCCGTGCTGCGGCCGTATCAGCAACAGGGTGTGGATTGGTTGCAGCACCTTCGCGCCAACGGCATGGGCGGCTTCCTGGCCGACGATATGGGCCTGGGCAAAACCGCGCAAACCATCGCGCATATCGTGATCGAACACGCCGAGGGGCGGCTCGACCGCCCGGTGCTGATCGTCGTGCCAACCAGCCTGGTGAGCAACTGGACCGCCGAACTCACCAAGTTCGCGCCTGGACTGCGCGTGGCGGTGCTGCACGGGCTGGACCGCCATGCCCGTCGTGCCGAGCTGGACGGAGTTCATGTGGTGATCACCACCTACACCGTGCTGGCGCGCGACGTGGAGGCGATGAAGAAACTGGCCTGGCACCTGGTGGTGCTGGACGAGGCGCAGGTCATCAAAAGCCCCGACGCCAAGGCCACCAAGGCGGTCTGCCAGCTCGACACCCGCCACCGGCTGTGCCTGTCGGGCACCCCGATCGAGAACAACCTGCAGGAACTGTGGTCTGAATTCGCCTTCCTGATGCCCGGCCTGCTCGGCGACCGCAAGCATTTCACCAAGCGTTTCCGCACCCCGATCGAGAAGAACAACGACGCGGTGCGCCGGGTGCAGCTGATCCGCCGCATCCGCCCCTTCCTGTTGCGGCGGACCAAATCGGAGGTGGCCACCGACCTGCCGCCGCGCCACACCATCCTGCGCCGCATCAACCTGGCCCCCGAGCAGCGCGAGCTCTACGAGACCATCCGCGGCACGCTCTACGACAAGGTGCGCGAGCAGATCACCGGACTGACCGCCGCGCAGAGCCGCATTGTCGTGCTCGATGCGCTGCTGAAGCTGCGACAGGTCTGTTGCGACCCACGCCTGGTCAAATTGCCCTCGGCACGGCTGGTGGACACATCGAGCAAGCTCGACGACCTGATGGACATGGTCGAGGAAATGATCCCCGAAGGGCGGCGCATCCTGCTGTTTTCCCAGTTCACCTCGATGCTGGACCTGATCAAACCGCGCCTGGACGCCGCCGGCATCCGTTATGTCGAGCTGCGCGGCGACACCCGCGACCGGGCCGAGCCGGTTCGCATCTTCGAAAGCGGCGAGGTGCCGCTGTTCCTCATCAGCCTCAAGGCCGGTGGACGAGGGTTGAACCTGATCTCGGCGGACACGGTGATCCACTACGACCCTTGGTGGAACCCGGCGGCCGAGGACCAGGCCTCCGACCGGGCCCACCGGATCGGCCAGACCAAATCGGTGTTCGTCTACAAGCTCATCGCCGCCGACACCGTCGAGGACCGGATCGTGGAACTGCAACAGCGCAAAACCGACCTCGCGAACATCGCACTCAGCAACGATGGTGACATCCTCGGGCTCGAGGTCGACGAGGTCGAGTTTCTGTTGGGTGACATCAAGGAACGCTTGGCAGCCTGACGGCTGTGGAGGCTGCTGGCGTGACCTGGAGGGCGGGGTTTGCCCCAGGTCGGCGCGCTCCACCAGCGACGCCCGCGCCAAGCCGCCCAGGCCAGTTACCGCGCCGCCCTCACCTGCGGCTGCGACGTCCTCCGTCGCCCTCTCCCCCCACCACCGCCGCCTACCGCACCGCTTCGCCATCCCCCAGCCCCCGATCCCCGCTCGCCCACACCCACCCCAAAATTAATCACCTCCCACCCAAGAAACCCCTTGCCTCCCCCCACCGAATAACTTATCTAACTAACTAATGTCATCGCCCACCCCCCACCCGGCCGCGCGCCCCGCCGCCCTATCCGCCCCTCACGGGGCGGCCGAAGAATCGCGCGCGCTGCTCGACCGCGCGATCGACGCCATCATCGCCCTCGCCATGCACCGCATCGCCCGCATGCTCGAACAGTTCGTCCACCTCATGCAGGCCTGGCGCGACGGCACCCTTCCCCCGCCGCCCCCCATCCGCGTCCATGCCCCCTGTGCCACCCGCCGCGCACCCCCGCCCACGCCACACAACCGCGCGCCGCCTGGATCATCACCCCCCTCCCCCCCGCCGCCGCCACACCAGAACCCTGGGTGCCAGAACGCTGGGTGCCAGAACCATGGGCACCCGCCCTCCAGGCGCCCGCCCCCGCATCCCCCTTCACCGGACCGACGCCCGCGACCACTCCGCGCGGCGCCAGCGCGCCCTCACGCACGCCCCACCCCACCACTCACGCCCAACACGCCCGCCCACCCCCCAAACCCGAAAAACGCCACCTTCCCCGCCGCCCGCTCCCTCACCCTTTTTGTTTCGATATCGTATAATTCCGCCGAACTCTCAACTATGCTCCGCCTGAAACCCTTACCCAGGCCCCACCGCCACCGGCCGCGGGGTGAAAGCGCGCCCGAGCGAATCGTACACCACATAAAGCGCGTCCCCCGCGATCACCCCGGCCCCGAACATCTCCATGCCCGCGCGATACCGATCCCCCCGCCGCAGCAGCAACCCCCGCACCACCAGCCCCGCCAGCACCGCCCACCCAACCGCCGGTGCCAGCAACAGCAGCCCCGCCCCCAGCATCACGCCAAGCTGCCGCCGCACGCCACCAACCCATTGCAGCATCCCACCAACCAGCGCCCACAACGCCAGCTTCACCGCCACCTCCGATTGCACCCCCGCGCCGATCGCCACCGCGAACACCCGCCCCGCCGGCGCCACCCGGTCCGCGGCGAAATAAGCACCATGGCTCAGCCACACCACGCAAGCCGCCACCAGGAACGCCAGCATCACCACCCCAGCCTGGTCCCGAACCGCCGCTGCCCCGCCACCCAGCGCATGCACCACCTTCAACGCCTGGCCCATCGTCGCCAGCCCCGGCCCGGTCGCCGCCGCATACCCCACCAGCAGGCACAGGGCCGGCGGCGGAAACCCGATCAGCATCCCCAAGGTCAGCACCACCGCCGCCGCCGCCAGGCTGGGCATCCAGCCGGACTGCATCGCCACCAGCCCAACCGCCACCGAGTGCAGCAACGCCCCCGCCGCCGCGAAGCCGATGAACACCGCCAGCATCCCCGCCGGCATCGCCACATGCAGCCCACCGCCCAACGCCAGCACCACGGCAATCCCAACATGCGCGGCCGCAGCACGCGCCAGCACCGGCCGCCGCACTCCGTCGCGCACGCCCAGCCGCAGCAGTTGCACCACCGCCACGATCGCCGCCCCCGCCAGTATCCCCTGCGGCACCTGCGCCAACATCAGGTCGCCGCCCGGGCCAAGCCAGCCAAGCAGCGGCGCGCCATAGGCCCGCAGCATCACCCCGGCCGCAAAGAAACCCAGCGCCCAGGGGTTGCCGAGCAGCGCCACGCCGAACGCCGCCATCGGCGCGCGATAGGCCGCACCGACAACGCCGGTGACCATGCCAAGCAGCACCAGCGTCCCGGGCCGGTCGCCCTCGATGCCGGCGCGGATCGTCGCCGCCGCCGCCGCCCCTTGCGGCCATGCCGCCTCGGCGGGAAAAGCCGCACTGCCGAACAGCCGCCACATCAGCCAGCCATCCACCAGCAGCGCCAGAACCGCGCCCAGCAGCATCGGCCCAACCAGGTCGACGCGCCCGGTAACGAAGGGAATCCCGATCGGCAACAGCAACGCCTGCCCGGCCCCGATACTGGCCGCCGCGGCGGCAGCCTGCGCGAAGGCCTGCATCCGCGGCGCGGCGAAGGGCCGGAAGAACGCCCCCGGCAGCCGCGCCAGCACCATGCCGACGATCACCCCCGCCATGCCCGGAGGCGCGACCACGCCCAGCATCACCACCCGTTCGGTGCCGATCACCGCCCCCCGGATGGCGCGCGGCAGCAGCAGCACGATGGCGTGCAACAGCGGCGGCCGCCGTGCCTCTTCAACCCCGTCCCGCGCCTCGCCGCCCGTCATGCCTTGGCCCGCCTCGCCCGAACCCCTGCACGCTACCCGGTGCGCCGCGCCGGCAGAAGACGGCACCCGCCGGCAATTCCCTGCGCTCCCGCAATCCCCTATGGTGGCAAACAACGCAGGAGGCGACGATCGCGAAGGGTGTGCAATTCGTGCTGGTGTTGGCCCTGGCGGTGCCGTTCGGGGTGCGCGCCGCGCCGCCGCCGGGCGTGGTGCCCGACCCCGCGACCAAGCAGTGGTTCGACGATCTGCGCAGCCGCGAGGGCTGGGCGTGCTGCGACTTCAGCCATTGCCGCCCGGCGGCGGTCGCACCTAACGACGACGGGCGGGTGTTCGCGTTCATCGACAAGCGGAGCTTCGGTCCGAAGGCGCCGGACGCCTGGCGTGAGGTGCCGCTGCACGAGCTGCGGGTGCGCGGCAACCGCCCGCCCGGCGTGCGCGGGGCCATCATCTGCTACGACGACAACCGCGTGATCTGCGCCGACCTGGAGCCGGCGACCTGAACACATGCGCTGTGTTGCAGGAATGTGAAATTCGCGGCGGGGCGGTATGGCGGCAGGATCTGCTGCTATTCCCCGCACCTGCATCCTGCAGGGAGCCGGCGCCATGCGCATCGGGATCAACGGCATGGGCCGCATCGGCCGCCCCGCCCTGCGCGCCGCGCTGGGGGCGGCGGAGCGCGCGCACGACGATCCGCGCGCCGGCAACCGGCTGGAGGTGGTCCATCTCAACGAAATCAAGGGCGGCGTCGGCGCCACGGCCCACCTGATCGAGTTCGACAGCGTGCAGGGCCGCTGGCGGGCGGCCATCGCGGCCGAGCCGGGGGCGATCCGCATCGGGGAGCGGCGGCTGGGCTTCAGCGAACACGCGCGCCCGTCGGACATCCCGTGGGGCGAGCTGGGCGTGGACGTGGTGCTGGAATGCACCGGCAAGTTCCTCACCCCCGAGGCGTTGCAAGGCCATCTCGACCGCGGTGCCAAGCGGGTGGTGGTGGCCGCCCCGGTAAAGGCGGACAGCGTGCTGAACGTGGTGGTCGGCGTGAACGACCATCTCTACGACCCCGCCCGCCACAAGATCGTCACCGCCGCGTCCTGCACCACCAACTGCCTCGCGCCGGTGGTGAAGGTGGTGCACGAGGCGATCGGCATCCGCCACGGCCAGATCACCACCATCCACAACCCGACCAACACCAACGTGGTGCACGATGCGCCGCACAAGGACCTGCGCCGCGCCCGCAGCGCGATGCTGAGCCTGCAACCCACCACCACCGGCAGTGCCACGGCGATTGCGCTGATCTATCCAGAGCTGAAGGGCAAGCTGAACGGCCACGCCGTGCGCGTGCCGGTGTTGAATGCGTCGCTGACCGATTGCGTGTTCGAGGTGCGACGGGAGACCACCGCCGAGGAGGTGAATGCGCTGTTTAAAGCCGCCGCCGCCGGGCCGCTCGCCGGCATCCTGGGCTACGAGGCGCGGGCGCTGGTGTCGGTCGATTATGCGCGGGACACGCGCAGTTCCATCGTCGACGCGCTCAGCACCATGGTCACCGACTGCACGATGCTGAAGGTGTATGCGTGGTACGACAACGAGATGGGCTATGCCTGCCGCATGGTCGACCTCGCCTGCCACATGCACGACGTGGGAATTTGAGATGATCGCCGGCGCGGCACGGCACTACGCGATCGTCACCACCGCGTATTTCCTGTTCACGCTGACCGACGGCGCCGTGCGGATGCTGGTGCTGCTGCATTTCCACCAGCTTGGCTACACGCCGTTCATGCTGGCGAGCCTGTTCCTGCTGTACGAGGCGGCGGGCATCGTGACCAATGCGATCGGCGGCTGGCTGGCGGTGCGCTTCGGCATTCCGCGCATGCTGGCCTGCGGGATCGGGTTGCAGGTGGCCGGGCTGATGCTGCTCTCGGCGCTGGACCCCGGTTGGGGGGCGGGGCTGTCGGTGGCATGGGTGGTGATGGCGCAGGGGCTGTGCGGCATCGCCAAGGACCTGACCAAGACCGCGTCGAAAAGTGCGATCAAGGCGGTGGCGCAGGACGGCGCGGGGCAGTTGTTCCGCTGGGTCGCGTGGTTCACCGGCAGCAAGAACGCGACCAAGGGGGTGGGCTTCTTCGTGGGCGGCGCGCTGCTGGGCGCGATCGGGTTCCGGCCGGCGCTGTGGCTGATGGTGGCGTTGCTGCTGGGCGTGTTCGTGCTGGCCTGGACCGCCCTGCCGCGCAGCCTGGGCCGCGCGAAGGCGTCGCGCAGCATCGGCGAGTGGTTCGCGCGGTCGCCGGCGGTGAACCTGCTCGCCGCTGCGCGCGTGTTCCTGTTCGGGGCGCGCGACGTGTGGTTCGTGGTCGGGCTGCCGGTGTTCCTGTATGGCGCCGGCTGGGGCTTCGCGGAGGTGGCAGGGTTCCTGGCGCTGTGGACGATCGGCTATGGCGGCGTGCAGGCCTTAGCGCCGGGGCTGGTCCGCCGCAGTGCCGACGGCCTGAGCCGGGAGGTACCGGAGGCGCGGCTCTGGGGCGCGGTGTTGGCCGCGATCCCGGTGGCGCTCGCGCTGGTGATGAGCCAGATGGAGCTGGCGCGGCCGGACCTGGTCCTGGCGGCGGGGCTGTGCCTGTTCGGGTTGGCCTTCGCGGTGATGTCGTCGCTGCATTCCTATCTGGTGCTCGCCTATGCCGGGTCGGAGAAGGCGGCGGAGGATGTCGGGTTCTACTACGCGGCCAATGCGGCAGGGCGGCTGGGCGGCATCGTGCTGTCCGGCGCGCTGATGCAGGCGGGCGGGATTGTCGCCTGCCTGTGGGGCTCGGCGGCGATGCTGGCGCTGTGCTGGGGGCTCACCCTGTTGTTGCCGACGCAGGTGGC
Source organism: Rhodospirillales bacterium (assembly GCA_031424895.1). Classification (GTDB taxonomy): domain Bacteria; phylum Pseudomonadota; class Alphaproteobacteria; order Acetobacterales; family Acetobacteraceae; genus CAMDGX01. The sequence continues at coordinate 18,945 of JANPIH010000017.1, forward strand.
GCAGCCGGCGGAATAGCCGGGCGACTGGTTGCGCGAAGGCGAAGCGTATAGGTTCGCACTTAGGCAATCGTGGAGCAAATGACGCCATGGATCAGGTTCTGCCGCCGGGGGCCGAGGCCCAGGCGCATCAGGCGCGGCTCGCGCGGTTGGCGGATGTGGCGGTGCATGTCGGGCTGAATTTGCAGGCCGGGCAGGAGCTGGTGATGACGGCATCGGTCGATGCGCTGCCGCTGGCGCGGCTGGTGACGGATGCGGCCTATCGCGCCGGGGCGACGGTGGTGACGACGTTGCTGTCCGACGACCAGCAGGCGCTGTCGCGCTTCCGGCACGGCCGCCCCGAGAGCTTCGACCATGCGGCGGGTTGGCTGTACGACGGCATGGCCGAGGCGTTCCGGCGCGGCGCGGCGCGGCTGGCGATCGTGGGCGACGATCCAAACCTGCTGGCGGGGCAGGACGCGGGCGCGATCGCGCGGGCCAACCGGGCGCGGGCGCAGGTGTATCGGCCGGCGCTGGAACTTATCACGACCTCGGCAATCAACTGGAGCCTGGTGCCCAATGCCTCGCCGGCCTGGGCACGGGCGATGTTCCCCGAGCTGCCGGAAGCGCAGGCGGTGGCGCGGCTGTGGGATGCGGTGTTCGCCGCGACGCGGGTGGATGCGGCCGATCCGGTCGCGGCGTGGGCCGCGCATAATGCCGTGCTGATGGCGCGGCAGCGGATGCTGACGGAGCGGCGTTTCGCTGCCCTGCGGTTCCGTGGGCCGGGCACGGACCTCACTGTCGGGCTGGCGGACGGGCATGCCTGGATGGGCGGGCAGTCGACGGCGCTGAACGGGGTGACGGGGAACCCCAACATCCCGACCGAGGAGGTGTTCACCACGCCCCATGCCGCGCGGACCCAGGGCTACGTCGCGGCGACCAAGCCGCTCGCCTACCAGGGCACGCTGATCCGCGACATCCGGGTGCGCTTCGAGAGCGGAGTGATCGTCGAGGCAGCGGCGAGCAGCGGGCAGGAAGTGTTGCAGCGGATGATCGACTCCGACGCGGGGGCGCGGCGGCTGGGCGAGGTGGCGCTGGTGCCGGCCTCGTCGCCGATCTCGGCCAGCGGGCTGCTGTTCCTGAACACGCTGTTCGACGAGAACGCCGCCAGCCACATCGCGCTGGGGCAGGCCTACCGGAAATGCTTCTTCGATGGCGACACGCTGGGCGAGCAGGAGTTCACGGCGCGGGGCGGCAACAGCAGCCTGATCCATATGGACTGGATGATAGGTTCCGCCGAGGTCGATGTCGACGGGCTCGATGCGCAGGGGGCGGCGGTGCCGGTGATGCGCTCGGGCGAATGGGTGACGTGAAGACGAAGGCGGCGGTCGCGTGGCAGGAGGCGTGCAGCCAGAAGGATCCGCTGAGCAGTCACGGCAATAGAATTCCCGGGGTGGTGCGGCCAGCCTGACCCCATTCGCCGCGGCCGCCACGTTCATGCGGCGTGGGCGATCTCGGCGTGGACGCCGGCCAAGATTTCGAAGGAGCGCTTGCGGGCGGCGTGGTTGTGGATCTGTGCCGTGACGATGAGTTCGTCCGCACCGGTGCGGGCGGCGAAATCGCGCAAGCCGTGGCGCACCGTGCCGGGGCCGCCGACCACGGCGCAGGCGAGGGAGTGGTCGAGCATCATGCGCGCGCGCGGGTCGAGCTGGGCTTCGAACCCCTCGAGCGGGGCCGGGAGCTTGCCGGGCCGGCCGGTGCGCAGGTTGATGAAGGCCTGCTGGAGCGAGGAGAACAGCAGTCGTGCCTCGGCATCGGTGTCGGCGGCGAACACGTTGATGCCGAGCATCACGTAGGGCGCCGCAAGCTGGGCGGAGGGGCGAAAGCGCTCGCGGTAGAGGGCGACCGCCTGGGTCATCTGCGCCGGGGCGAAATGCGATGCGAAGGCGTAGGGCAGGCCCAGGGCGGCGGCGAGTTGCGCGCCGTAGGTGCTGGAGCCGAGAATCCAGACGGGAACGTTGAGCCCCGCGCCGGGGACGGCCTGGAGCGCCTGGCCGGGCTCCGCGGGACGGAAGTAGCTGATCAGCTCCATCACATCCTGTGGGAAGTCGTCCTCCTGGATCAGGCTGCGGCGCATGGCGCGGGCGGCGACCTGGTCGCTGCCGGGCGCACGGCCGACGCCGAGGTCGATGCGGCCAGGGTGCAGTGCCGCAAGGGTGCCAAACTGTTCGGCGATGGCCAGCGGCGCGTGGTTCGGCAGCATCACGCCGCCGGCACCGATGCGGATGCGGGTGGTGCCCGACGCCACATGCGCCAGCGCCACGGCGGTGGCGGCACTGGCGATGCCCGGCATGTTGTGGTGCTCCGCCATCCAGTAGCGCGCATAGCCGAGCCCCTCCGCGTGGCCCGCGAGGTCGCGCGCGTTGCGCAGCGCCTGGCCGGCATCGCTGCCTTCGGGGATGGGGGCGAGATCGAGGACGGACAAGGGGATCATTCACGCAATATGGCGCGGCGGGCGGCCGGGCAGAAGGGGCAGCTTGACGGATCAGGCGTTCGCCGGTGCAGTCGCGCTCACATACTGCAAAGGGCACGCGCATGGCATCCCACGTCGACCTGGCCATCCGCGATGGCGTCGCCACGCTCACGCTGGACGTCGGCAAGGCCAATGCCCTGTCGCAGCCGATGGCGGAGGCGATCGAGGCGGGGTTGGACGGGGCGGCGGGCGCCAGGGTGGTGGTTATCCGGGGGGGCCGGGCGTGCTGTGCGGCGGGTTCGACCTGAAGGTGATCCGCGGCGGCAGTGCCGAGGATCGCGCGGCGATGACGTCGGCGGGCTATCGGCTGCTGTCGCGGCTGTATCTGCTGCCGCAGCCGCTGGTGTTCGCCTGCACCGGCCATGCGGTTGCCGCCGGCGCGTTGCTGCTGCTCACCGGCGATGTGCGCATCGGGGTGCGCGGCGCGTTCCGCATCGGCCTCAACGAAACCGCCATCGGGCTGTCGCTGCCGCAGATTGGGCTGGAGCTGGCGCGCGACCGGATTGCGCCCGCCGCGCTGAGCGAGGCGACGTTGCGCGCCCGGCTCTATGGCCCGGAGGGGGCGGCGGTGGTGGGGTATCTCGACGGCGTGGCCGATGCCGACGGGCTGGACGCGGCGGTCGCGGAGGTGGCGGCGGAACTGGTAACACTCGACGGCGCCGCCTATGCCGCGACCAAGCAGCGGCTGCGGCGGGCGGCGATGGAGCGGGCCGAGTTGGGCTGAGGGCGCGTCGTATAGGCGCGAAGAAAATGAAGGCCGGGCTCCGCCCAGACCCGCCTGGTCCGGCGCGCGCCTTCGCGCGACGGGCCGAGCCCCCTGGACCTCAATAGTTTGAGGGTCCAGGGGGCTCGGCCCCCTGGTGGGTCCAGGGTGACACCCTGCCTCGCCTTCGTGCTCTAACGCTTTGTCAGCCACCGCTTCGCGATGCGGCATGCGACGGTGTAGGCGGGGTTGAACACGTTGCCGACATCGTAGCGGACCACCTGGCCCATCAGGTGGCTCGCGGCGCGGGCATCGAGGCCATAGTCCTCGCCCAGCCAGCGCAGCATCTCGGTGGTGGCGTGTTGCAGCGCCTGGTCGAGCGGGCGGGCGTTGCCGACGGTGAAGATGTCGTCCGCGGTCTCGCCGCGCGGCCAGGTGATGGTGCGTTTCAGAACGCGGAACGTGACCTCCATCTCGAAGGAGGTCTCGATGCCGGTGCCGACGATCTCGCCGTCGCCCTGGCAGGCGTGGCCGTCGCCCAGGTAGAACAGCGCGCCGGGGACCGAGACCGGGAACCACGCCGTCGTGCCCGGGGCGAACAGGCGGTAGTCCATGTTGCCGCCGTTCTGCGCGCTGGTGGCGGTCGAGAGCGCCTGGCCGCGCGCGGGGGCGACGCCGAAGCAGCCGATCATCGGCAGGAGCGGCGGGGCGAAATCCTCCAGACCTTTGGGGGGCTCGCGCAGCCGCACCGTGCCGGCATTGGCGTTGATGTCCCACACGGAGCGCTCGCTGGCCGGGCGGTCGGCGATGGCGGCGGGGTCGAGCACGGAGACGGCCAGGGGGGAGTAGGTCCAGCCGGTGGCGCGGCTGGGGGTGAGGCGGTCGATGCGGACGGCCAGCGTGTCGCCGGGCTCCGCACCCTCAATGAAGAACGGGCCGGTCATCGGGTTGCCACGCTCCCAGGCCTGGGCTTCGTTCGCGTCGAGGCCCGCGGCGTCCAGTGTGTCGGCGATGATGGTGTCGCCGTCGGCCACGCGCAGGCACGGCTCGGCGGTGCCGATGACGTTGTGGTAGCGTGTGGGGCGGAAGCGGTGCGTGGCCATCGGGCACTCCGGATGCTGGGCGTGGACGGGAACGTGTCGGACGCGGGGAACGCTAGGGTCGGGCCCGGGATGGGTCAATGCGATGGAAGGGGCGATTGACCGGCGGGAGGCGGGCGGGGATGCTGCGCCACCCACGGATGCAGGAAGGCCGGACCATGCGCTTCAACCATGTGGCCAACCGGCTGAACCCCGCCTGGTTCGAGACGGTGGTCGATATGCTGACCACGCAGCTCGATTTCGTGGTGCTGCGCCGCACCGAGCGGGCGATCTGGCTGCGCCAGCCGGGCACGAACATCGACCTGCAGTTCGGCCGCAGCGACACCGCCAACCGCGACGAGGACAAGGCGCGGTCCCAGGTCTCGTTCCTCAGCGATACGCCAGAACGCGCCCTCGATGGGCTGGCGGCGTGGTTCGTAGCGCGCGGGCTTGCGGCACATGTAGGTGCCTATTCGGAGCGCGAATTCTATCTCGACGCGCCGGCCGCGTTCGTCGATTTCGTCATCGAGGCGATGACGCCGGAGTTGGCCGAGTACGGCATCGATCCCTGATGCCGCCTGGCTCGCGCGCGCGCGTTTCGCAGACCGCAATACGCTTGCCATCGCTATTCCCAGAAAGATACAACGATGGCATGCGATGCCTCCTTTTTGCCCTGGCTGCCCTTCTCCTCACCGCGGCGCCGCCACGCGCCCAGCCACGCGACACCCTGCTGGTCTTCGCGGCCGCGAGCCTCACCGAGGCGATGCAGGATGTCGGCGCGCTGTGGGAGGCCCGCGGCGAGCCGCGCCCTCGCTTCAACTTCGCCGCCAGTTCCACCCTCGCCCGCCAGATCGACCAGGGCGCGTCCGCGGGCATCTTTGCCTCGGCCGACCACTCATGGATGGACTGGGTGCAGGCCCGCGGCCTGATCGCCGCGGACACGCGGCGCATCGTGCTCGGCAACCGGCTCGTCCTCATCGCCCCCACTGGCCAGGTGCCAGCGGTCTCTATCGGCCCGGGCATGGACCTCGCCGCCCTGCTTGGCCCGAACGGCCGCCTCGCCACCGGCGACCCCGCGAGCGTTCCGGCCGGCATGTATGCCCGCATCGCCCTGACCCGCCTTGGCATTTGGGCCGCGATCGAACCCCGACTGGCCCGCGCGGAGAGCGTGCGCGCCGCGCTGCTGCTGGTGGAACGCGGCGAGGCGCCGCTCGGCATCGTCTATGCCACCGACGCCGCCGTGGCGCGCGGGGTGGCGGTTGCCGCCGTGTTTCCCGCCGACCTCACCGGGCCAATCGCCTATCCCTTCGCCGTCACCCGCGCTGGCGACACCCCGGCCGCGCGCCGCTTCCTGGCGTTCCTCGCCACGCCGGCCGCCCAGGATGTTTTTGCCCGCCGCGGCTTCACCACCGAGTAGCCGGCGCGTCTTCAGCCGACCAGCCCAAGCCTGCATTGGCATCCCGGTCGCCCGCACGAGCGTCGGCATGGTGCAGGCAGGGTCAGGAACCTCCAATCGCGACAGCGACAAATATGCGCCCGGGAACTCCCGCGCGCGTGCTCGTCCGCCTATTGCACATCCCCAGCATAAGGTCCCCCTCGCGCGGCAGTGTTGCCGCCCAGGCCCGGCACAGGCATGCGCTGGGCCTTCGCCTTCAGTTCACCTTGCAATAAATAAGAATTAACTTACATTAAGGCGAAGGCGTTCAGCGCCGCCCGAAAGAGCACCGGGAGGACACCATGGCCACCCCTGTCATCCGCCCCTTTTTCGACGAGCCGACCAACACCATCAGCTATCTGGTGTGGGACCTCGCGACGAAGGAAGGCGCGGTCATCGATCCGGTGCTCGATTGGGACAACCGCTCCGGCACTGCCGACACCGCCTTCGCCGACCGCCTTCTGGCCGCCGCCGCCGAGGAGGGCGTGACGATCCGCCACGTTCTCGAAACCCACGTCCATGCCGACCACCTGACGGCCGCGCCTTACATCAAAGCCAGGACCGGTGCGCCGATCGGCATCGGCGAGCACATCAAGGACGTGCAGCGCATCTTCCGCCCCGTCTTCGACGCCCGCGATGTCCGGCCCGAGGGCGCCGATTTCGACCTTCTATTCAAGGACGGCGAGCGCTTCGTCCTGGGCGCGCTGGAGGTCGAGGTGATGCACCTGCCCGGCCACACCCCGGCCGACATCGCCTATCGCATCGGCGGGGACGTGTTCGTCGGCGACACCATCTTCATGCCCGACTACGGCACCGCCCGCGCCGATTTCCCCGGCGGCGACGCGCGTACGCTCTACCGCTCCATCCGCCGCCTGCTGTCGCTGCCGCCCGAGACCCGGCTTTGGATGTGCCACGACTACAAGGCGCCGGGCCGCGACACCTACGCCTGGCAGACCACGGTCGGCGAGCAGCGCGCCCGGAACCCGCATGTGAAGGACGGCATCACCGAGGACGCGTTCGTGGCCTTCCGCATCGGCCGCGACGCCACGCTCGCCGCCCCGCTGCTTCTGTTGCCGTCGATCCAGGTCAACATCCGCGCCGGGCGCTTCCCGGAGGCGGAGGCGAACGGCGTGCGTTACCTCAAGGTACCGGTCCGCACCCGCAGCACGGAGGCGCTGTCGTGAGCGAGCCCGTCCACGTCGTCTGCCCGCACTGCGACGCGGCCAACCGCGTTCGCCTCGACCGTGCCGACGCGGCGCGCTGCGGCGCCTGCCGCGCGGCGCTGTTCGACGGCAAGCCGGTATCGCTGTCGGAGGAGCGCTTCCGCCGCCATGCCCGTCTGTCCGGCATTCCGTTGCTGGTGGATTTCTGGGCTTCCTGGTGCGGCCCCTGCCGCGCCATGGCGCCGGCCTTCGAGGCGGCGGCAAAGGAACTGGAACCCGGCATGCGCCTGGTCAAGGTCTCCACCGAGGAGGCGCCGGCGCTGGCCCAGGAACTGCAGATCAGCAGCATCCCCACCCTGGCCCTGTTCGCCGGCGGGCGGGAGGTGGCGCGCCAGCCCGGCGCGATGGTGAAGCAGCAGATCCTCGCCTGGGCCGCACAGGCCGCCAGCCGCACGGCTTGATGTGCATCAATGCGATGCGGTTGTCTCCGGGCCATGTTGCCTCCGGCTTCCAGGCTCCTTCAAGGAAACGACCCATGACCCGCAATGTCGGCGGCATCGACCGCCTCTTACGCGTTGTCGCCGGCCTCGCGCTGATTGGCCTCGCCCTGATGGGCACCATCGGCTGGTGGGGCTTCATGGGCATCGTGCCGCTGGCGACCGCGGCGGTCAGTTTCTGCCCGCTTTACTCGCTGCTCGGCATGAACACCTGCCCGACCACTAACCGGCCGGCCTGACCGGCCCATCATGCGCGCGCGCCTTCTCCTGCTCGTGGCTGCACTCGGCGCAGGTGCGGGCGCGGCAGGATGGTTCATCACCCAGCGCCCGCTGTCGGTCGATACGGCACCGGTGGCGCTGGACGTGCCCGTGACGGTCTTCGGCCTCGGCGCGGTGGAGGCCCGGGTGCTGGCCCGAGTCGGTTTCGAGGTTCCCGGCACCCTGATCGCGGTGCTGGCCGATCACGGCGACCATGTCGCGGCAGGGACGGTCCTTGCCCGCATCAACGCCGCCAGCCAGCAGGCCCGCCTGGCGCGCGCCGAGGCGGCCGTGCTGTCGGCCCAGGCCGCCGCCGCCCGCGCGGAGGCGCAGCGCGAACGCGCCGAGGCCCAGCTCGCCCAGAAGCGCGCCACCGCCCAGCGCCGCCGCGACCTAGCGACCCGTGGCGCCGGCAGCGCGGAGGCCGCCGAACTGGCCGAGACCGAGGCCACCTCCGCCCAGGCCGACCTGGGCGTCAACCGCGCCGACGCCGCCGTCGCCCACGCCGCCCAGGCCGAGGCGCAGGCCAACCTCCAGGCCGAGCGCACCACGCTGGCCAAGCACACGCTGACCGCCCCCTTCGACGCCCTGGTGATCGCCCGCACCCGCGAGCCCGGCACCGCGCTCAATCCCGGCGAGCCGGTGTTCACCCTGGTTGCCCCGGAGACGCTCTGGACGCTGGCTTATGTCGACGAGGGCCGCGCCGGCGCCCTCGCCCTCGGCCAGCCCGCCCGCGTCACCCTGCGCAGCCGCCCCGACGCCCCGATGCAGGCCGAGGTTGCCCGCATCGGGCTGGAGGCCGACCGCGTCACGGAGGAGCGGCGCGTTCACGTACGGTGCCGCGCCTGCCCCATCACCCCGGTGATCGGCGAACAGGCGGAGGTGGTGATCGAAACCGGGCGCCTGCCGCGTGCCCGCCTGGTGCCGGAGGCGGCGGTGCACGGGTTCGACGGCGTCTCCGGCACCGTCTGGACGGTCGAGGCGGGTCGCCTCGCCCAGCGCCGCGTCCGCTTCGCCGCCCGCCTGATGAACGCGCAGCTGGCTATCACCGACGGCCTGCCCGACGACGTGCCCGTGGCCACCCGCCCCGGCGACGGCTTCGCCATCGGCCGCGCCGCGCGCGTCGCCGCGCCGTGACGCACGCTTGATGAGCGCGCGCCCATGAACCTGGCGCTGGCCGATATCCGCCACAAGCTCGGCCGTTTCCTGCTGACCTGCCTCGGTCTGGGCCTGTTGATGGGCGTCGCGCTGTCGATGGTCGGCATCTACCAGGGTGTGGTGTCCGAGGCGCTGGCGCTGTCCCGCGCGATGGCCGCCGATCTCTGGGTGATCGAGTCCGGCACGCGCGGGCCATTTGCCGAGGCCTCCCGCCTGCCCGGCGACGCCCGCGGCATCGTTCAGCGCCTGCCCGGCGTTTCGCAGGCCGGCAGCATCACCCTGCGCACTGTGGAGGCCGCGGCGCCGCACGGCCGCATCCGCATGCAGCTGATCGGCCATGAGCCTGGCCGCCCCGGTGGACCCGCCGTGATTACCGAGGGCCGCGCGCTTGGCGGTGCCCGCTTCGAACTGGTCGCCGACCGCCGCGCTGGCCTCGCCCCCGGCGCCACCCTGCTGCTCGGCGGCGACCGCTACCGCGTGGTCGGCACCACCACCGGCCTGGTTTCCACGGGCGGCGACCCGCTCGGCTTCATCCACCTGCGCGACAGCCAGGACCTCCAGTTCAAGCTCGCCCCGCCCGCCGCCCGCCGCGCCGCCGCCGCCGGCGCGCCCCCCGGCGGGACCGACACGATCAACGCCGTCATCGCCCGGCTGCACCCAGGTGCGGACGCCGCCGCCGTGGCCGACACCGTCCGCCGCTGGAAGCACCTCGGCGCGCTGACCGATGCCGAGCAGTCCGACCTGCTGACCCGGTCGCTGGTCCAGCGTGCGCGCATGCAGCTTGGCCTGTTCACCGTCGTGTTGCTGTTCGTCAGCGCGGTGATCATCGCGCTCATCATCTACACTATGACCATGGACAAGCTGCGCGAGATCGCCACCCTGAAGCTGATCGGCGCGCCCGACCGCACCATCGCCGCCCTGGTGCTGCAGCAGGCGCTGCTGCTCGGCGGCCTCGGCTATGCGGTCGCGGTCGCCTGGGTGTTCGCGGTGCGCGGCAGTTTCCCGCGCACGGTGGCGCTCGGGCCGGCGGAAGTCGCCGCCATGGCCGGGGTGATCGGCGTGATCTGCCTGCTCGCCAGCCTGCTCTCGATCCGCGCCGCGCTGCGCATCGAGCCGCAGCAGGCGCTCGGCGGCTGAGCGTGCCCCCCGCGCTGATGCCCGCCGCCCCGATCCCTGCCGCACTGGTGCGCGCCGAGGGGCTCGGCAAGACATTCGGTCAGGGCTACACCGCGGTGCGCGCGCTGGCCGATGTCCACCTTGCCGTGGAAGCCGGTGAGGTCGTGGGCCTGCGCGGCCCCTCCGGCAGCGGCAAGTCGACCCTGCTGAACCTCGTGGCCTGCATCCAGGAGCCCACTTCCGGCCGCCTCCTGCTCGGGGACGACCTGGTCTGGGACGGCACATACCGGATCACCGACCTGCGTCGCCTTCGCCGCGAGCGGATCGGCTTCATCTTCCAGTTCCACAACCTGCTGCCGTTTCTCACCGCGATCGACAACGTCGCCCTGGCCATGACACTGGCCGGCATCGACACCACGACAGCCCGCGGCCGTGCTCGCGCCCTGCTCGACCACCTCGGCGTCGGCCGCCGCGCCGAGGCGATGCCGTCCCGCCTTTCGGGCGGGGAGGCGCAGCGCGTCGCCATCGCCCGGGCGCTGGCCAACCGGCCCCGCATCATTCTCGC
>JANPIH010000018.1:0-15102 GCA_031424895.1 Rhodospirillales bacterium
CTGCGACGAAACCACAGCAAGAAGCTCAGCTATCGTCATCGGGGCGGGGTGCAACGGCATCCCAACCTTGACTCACGCCGCGTCGTCTCACGTCAATGAAAATCTGCGCCAGACGGACCTGGGCAGTTACGAAAAAAGAACCAAAAAACTTTCACCCCATCAGGTACGTCGCGTGACTACCAGCGGGGCGTGACTACCAGCGGGGCGTGACTACCAGCGGGGCGTGACTACCAGCGGGCCTGATGAACGAAGTCTTTTTGCTTCTTTTTCTTCAGAAAAAGAAGACCTTCCTTCCTTGCCTGCCGCCGGCACCCCCAGCCGCCCAAGCCCCGGCAGCTTGATCGCCGGCCGGCGCACATCCAACCCGATCACCGCGCCCAGGAAGTTCACCTCCACGCCGTGCACCCAGCCCAGCGTGACCCCGGCATAGCCCCCCAAGGTCAGGCGCAGGTCGGTCCCGGACGGCAGCACCCGCAGCCACCGCCCGTCATAGGGGAAGTCCTTGCCAACCGCCGTCGGCGGCAGCGCCAGCGTCGCCTCGGGCACCGCATCCATGACGGCGGCCACGAAGGTGTTGGAATTGGGCCCCGGCCACGCCCGGTAGTCGCCATGGTTGCGCCAGGCATAGGCAACGACCGCCTCCTGCATGCGCGGGATAATCGCCGCGGCTTCAGCCCCGTCGGCCGCGAAGATCAGTTCCGGATCGCGCCCGAACCAGCGCCCATCCGGGGCGAAGCCATTGGTGCGGATGGGCGCACCCCAGGCGGTGTAGTCGTATCGCGTATACGCCGCCGCCCCCTCGGGCTTCAACACGATCCAACAATGGACGGCAAAAATACCCCGCCAGCGCACCGTCGGCGCGGCGTATACGCGCACAACGGCATCAGGATGGGTCGATGCGGGGGGCAGCAATCCGGCGCTGGACCGGTCGGCATTCCACCAATCCACCCAGGCATCATGCCGCGCATGCCGCGCTGCGGCGATGACGATCGGGACGAGAAGCAGAAGGGCAACCAGCAGCAGCCCGGTCTTGAGCGCGGACACCATCACCGTACAAATGGGCTACTCCGCGCCAGCCTGCAACCTTGGCCACGCACCGTGCGATGGCTTTGCCGTTCGGCTTCCTGCGTTGCATCAGCCGGACGTTCCGAAACAGCTCACCGCCACCCCATTTCGGTATTAGATTCATAATTTTATTGTATCGTCACACTCTTAGTATTTCTTTTTCGTGATGCACTCAGACCAGTGCATGCCATCAGGAAGTTTTTTCATGGCTTTTTTAATTGTCTGCCAATGATGCGCTCATTTTGGGTTGACGCGGACGGCTCTCACACGAATAGTGATTCCACCCGCTGCCTGCCAGTGGGCCTGAATGACGACAATGCACAAAGTGGCGATGCACCGGCTCGTTCCTGCATATCGCACCATCGTCAGGGGATTTAGCAAAGCAGCGGCCGACCAAAGCAGCGCCGATGCTGCATTGGACGTTTTTTAATTGGTCATTGCACGTGCTGGCGCGGCACCTGTGCTGATTCGCCAGCCCTGCGTAGCCGGTTGCCGCAATGCGGCGCCCGGATTGGCCAGTCTTGCATACAAGGAGCACCAAAATGGCAGTTCTCACCGTGGGTACGGGCGGAACATTCAAAACGATCGCAACCGCCGTCGCGGCCTCGAAGGCCGGCGATACGGTCAACGTCGAACCAGGCCTCTATGTGAACGACTTCATTGCCATCGGACACGACCTGGTGCTGGCAGCGCAGGGCGGCACTGCGAAGCTGGTGGCCAGCGCGTCCCCGCCGAACGGCAAGGCGATCATCACCGCGGGCGCCAGCGGCATCGATGTCCTCATCTCGGGCCTCGACATCTCCGGCGCCAAAGTAAAGGACGGCAACGGCGCCGCCATCCGCTACGAAGGCGGCAAGCTCACGCTGAAGAACGTCACTGCCCACGGCAACGAAAACGGTCTTCTCGCCGCCTCCGATCCGGCGGGCGCCATCGCCATCACCGGCTCGAACTTCTACAAGAACGGCAATGGGACGGGCACGACTCACAACATCTACGTCAACAACGTCGGCACGTTTACCGTGGACAGCAGCACCGTCACCGGCGCCGTCGTCGGCCACCAGATCAAGAGCCGGGCCGCCAGCACCACGATCACCAACAACACGATCGGTGACGGCGAGGGCGGGAACGCAAGCTACGAGATCGACCTGCCCAATGGTGGCGTGGCAACCATCTCGAACAACGTCATCCAGAAAGGCCCGGGTGCGCAGAACCCCGCCGCCATCGCCTTCGGCGCGGAAGGCAACCTGCACCCGGTATCCAGCCTCGCAGTGACGGGCAACACGATCGTCAACACATTCGCCTCGCCCAGCGCCTCCGCCATACGCAACTTCACCGAAGCGGCGGCGAGCGTCACTGGAAATGCGCTGTATGGCTGGGTGAACATCGTAAATGGAGCCGGCAGCGCCATGGGCAACACGATCCTTGCGACCGATCCGCTCGCAGGAGGCCTGCCCCCCCCAGTTATGGTCACGCCCGTGGCCATAACGCCAGCCGTCGTGCCCCCCGCCGAGGCACCCCCCATCCCGCCAGCCTCCGTGCCGGAGGTTCCCCTTCCGGCAGTGCCCGTCACAGTGGCACCAGCTGCCTCTGCTCCAGCCGGGCAGCCGCCTGCCGAGTTACCGCCGGTCACGATCGCGCCTGTCGAAGTGCTGCCGGTCATCTCCCCCTCGGCCGGGCAACCGCTCACTGAAACACCTTCGCTCGACGTGCAACCGGTCGAAAGCCGTGTGAACCAGCTCTTGCCGGCCATCGAAGGCGACCCGCCGGTTGAGGGCGTGGTGGAGGTGCCGGCCTCGCCCATTGCTCCGGTCTTCATCCATGACGTCGCGGGCAACTCGGGGCCAACCCCTGTCGAAGCACCGATCACCGCCGCCCAACAGGATGCGATCGTGCCGCAGGACGGCGTCATCTTCTTGCCGGACGTGCTGCCTAGCCTGCCAGGCCCGGTAACCGAATGGGTGCAGGCGTGGCCCGAAGGCGGAACCGCGATTCCCGAGATCGCGCCGGGTGGGCCCGCCGTGGCCGTCGACCCTCGCAGCGACGGACACGGCACCGCAGACTTGGTCGACCCCTGGCGGTTCAGCTGACCGATGGGCTGCCCGCCGCCGACCACCATGGCGGCGGCGAGGCGAGCGATCGGCATGCCGTCCGGGCCATGCTCAGGTCACAGCACACAAGGTTTGCCAAGCCTGACCGTGCTGCAGAAGGCCCTCAATTGAAGTAGAGTACCCCAATCCCGCTGACTTCGAACGCCGTGGGTGTGGGCAGGGTAACCCTGCCCACACCGGTCCAGGTGATGGCGGTTTCGACCAGCCCATTGCCGTCGATATCGGCAAACATGGTGGCACCCAGATAGCCCGGCAGCCCGTCGCTTTCGGACCACGCGGCTTGGCTCACACCAACACGCCACCCCCACAGCGTCAGTGCCTCCCCGGGCTGCCAGTCGGTGATGCAGGACCATACGGGAACCAGGTCGCGCCCATCGATGAAGAACGTGTCGCGGCCCAGCCCGCCGGTGAGGAAGTTCGAGCCGCCGCCGCCGTCGATCACGTCGTCTCCGGCCCCCATGCTGGCCGCGTCGTTGCCCGCGCCCGTGTTGGCGAAGTCTCTGCGCGATGTGCCTTGGAGCACGTCGTTGCCATTGGTCGCCGGCAGGATGTAGTCCAGCGCGGCCGGCCCGACATAGCGCGCAGGCAACTCGAACTTCAGCGTGCCCGCATCCAGGTTCTGGTAGAGCGCATCGGTCGCCGGCTGGCCGCGCAGCGTCTCCGCCGTGATCGCGGCGAACGCGCCGAACTTCAGCAGCTCGACGTTGCGCAATTCGTCATAGCCGTCGGGGCCGGTCACCCGGATGATGGTGTCGAGAATACCGATCTGGTACTGGCCGATCGGCTGGCTGAACACCACCGTGTCGTTGCCGGCGCCGAGATCGAAAGACTCGTCGCCCGGCAAGCTGACGGCAACATCGTCCACGGCAAGATTGTCCTCGTCGATGATCGTGGCGGTCGCCTTGGCCAGGAACAAACTGGCCGGGTCAAGCGGGATCCGCTGCACGATGAGGCCGAATGTCTCGGCACTCTCCGCGACGGCATCGTTCACGATGGAAACATTGATCGTCAGTGCCGTTTGCCCGGCCGTGAAGGCGAAGGACTTGCCGGCCAGGCCGACATAGTCGCCGGTGTTGGTGGCCCCTTCCGTCTCGGTCGTGCTCACAAATATCGTCTCAGCCGGCAATGCACCGGTGCGGGTGAGGATGAAACTGGCCACGCCGCCACTTTCGCCAACCGACTGGGTGGCTGGCGCGATGGCGTAGAATGCGCCATCGCCAAGCTGCGCGACGGAGGTGAGGGAGCCGGCGGCGGCACCCTGCGCGCCGCCAAGCGACTGGTCCCCCCAGCTCACCACGCTGCCGTCCTGGCGTCGCGCCGCGAAAGCCTGGCTGCTGCCCAGGATCTGCACCACGCCGACCTTGCCGTCGAGCTGGGCCTTCACATCCGCGCTGTTGCCGCCGCCCAGGAACCCGCCCCAGGTGACCACCGATCCGTCGCCGCGCAGGGCCGCGAAGGCCTGGTCGGTCGCCGTCAGGCTGACCACGTTGGTCAAGCTCGGGCCCGCATCGCCCGGCTCGCCACCGAATGGGCCATGGCCCCAGGATACCACGGTGCCATCGGCCCGCAGCGCCGCGAAGGCGGAGCTGGTGGCGGCCAGGCCGACAACATCCACCGTGCCGTCGAGTGCGGCCGCGACAGCAGCAGTGGAACCGCCGGACGCCGCATTGCCCCACGCCACCACCGACCCGTCCGCCCGCCACGCAGCGAAGGCCTGGTCGGTCGCGGCGAGGCCAACGACATCGATGGCGCCGTCAACCTGCGCCGCCACCGCCGTGCTGTTGCCGCCGCCCTCGTTCGCCCCCCACGTCACCACCGACCCGTTGGCACGGATCGCGGCGAAGGCGGAGGTGGTGGCGGCCAGCCCGATCGCGTCCATCGTGCCGTCCAGCGCCGCGGCCACCGCCTTGCTGTCGCCGCCATCGCCGGCATTGCCCCAGGTGACCACCGAGCCGTCCTGGCGCAGCGCCGCGAAGGCCGAGCCGGACCCCGCCAGCCCCACCACCGGCACCGCGCCGGAAAGCTGCGTCGCCACCGCGCTGCTGTCGCCGCCGAACGCCGCGAACCCCCAGGTCTTCACCGACCCGTCCTGCCGTAATGCCGCGAAGGCCGACATGGTGGAAGCGATGCTGACGACATCGACCGTGCCGCCGAGTGCGCCCGCCACCGCGGCGCTGCCGCCGCCATTGCTCTTGTCGCCCCAGGTCACCACGCTGCCATCGGCGCGCAGTGCCGCGAAGGCGGTGCTGGTGGAGAAAATCCCGGTCACGTCCACGGTGCCGTCCAGCGCCGCGGCTACCGCCGTGCTGTCCCCGCCCATGCCGGAATTGCCCCAGGTCACCACCGACCCGTCGGCACGCAGTGCTGCGAAGGCGAAGGTGTTGGAGAACACCTCGACCACGTTGGTCAGTTGTGCCGCCACCGCAGCACTGTCCCCGCCGTTGTCCTTCTGGCCCCAGGTCACCACCGCGCCATCCGCCTTGATGGCGGCGAAAGCGAAGTCATTGGCGAAGGCGCCCGCGGAATGGCCGCGGAAGGAGGCAGCGGTGATGTCGGCGGCGGTCAGCACGCCGCCGACCTCGCCCGGCGGTGCAGGGGGCGGCATCGCCGACAATGCCGCCGGCGGCGGGGCGCCACCAGGCAGGTCCATGATGTAGGCGGGCCCTGTGGCCGACCAGTCGCCGGCAATCGCATCGGCGACGCTGGTGAACAGGTCGAGCCAGAAATACTCGCCGCCCTCGACGAAGCTGTCATTGAGGGTCGCCACCGTCACGGTGCGCATGGTCTCGTCGGCGGCAAAGCTGAGACTGTTCCAGTACACGCCCGTATAGTCGAACTCGGCCCAGGCGATGGCGTCGCTGGTGGCGACATAGACCAGGGACTCCGCCCCGGTGCCGCTGCGCGTGATGGTGAAGGTGATCGCCCCGCCCTCGATCGCCGGCGCGGTCGGGCTGGTGTTGCTGGCGATGGTGTAGGTGAAGCCCGGGCCCGCTGCCGCGTCAGTGATATGCCCCGCGCCATAGGTCGCCCAGTTGCCGATCTGCACGTCGGCGTAGCTGGTGTAGAGGTCGAGCCAGAAGGTCTCGTTCGGCTCCGCGACCCCATCCTGGTAGGTGGCGACAGTGACCGTATTCACCGTCTCGCCAGCCGCGAAGGTCACCGGCACGCCGTCAAGGTGTTCAAAGTCGTACCCGCCCCAGGCAGACGAATCCGACGTGGCGACATACACGGTCGACTCCGCCCCGGTGCCGCTGCGCGTGATGGTGAAGGTGACGTTGCCGCCCTCGGCCATCGGCGCACCGGCCGGCGCGCTGCTCGAAACCGTGTAGTCGAAGCTGACCGCCGCGACATTGGCGATATGGCCGCTGGCATAGGTGGCCCAGGTGCCGGACTGGCTGTCGGAAAGGCTTTTGTACAGATCCAGCCAGAAGGTCTCCGTCGCCTCGTTCTCGGCGTCCTGGAAAGTAGCGACCGTCACGGTCTTAACCGTCTCGGCGGCCGCGAACGCCACCGGCTGCACCGCCAGCCCTTTGTAGTCCACCCCCTCCAGTGCGGTGGAACCCGAGGTGCTGACATAAACGGTCGAGGCCGCCCCGGTGCCCTTGCGCGTGATGGTGAAGGTAACGCTGGCGCCCTCACCCACCGGCGCACTGGCTGGCGCGCTGCTTGAAACCGTATAGTCGAAGCTGGCCACCACGACATCGGCGATATAGCCGCTGGCATAGGTGGTCCAAAGGCCCGCCTGGCTGTCGGCATAGCTGGTGTAGAGGTCGAGCCAGAAATACTCGGCGTTCTCCACCACGGTGTCCTGATAGGTCGCGACCGTCACGGTCTTGACTGTCTCGTCTGCCCGAAACGTCACCGCCTGCGCTGCAATCCCCTCGAAATCCGCGCCGGCCCAGGCGGTGGAATCGCTGGTGCCGACATAGACGGTGGAGGCCGACCCCGTCCCGCTGCGCGTGATGGTGAACACGACGCTGCCGCCCTCGCCCACCGGGGAGCCAGGGGTCGCGTTGCTGGCGACGGCATAGCTGAACGCAGTGGCCGCCACGTCCTGGATGTGCCCTCTGGCGAAGGCGGCGTAACTACCGGTTTGGCTATCGGCATAGCTGGTAAAGAGGTCGAGCCAGAAATACTCGTCGCCCTCGACCTGGGTATCCTGGTAGGTCCCGACCGTCACGGTCCGAACCGTCTCGTCGTCCTTGAACGTCACCGCCAGCGCGTTCAGATCCTCGAAGTCGCTGCCCGCGCCGGCGGTGGAGCCGACGGTGCTGACATAGACGGTCGAAGCCGCCCCGGTGCCGCTGCGCGTGACGGTGAAGGTGATGCCGCCGCCCTCGCCCACCGCCGCCGCAGTCTCGCCGGCACTGCTGGCAACCGCATAGGTGAAGTTCGCCGCGGCGACGTTCTTGATGAACGCCTGGCTGAAGCCGGACTCGCCGCTATCGGCGATGTTGCGGTACAGGTTCACCCAGAAATGCTCGGTCCCCTCGGCCACCGAGTCCGTCAGCAGGTTCACCGTCACCGTCTTCACCGTCTCATACTCGGCAAAGGCGACCGGCAGCTTGTCCAGCCCGGCATAGTCGGCCGCACCGGCCGTGCCCGCCAACGTGCTGAGATACACCGTCGATGCCGTGCCGGTGCCATTGCGCGTGACGGTGAACGCCACCTGCCCGCCCTCGCCCACCGGCGAGGCCTCCGGACTGTTGTTGGCGATGGTGTAGTTGTATTCGAGCGTCGGGTTGTCCTTCATGAACCCGATGCCGCTGGTGGCATAGAAGCTGTCATTCGGCCGCAGGTAGAGATCGAGCAGGAAATACTCGGGCGATTCAAGCCACCAATCCTGGTTGGTCGGCACGGTGACGGTCGCCACCGTCTGATACGGCGCGAAGGTAATGGCGCGCGCCTCGAAGCCGGCAAAGTCCGCGCCGCCCGCCGAGGCGGTGCGCGTGGACAGATGCACGGTGGATTCCGTGCCGCTGCCGCTGCGCCAGATCGAGAAGGTGATCGCCCCGCCCTCGGTCACCGCGTCGGCCGCACTGCCGGCCGAGGACTGCACGATGTAGCCGTAGGTCGGCAGCGCCGCGTCCTTCACATGCCCCGTCGCGGTCGCCGCCGGCACGGTGGAACCCGGCGATTCGTGCACCTCCAGCGTGAAGGCCTCCACCTCCTCCGCCAGCGAATCCTGCACCGTCGCCACCGTCACCGTCTTGACGGTCTCGTACGACGCGAAGGCCAGCGCTGTCTTGCTGAGCGCCGTGATGTCGGTATTGCCCGCCGTCCCGGCAGCGGTCGAAAGGTATACCGTAGACGCGGCGCCGCTGCCGCTGCGGGTCACGGTGAACGTCACCGGCGCGCCCTCCACCACCGCCGCCCCGGCGCTGCCCGCCGTGGAAGCGACGGAATAGGTGAAAGCCTGGCTCGTCTTGTCCGCCACATGCGCCACGGCGTTGGCCACGCTGGCGGTCGCCGCGACCGATTGATACACATCTAGCCGGAACGTCTCAGTCTCCTCGGCGAGGTTGTCGGTGAAGGTGGCCACCGGCACCGTCACCGTGGTTTCGTAGGCCGCGAAATTGACCGCGACCCTGTTCAGCCCCTTGAAGTCGCCCGCCCCGGCGGTGATCCCGGTGGTGGCGACATAGACGGTCGAGGCCGTCCCGGTGCCGCTGCGGGTCAACGTGAACAGCACCTCGCCGCCCTCGCCCACCGGTGCGGCCGCGATGGCCGCCGTCGCCACCGAATAGCCGAATGGCGGCGGGGCCGAGGCGGGGTCCGAGATCGCGACGATGCCCTTGACGTTGGTGTTCCAGAACTCGCCGATCGTCATCTTGAACTCGGCGTTGTAGCCGCCGCCCGCCCCGCCCCACGGGTTGCGAATGACGAACTGGTCGGTCCCCGCCTCGTAGCCCAGGATCATGAAGGCATGGCCGGAAACCAGGTTGCGCAGGCCGTTGCCCGCATCGGTGGTCTGCCCAAAGGAGCCAAGCCAGCCGATCGCGCCGCTGTTCAGCGCGTCGACGATCGTCTGCTTGTAGGTCAGCGGATCGGCCGCGGTGAACTCGCCCGACTTATAGTTGTCCGGCACCCCGCCATAATAGCTGGAATAGTATTTATAGGTCTGGTTGGTGATCTGCCGGATCGGGTTGGCCCAGCCGCCCTCCACCGTCTGATAGCTGTTCTCCCCCGCCCAGTTCTTCGTGTTGTTGATGTCGGCCTGGGTGTTGAGCTGCGCATACGCCTTCTCGTACAGCGTCACCCACAGTTCCCCGTCCGGGCTGCGCGTGGCATTGCCGCTCACCGCGATCGTATTGCCGTTCGAAACCGGCACGCTCTTGTCGATGGTCACATAGACCGGCGCGTCGTTCAGGTAGAACCGCACGCCGAAGGTGCCGTTGCCGTTGTCAAAGAAGGCGTCGGTGATGTAGGCGGCGTTGACATGGGCGATCGAGCCCAATGCTGCCACCAGATAGCAGGTGCCCGCATTGCCCTGGTTCACGTCCACCGCCGTGGCCCCGCCCACGAACAGCGGGCCAGTGCCGACCACGTAGTTGTAGACACCCGAAGACGCCTTGTTGTTGGCGGTGTCGCCGCCGACCACGGGCATCGGCAGGTCGCGGCCAAGGAACCACTTCTCGACCAGCAGCCCGGCCTTCTGCTCCGTCATCCCCGCGGTCATGTTGCCAAGCTCGACCACGTTCGCCTGCGCCTTGGCCCCGCCCCACCACTTGGCGTTGGCCGGGTTGGCATAGATCACGCCGAAGCTGATCGCGCGCAGATAGTCGCTGTCGAACATCGTGCGGGCGTTGGTGTACACCGCCTGCAGGTCGGCGAACTCGGCAGCGCTGATCCCGCCCGCCGCCGCACCCTGGAACAGCCCCAGCATCTCCTGATAGCCGACGCTGTTGTCCGCGATGGCCTGGTCCACACGGTTCCGGATCGCGGAATCGCCCAGGGTGGAGGTCCAGCTCATGCCCGCGCGTCCTTCGCTTGCCCCAGGCCATGCCGAAGCGCCTAGATAGCGTCGAGCGTAACAGACCCTCATGCGACACGAAAGCGCGACAGTCCAAGATGCGAGCGATTACACCATCGCTTCGTTTCTACCAGATAATACGGTAATCACCCATAAATTTGGTGAAATATACATCAATATTAATTCTTGAAATCTGCCTTGACAGCACGAATTCAAGCAGGCTGGGCTCCGCCCAGACCCGCCAGGGGCCGAGCCCCTGGACCTCGTGCTCTTTATGAATCGGGATCAAAGGGCCGCCGGCCCTTTGCGGGTCCAGGGCAGAGCCCTGGCCTTGCCTGTTCTTGTTCTTGTGTTCGCACCTACGGCCTTTGCATGGCGCGCGCACAGATTGCTTCGAACTGTCGCGCCACATGCGCCCAGGAGAACCGCGCCTCCAGCCGCGCCCGCCCTGCCTGCGCCAGGCGCGCCCGCTCCGCGGGGTCGGCCAGCAGCCGCAGGATGGCGACGGCGAAATCCTCCGCCGTGTCGGCCGGCAGGAAATGCGCCTCCGGCACGATGTCCAGCCCCTCGATGCCCACGCTGGTCGACACGACGGGGCGGCCCATCGCCATTGCCTCGAACGCCTTGATGCGCGTGCCGCTACCCACCCGAAGCGGGATCACCATCACATGCCCCAGCGCCACATGCGGCCGGATATCGGGCACCGAGCCGGTCACCGTCCAGGCCAGCCCGCGCGCCTTCACCGCCTCGACCAACGCCGCCTGCGGATTGCGCCCCACGATCAACGCCCGCGCCGCTGGCCGCTCGCGCAGCACCAGCGGCCAGATCTCGTCCATTAGGAACGCGATCCCGTCGGTGTTGGCCGGGCTGTCCATCACCCCGGTGAACACGATCGTGCCGCCATCGGGTGCCACCGGGGGCGCCGCATCGGCAGGCACCATGGCAAAGTAATCGAGGTCGACCCCCGTCTCGATCGCTTCGATCGCGGGGTGGCCATAGCGCGCATGCAGCGCCTTGGCATCGCGCTCCGACACGGCGATCACCCTGCCATAGCGCGCCAGCACTGCCGCCTCGAACCGGCGCATCTTGCGCGCCTGGTCGGCCCAGACCGGCCGCCACACCCCGCGCGCCAGCCGCGCATGGCGCTCGAAGATCTCGGCTTCCACGTTGTGCGTGAACATCACGCTCGCCCGCGGCAACGCGCCGGGCACCAACACGTCGGCATGGGGGAAATCGACCACCACCACATCGGGCCGCTCGGCGATGGCGGCGGCCACCACCTGGGCACCTGCCACCGAACGATCGCTCGCCGCCGAGACCGGGATGCGCCCTGGCAAAGCCAGCAGCCGCGCCAGCCGCGACGGCGGGGTCGCCGGCCAGGACAGGAAATGGTCGCACGCGCCCATCGTCTCCACGGCGAAGCGGTCGGAATCGGGCGGCGCGGGGGAAGCCAGCGTCACCTCGAACATCCCGCCCTTCATCTGGCGCAGGATGTTGGCGGTGCGGATCTTGCCTCCCTCGTCGGTCGGGAACAGGAAGCGCGGGCTGACGAACAGCAACCGCGGCCGGAACTTCGTCACCAGCAGAAGCCCTGGTAGGCCACACCCGGAAGCGCGGCCAAATCGGCGATGCCGGCGAGATCAATCACCCGCTTGCCTGCCAGCGCCGCGAACAGCGCCGGCCGATCCTCCGCGCCGATATGGCCGACGATCGCCAGCCCCGCCTCCTCCAGCGCCTCGCCCGGCGTCGCCGCCAGCAGCCGTTCCAGATGCGGGATCTCGCGTTCGATATAGGCGCGGTTGGCCCCGGTCAGCCGCGCCGTCTGCACGTGGCGATCATGGATGCGCAGCTCGTAGCCCCGCCCCAGCAGCCTCTCGGCCAACAGCACGAACGGCGATTCGCGCAAATCGTCCGTCCCCGGCTTGAACGCCAATCCGAACAGCGCGACCTTCTGCCGGCCGTGGGCCGCCACCATCTCGAACGCCCGGTCGATGATCGCCTGATTACCCGGCAGCACCTGGCGCAGGAACGGTGCGGCCACGTCGCGGCTGGCGGCCAACGCCAGGAAGCTGCGGATGTCCTTCGGCAGGCAGGACCCACCGAAGGCGAAGCCCGGCCGCAGATAGGCGGTCGAGATGTTCAGCACCCGGTCCTCACAGAACAGCCGGAAGGCCGCGCGGGCATCGACACCGTGCGCCGACAGGATCGCGCCGGCCTCGTTGGCGAAAGCCAGCTTCACCGCGTGGAACACGTTGGACAGATACTTGGTGCTTTCCGACACGCGGAACGGCGCCACATGCACCGCGGCATCGATGCTGGCATAGATCGCGCGCACCACCGCCGCGTCGTCCCCCTCGGCGGCACCGACCAGGGTGAACGGCGGCGCGTGGAAATCCTTCACCGAGGAGCCTTCGCGCAGGAACTCGGGGTTGGAATAATAGTGAAAGCCCGCACCGCAGGAGAGGCCGGATTCCGCCTCCAGGATCGGGATCGCAATCTCCTCCGCGGTGCCCGGCGGCACCGTCGAGCGCATCACCACCGTATGGCCTGCCTTGCCGCGCTCCGCCTTGCCCCTCATCGCCCGCCCGATGTCGGCCAGCACCGCCCGCACCGCGCCCATCGACACGCTGCCGTCGGGCGCACTCGGCGTTCCGACCGAGATGAACGACACCTCGGTGGCCGCCACCGCCGCTTGCGTGTCGGTGGTGGCGCGCAGCCGGCCGGAGGCCACGGCATCGGCGATCAGCCCGTCGATCGCCTCCTCGACGATCGGCGAGCGGCCGGCATTGACCAGCGCCACCTTGTCGGGCGCGACATCGACCGCCACCACCTCGTGGCCGAGGGAGGCAAGGCAGGCGCTGGAGACGGCGCCGACATAGCCGACGCCGAAAATCGAGATCCGCATGTGCGCGCGTGCATCCTGTTGGTTTCGCAGCCATGCCCGGGACGCTGCATGGCCGCCACCATACCGGACAAAGATGAACATGACATGCCCGGCGCGGCCGGTGGAGGGGTCGGCACCATCGCGCCGCCTCTTGTGATGGATTCGCCTTGCGGCAGGTCAAGGTGCCCCTGCGCCAATGGTGGCATGCTATGTTCCCGCCAACGCCCCCGGGAAGGAACACGATGTCCGCGATCCTGCTTGCCACCGATCTCTCGCCGCATGCCGACCGCGCGCTCGCCCGGGCCGCGCTCCTGGCCATGGGAAGTGGGGACGGGCTTGACGTGCTGCACGTCGTCAGCCGCGACCTGATGTCCGGCCCGCAGCATGAAGCGGCCCTTAGCCGGGCAACCGAGGCATTGCGCGACGAATTGGCCGAGGCGGGGCTGCCCGAGGGGCTTAAAGTGACACCGCTGCCGCGCGGCGGCGAGGTCGGCCAGGCGATCGTGCAGGCAGCCAAGGAAAAGGCCAGCCGGATGGTGGTGCTCGCTGCGCCGCATTCCGACCTGCTGGTGCAGATCTTTCGTTCGTCGGTGCTGCATACGGTGGTGCGTCATGCCCCCTGCCCCGTGCTGGTGGTGCGCCGGCGGGCGCGGCAGGATTATCGCCGGATCCTCGTTGCCGTGGACCTGTCCCTGCCGTCGCGCAAGGCACTGGAACTGGCGCTGCGGCTGCTGCCGAACGAGGCGATGGCGCAGGTGACGTTGACCGTGGTGCATGCGCGCGCCACCTCCATCCCGCCGACCGAGGCGGCGGAGCAGCGGGCGCGGGTGAACGACATGGTGGCCGCCAGCCTGGGCCGCCTGACCGCCGACGGGCGCATGGCTCCGGCCGCCACCGAGATCGTGGTGGAGACCGGCCAGCCGATGGCGGTGGTGGCGGCCGCGGCTTCGCGCAGCCGGGCGGAGCTGGTGGTGGTGGGCACGATGGGGCTGACCGGGGCGGCCAACCTGCTGCTGGGCAGCACCGCCGAGGCGCTGCTGGCCACCCTGCCCTGCGACGTGCTGGCGGTGCGGCCCATCGAAGCCTAGATCCGCACGTAGTCGATCCGGCGGGCCAGCCAGCAGCCCATGCGCAGGCCGGTGATGCGCCCGGCCTCGCGGTGGAAGGACAGGGTCCAGTCGCCAGGGGCCGAAAAATCCAGCGCGCGCGGGCAGGGCATCAGCCAGGTGTCGGCGGCATACGGGACCAGCGGCACCATGGCACCTTCGCCCAGTTCGCCGGAGCAGGCGATGTAGGGCACCCCGCCGGAGAGCGCGATGGTGAGGTCCGTGCCCCATTCGGCGGAGCGGTAGGTGCCCTCGATGTCTGTCCGGGCGTCGCCGGCGATGGGCTCCAGCAGCGTATCGATGTTGTCGGTGCCGCGGATCATGCGCAGCCGGTCGCCCTCGGGCCGCAGGCGCAGCGTGCCGCCGGCATGGTCCCCTTCCGACGTGGGGGCCACGATTTCCGGGTGGCCGGCGAAGTGCAGCGCCACCTGGCCGTTGGGCAGGGCTTCGACGCGGGTGGCAAGGCCGGTTTCGGGGTCGAGGTATTTTCCGCCCCACGTGACCTGCTTGCCGGTTGCCATCGGCGGCGTGTCCTCACCGAGGGCGGCAGCAAAGACCTGGTCCGCAGCGGCGCGGGGGTCCGCCATGTGGTTGAACAGCACCACGACCGACATGCGCTCGGCCGGCGCGTAGAAGCGGCAGCTGCGCCAGCCGCGCAGGCCGCCGCCATGGCCGACAATGTACCGTCCGTGCAGATGGCCGCGCGACAGGCCCCAGCCGTAGCCGGCGGCGGCACCGTCGGCGAAGGCGACCGGGACCGAGAGGCGGGCGTGGATCGACTCCGGATTGTCGCGGGTGGCGTCGATGTGGCGTTCCCAGGCGACCAGGTCGTCGAGGCTGGCGGGGGTGCCGGCCTCGCCGGTCCGGGGGACGCGGGTGACCGCGGCGCGGGAGCCGGCGTCCGGCGCGGCGACGTAGGCGACGGGGAAGCCGGGAACCAGGGGGGTGTGCGGCGTGTGGGGGGGG
>JANPIH010000019.1:0-11429 GCA_031424895.1 Rhodospirillales bacterium
GTACAAAGTCCTGCACCGATGGAGGCAAAAGCCAGATATCGTCGACAGCCCAAGGACGGAACGTCTTGCTCATAGCCAAGCGAATCATCCCAGACAAAAGCTGTCGAGAAATTTCAGCCGTTACAGGGACACGCTCCTAGCGGGAACGATGCTGTTGGACGAACAACTGTCCTGGGGCCTGCTAGCCGGCGTGGTTGCGATCGGGACCGGTATGAGCATGATCAACACGCGAAGTTGAGATGGCGCTGCCGCGGGCGACGAACCTCATGAATATGGGATTAGACTGCGTTCAACTTGATGACCAGGGAGTTGATGTTGGCGACACCCCAGTCGTCGACAAACTTCGCGACGGTCTGGCCGCAGGCATTGGAAGTGGTGGGACTGATTACAATCGGGGTTCATCCGGCCAATCCAGCGCCGCTGGTCTAGCTCTTGGATCAGGCAATGCCGTCTACCGCTACAGCGCTTGTCGCCGCAATCTGCTGGCGTAGCGTCTTCAGCGGCGCATAGTCAGGGTCATTCAGAAATGCGTGAATGGCGGTGCGGTCGGGGAAGCGGCAGACCACCAGTACCGTGGGCTGCCAGGGTCCTTCTGTCACTTCATGAACACCACCAGCGACCAGATACTCTCCGCCGTGTCGTGCAATGATCGCTGGAACCTGTTGTCGGTAGGGGGCAAATTGCGCGGCATCAGTTACATTCACGTCGACAATCCAATAGGCAGGCATTCTGTAGTCTCCCATCTTTGGGTGATTGCGAACGAACTCGGATAGCCGCGGCTTCCGCTCTAGATGTAGGTCCTGAAATTCCGATCAGCAGGAATGCGGTTCCTCTCGCCCTCCTCATACACTTGGAGATTGCAGAGCGCCGCTAGACTGAGAGGCGCGCTCACGCCGGCCAGCATGGCCTTCTCGACCATGTCGCCGATGGTGTGCTCGGCCTCGGTCGGCCTTCCCTCTTCCATGTCGAAGAGAATCGAGGGGCCGTAGCGCGACTCCGGGAGCGTGAAGAGGCCTGCGATAATCTCGCGTATCCCGCCGGGAAGGTCGTAGCCATAGGCCGTGACGACCCGACGGCATTCATCGATGGCGGCGGCGACGAAGGCGCTGGACGCCGGTGCGGCCGCAATGCCTCCTGCACGCGACCGACAGAGAGTGACGATCGACGCGATCGCGCAGAACGCCGCGAACTTCGTCCACATCGAGGCCAGGACGGTCGTGCCGAGGGTTGCCTTCAGCCCCGCCATTGCGAAAGCCTGCTCGATCGCCACACAGCGGTCCGAACGGGTTCCATCGAGTTCGCCAAACGCCGTCATGTCGACCTTCACAGCCGATTGCACAATCGCGCCGTCGCTCCCGAGTGCGGCATTGACCGCCGTCAGCCCGCCAAGCACCTGGCCCGGAAAGCGGCTTCCGAGCACATCTAGATGCTTCACACCGTTGAGGAACGGCAGGATCGACGTTTCGGGCCGGATTGCCGGAGCAATCGCGTCAATGGCGGCATGCAGATCATAGGCTTTGCAGCACAATAGTATGCAATCGTAGCTCGGCTCGACCTCGCCAGCCAGGCGCGTCCTCACGATGCTCCGGCTCTCGCCTTCGTGCGTCTTCAACACCAGCCCATTCTTGGCCAGGTGCGCCGCACGTTTGGGGCGAACGAGGAATTCGACGGCAAGCCCGCTTTGGGCAAGCTTTCCGCCGAAATACCCCCCGATGGCGCCGGCGCCGAGCACCAGAAATCGCGGGCTTGTCGGTATGAATGCCTGGCGGACCATGTGGCGTACCCCCGAATATGACCGTCGGACAATAGGCCGGGCGGGTCTTCAGAGCTTTGCCGTCGACCTGAATTCGTCTGAAACGGCAACTCCGCGGAATGGTGGCATGCACCCTTTGCTCAGCGCTCGTCAGTCGAGCGCCGCAGCGCTCGGGGGCACTATTCCGGAATGCCTGCGGCGCGCAACGCCCTGTGCCGATCCTCGTTCAACGCCTTGGTATAGTTCGTCGTCGGCAGCGGACCGATGCGATGACCGGGATCGTATCGGAGCAGGCTGGCCGCAGCGGATCGCGCATCGTCCAATCGACCTACTCGGACCAGTGCGTGGATCAGGTGCCGATGGATCCATTTGACGGTCGGATGCTCCTTGGTGGCACGGTGAAGCACCGTGGCGGCGTCGTCGTAGCGCCCTACCATAAGGTAGGCGATGCCGAGACATCCCAATCGCCTGCCGATCTCGGGATCGAGCGGACTGAGGCGGATCGCGCGCTCGAAATGGCCGATTGCCGTCACCCCGTCCCCGGCCTGGAGATAGGCCAGTCCAAGGTAGTGAAGCCCCGTCGTGTCATAGGGATGCAGGCTGATCGCCCGGTTCAGAGGTGTGAGCGAACTGGCGTGGTCCCCGACCTGCGCAAATGCGACGCCGGCCGTGGCCAGGACTTGAGGATCGTCGCTGCCGGCAGCGAGAGCGTCACGCGCCAACGCCAGGGCGACATCTTGATCGGCGGGAACACCCCATCCTTGCTCGATCCGCATAAGATAGGCCGCCGCCAATTGCGCCTTTGCCCGGGCGTAACTCGGGTCGACTTCAAGCGCCCGGCTCAGCAGCGCGATTGCGGTGTCGAGGCCTTGGCGGGAATGGGCGCGGTAATGCGGCAACGCACGAAGGTAGAAGTCATACGCATCCTGGCTCTCGGTCGGTTTCGCCATGACGCGGGCGATTTCGGCGCGCTGCAAATTCGGCTCGATCGCGCCAACGATACTTTCGGTGATCCGATCCTGGAGGTCGAATATGTCGACCATGTCGGCGTCGAAGCGGTCGGCCCAAACGTGAAGCCCGCTCGCGGCGTCGATCAACTGGCCCGTGATGCGAACGCGGCTCGCCGATTTGCGGATGCTGCCCTGGAGGATGTAGCGCGCGCCAAGCTCATGACCCACCTGTCTGACATCCACGGAGCGCCCCTTGTACGTGAACGCGGACGCGCGGGCGATAATGAGCAGCCAGCCGGTCCGCGACAGTGCGGTGGTGATGTCGTCCACGATGCCATCCGCAAAATACTCCTGCTCGGGATCGCCGCTCATGTTGACGAATGGCAGCACTGCGATGGATGCCTTGCCGGCAGGGCCATCGGCGACCGACGCAGTGTCGGCTCCGGGCAACGGCACCGCGAGCCGGTAGCCGCGCCCGGGGGCCGTGATGATGACATCATCCCCAAGCGCCTTGCGCAGCGTCGAGATCTGCTTCTGCAGGTTGTTCTCAGCGACGGTCACGGTAGACCAAACCCGGTCCAGCAACTCGTTCTTGCTGACCAATCCACCGGCTGCGCCAGCGAGCACGACCAGGACATCAAGGGCGCGTCCATGCAGCTGCATTGGCACCCCGTTGCGGGAAAGGGTGCGGCCCTGCCGATCGAGCCGGAATGGCCCGAAGACAATGTCCTCCTGCTTGGCCATTGGCGCTGGCAACACCTCCCCAAACATTCTCTCGCCCGGTCCGGGGCTTAAGCCGATCGTTGGCACGACCAGAATAGATGCGGAGGATGAGGAACCGCCAGCGTGAACCGCCCGGGGTTTGTCAATGGCTCCCGCACCCCGGAGCGTAGAGCGATGCCGGGAAGGACAACGCGCCTTCGCCCGCGGCTCCTGAACAAATACCCATGCATTTTGTCCGGGGTACGCAACGTCCAAGCCACGACGCCAACAGATGCTCCTTAGGCGTGCGGCTGTTCAGGGAGTTCTTCCTTGGCAACTCATGTTTTGCGCAGAAGCCAGCTTTGCTGGGTCCTGATTCGCACCACCGGCGAGCGGCCCCCGGCCTGCCACCTGCCCGCGCCGCGCCAGGTGCCGTTTGGCCGCGTTGCCTTACCTATGTATCGTGAAACAGCGGACCCAATTGGCTGAGGGCTGCCGATGACCAACCAGCCTGTCCTTGCCTTCGGGCCATACCGGCTCGATACGCGCGACCGAAGCCTGACCCGTGATGGCAATCGCGTCGTGCTGGGCGATCGGGCCCTCGAGGTGTTGGCGGTGCTCGCCGCGGCCGATGGCAAGTTGGTGGCAAAGGACACGGTGCTCGACCAGGTCTGGTCGCGCGTCGCCGTTGCGGAGAACAACCTGCACGTGCAGATCACCGCCCTGCGCAGGGCGCTGGGAGCGGAGGCAATCGCGACCGTTCCGGGCCGCGGCTACCGCCTGGCGTTGGCCGGCGCCACCGCACCGGCGATGGACGGCGAGCATGCCCAGGCGGACAGGCCCGCTGTCGCCGTGCTGCCCTTTGCCAGCATCGCCGGCGGTGCTGCCGAGCAGTGTTTCGCCCAGGGCTTGGCCGAGGAGCTCGGCGTGGCACTCGGCCGCATCCGCTCCCTCCTCGTCATCGTGCCGCCGATGGGCTTTGGCGCTGCCGGCGGACCAGCCGATGCCCGGGAGGACGCGCACCGGCTCGGCGTTCGCTACGTGGTGGAGGGCAGCGTGCGCAACAGCGTCGGACGCCTGCGCATCCTCGTGCGCCTGTGCGCGGCCACGACCGGCCACCTTTTGTGGGCCGAACGCTTCGAGGCCAACGCCGACGACGTCTTCGCCCTACAGGACCGGGTTACGGCCCGCGTCATCGCCGCGATCGTGCCGCGTATCATCGCCGCCGAGATCCAGAATGCTCAGCGGCGACAGGTAGGCCGGGCACGTCCCTACGATCTCCTTCTGCGGTCCCTGTCGCAGTATTCCATACGAACGCACGCCAGCATGACGGAGGCGATCAGTCTATTGCGCCGGGCGGTCGCGCTGAACCCCGGCTACGCACTGGCCCATGCCCATTTGGCCTACACGCTCTGGTGGATGGTCGCCCAAGGCTGGCTGCACGCCGAGGACGCGATGGTGGCCGACATGGTCGCGCGCGCCGATACCGCACTGGCGCTCGACTCGGAGAACCCGGAAATCCTCCTGCTGGTCAGCGTCATCGTCTGCAGCCGGGGCAACAACCTGGATGCCGGCATCGCCCAGATCGAACGCTCGCTCGACCTCAATCCCAACAATGCCGTGGCCTACCGGATGCTCGGGGTGCTGCAATCCTATGCTGGCGACCCCATGGCGACCTTCGCGAGCCTGGAGCAGGCCGACCGGCTGAATCCGCACGACCGCGGCCTGATGCCAAACCACGGCCACTATCTCGCGCATTTCTGCGATGGTGATCACGAGGCGGTGGTCAGATCGACCGGCAGGCTGCTGGTTGACCAACCGAACTTCATCCCCGCGCTGCGATGGCGTGCCGCGAGCCTGGGGTTGCTGGGCGCTGTCGCGGAGGGTCGCCAGGTCGTGGCGCGCATCCGCAACGTGGCGCCGGACTTCACCGTCAGCTGGGCGCGCCGCTTCGTCGAGGAAGACATGAACCACATCTTCAAGCAGCCCGGCGTGGCCAGTTCGTTCTACGAAGGCTTGCGCCTTTCCGGCATGCGCGAAGGCTGATCCGCCGCGTGCATCCGGCCTGAGGGCGCGGGACCTGCCGCGTCCCGCGCATCGCTTCTCCTGGAACTACGGACCGTCGTCCGGCGAGCGTCCTTCAAGTGTCCCAGACAAGTGTCGCAGAAACAACCCTGGAGAACCGGTGACGCGGAAGGGAGCGGGTCAGCAAGCTGATGGCAAACCAGCCGACCTTCGCCTTCGGGCCGTTCCTTCTCGACACGCACGGACGCAGCCTGACCCATAATGGCGTGTCCGTTGAGCTGGGTGAGCGCGCCTTCGACGTTCTTGCGGTGCTGGCGGCCGCGGATGGCCAACTGGTCACCAAGGATGCGCTGCTCGGTCAGGTCTGGTCGCGGGTGGTCGTGGAGGAGAACAACCTGCATGCGCAGGTCTCCGCTTTGCGCAAGGCGCTCGGCACTGATGCCATCGCGACCGTCCCGGGGCGTGGCTACCGGCTGGCGCTGCGCGATGGCGCCGCGGCAACGGTGGCCGGCGACAGCGGCCCGGCCGGCGCGCCTGCCCTCGCGGTCTTGCACTTCGCCTGCCTCGCCGGCAACACCGCGGAACAGGCGTTCGCCCATGCCGTGGCCGAGGAACTCGCAGCCGCACTTGCGCGCACGCGCTCCATCCTTGTCATCGTTCCGCCCCGCGAACCGGCCGATGCCAGCGAGGCGGCGCGCCGGCTCGGCGTGCGCTATGTGGTGGGCGGCAGCGTACGCAGCAGCGCCGGACGGCTGCGCGTGCTCGTGCGCCTGTGCACTGCCCCAACCGGACTGCTGCTGTGGACCGAGCGGTTCGAAAGTGCCGCCGAGGATGTATTCGACCTGCAGGACCGGATGACCGGCCGAGTTGTCGCCGCCGTCGTGCCGCGCATTATCGCCGCGGAGATCGCCCATGCCCAGCGCCGGCAGCCGGGCCGGCCGCAACCCTACGACCTGCTGCTGAAGGCCCTGTCGCAGTATGCCATACGGACCCATGCCCGCATGAACGAGGCGGTCAGGCTTCTGCGTCGGGCCGTGGCAATCGATCCCGGCTATGCGCTCGCCCATGCCCATCTGGCCAACTGTTTGTAGTGGACCGTTGCTCAGGGCTGGACGCATGCCGACGACCCCGTGGTGCGCGATATGCTTGCCATTGCCCAAACCGCACACGCGCTCGCCCGCGACGATGCCGAAGTTCTGCTTTTGGTCACCACCCTTGTCGGCACCAGGGGCAGCGACCTCGACGGCGGCATCGCAATGATCGAAGAATCGCTCACGCTCAACCCAAGCAGCGCGGCCGCCTGGCGCATGCTCAGCGTCTTCCAGGCTTATGCCGGAGACACCGGCGCTGCCGCGTCCAGCCTTGCCTGCGCCGATCGCCTCAACCCGCTCGACCAGGGGCCGGCGTACACCCATGGCCGCGTCATCAGACATTTCTATGCCGGTGACCATGAGGCCGTCATCGTGTCGAGCGGCCGGCTGCTCCTCGATGAGCCGCGGTTCGGCCCCGCCCTGCGCTACCGTGCCGCCAGCCTGGGCATGCTCGGCCGCGTGGACGAGGGCCGCGACGTGGTGCGGAGCTTGCTTGGCATGGCACCGGGAATGTCCGTCGCCTGGGTGCGCAAGCACATCGAGTTTGACCAAAATCGCCTTGTGAAGACTACGGGCGCCCTGCAGGCGTTGTACCAAGGACTCCAGCGCGTCGGTGTGCCCGAGGCTTGAAAGTCTCAACAGCGGCAAGCCACCCGCCAGCACTCATGCTTCAGAACAATTCAGAACGCGCCCAATGATCTGAACGCCACCCCGCGTTTAGCCTGCGACAGATCAGGTGGAGGGCGGCCAATGCCAGGGTCGACAGCGAACGCGGGAGCAGCGACTGACGGGGACCTATCGGCACCCGAACTGGCCGTCGCCGCGCAGCACCCAACGGAACTGGCCCCTGCAACGGCATCCCCTGTTCCTGCTTGCCACGGCAGCCGTGCTCTCGTCCACAAGTCTCGCCCTGATCGCGCTGTGACCGACCACGACGCCCACTCCGCCCATCGTCAATCCATCCAGGGAGAATCCCCATGCGCTACCTTGTCCTCGGCGCCGGCGCCATCGGCGGATATTTCGGCGGCAAGCTGGCCCAGGCCGGCGCCGATGTCGCCTTCCTCGTTCGCCCCCGCCGCGCCAAGCAGCTTGCCGAGCATGGCTTGGTGCTGAAGGCACATGAGGGTGAGACGCGCATAGCGGTGAAGACCGTGCAGGCCAGTGGCATCGCCACGCCCTACGACGTCGTGCTGCTGTGCTGCAAGGCCTATGACCTGCCGGACGCCATCGCGGCGATCGCGCCGGCGGTGGGCCCAGGCAGCGCCATCCTGCCCTTTCTCAATGGCGTCCGGCATCTCGAGATGCTCACCGAGCGCTTTGGCCCGGCCCCAGTGCTGGGCGGCCTGACCGCAGTCAATGCTGCACTCGGCCCGCACGGCGAGGTCGTGCAATCGCCGGTCAAGATCGACATGACCGCCTTTGGCGAGCCGGATGGATCCGGCTCGGAGCGTTGCACCCGGATCGCGCAAGATTTTGCGTCCGCTGGCGTAAAGGTGAGCCTGTCCGAGACCGTGGTCGATGCGATGTGGACCAAGTTCGCGGCGTTCAGCGCGGTAGCCGCCGTGGCGACCCTCTGCCGGTCACGCGCCGGCGACATCGCGGCGGCCCCCACCGCGCGGCGCCTGGTCGACACCGCGCTGGACGAAACCGGTCGCGTCGCCACGGTCCATGGCCATGCCCTTCCCGACGGCGTGGCGGACATGGTGCGGGGTCTTTTCGCCCAGCGAGACTCAGCCTACGGCCCCTCGATCCTGGTTGACATGGAGCAGGGCAGACCCACTGAGGCCGAACACACCATCGGCGACATGGTGGCCAAGGCCGATCGCCACGGGGTCGCCGTGCCGGTGCTCGCCGCCGCGCTGTGCAACCTCCAGGTCTATGACCGCGCCCGCCTCGGGCAGCGCGTGACCGTTGCGGC
Organism: Rhodospirillales bacterium; assembly: GCA_031424895.1. Lineage (GTDB taxonomy): Bacteria > Pseudomonadota > Alphaproteobacteria > Acetobacterales > Acetobacteraceae > CAMDGX01. The sequence goes on from JANPIH010000019.1 coordinate 8,440, forward strand.
ATGATGAGGAGACAACCGATGACGGCCTATCTGCGCGGCTATTCCCCTGCCGAGGCCACCCGCCTCGGCGTGCAGGCCGGCCTGCTGGAAGACCTGCTGCACGATGGCATCGTCTTTGCCGACGGCGCGGAGGTGCTGGAGGCCGGCTGCGGCGTCGGCGCACAAACCGTGGTGCTCGCCCGGCGCAGCCCCGGCGCGCGCTTCACCGGCATCGACATCTCGGAAGCCTCGCTCGCCCGCGCACGTGACCGTGCCGCCACGGCCGGCATCACGTCCGCCCGCTTCCGGCACGCCGACCTGCTTGCCCTGCCGTTCGAGGCGGGGTCGTTCGACAACGTGTTCGTGAACTTCGTGCTGGAGCATTGCGGTGATCCCGCCACCGCCCTGCGCGAACTGCACCGCGTGCTGCGCCCCGGCGGCGCGATCACCATCACCGAACCCGACCACGCCACCACCGTCTTCTACCCCGCCACCGACGCGGCACGCAGGGTTTTCGGCGGCATGCTCGCGGCCCAGGCGGCGATGGGCGGCGACGGCCGGATCGGTCACCGGCTGTTTCCCCTGCTGCAGGCGGCAGGCTTCCTTGTCGACAGCGTCGAGCCACGGCCGCTCTATGTCGACGCGCGCCACACTGAACAGGCGGTTGCCGTGGTCGACGGCATCTTCGTGCCAGCGCTGGAAACCACCAGCGGCAACATGATAGCCCATGCCGGCATAGATCAACCGACGGTGGCTGCCGGTCTAAACGACTGGCGCCACCTCGCCGCCGATCCGGCCCTGGTCGTCTGCACAACCTTGTTCAGGGCGGTCGCCCGCCGCATCGACTAGGCCACGCCCTGCCCATCTCCGACGCTGCGACAGGGTTTCCCCAAGTGCCGGGCCGGACCGGCAGCCCATCGGATAAGGGCTTGTGTCCTGATTTTGAGATTTGAAACATGTCGAAATCAGGTCACTAGAGTGCGTCGCGCGGCTGGCGGGCATCAGCCAGCCGGAAGGTGGCCGAGCGCCCGCAGGATCGCCATATTATCCCATGTCATCCGCCACTCTGCGATTCGGCCATTGTGCATGCGAAAGATGCCCGAGAACTCGAACTTCGCCTTGAGGCCGGTGGGCGGCAGCGGGCCGATCGGGCCGCGCTGGGTACCTTCGTAGGTCGCCCACAGAGCGACGAGATCTCCCTCGGCCGCCATATGCACCACGGTCTGGACGGAATCCGGAAAGACCAGCGTGTCCTGGCGCATGAACTCCTTGAGTTGTTCGAGGTTATGGATGACGACCGCGGGGGTCGCCGGGCAGTGCCGGACGACATCCGCAGCTACAAGCGCGTCGAAGAGGTCCGACCGCCGGTCGTTCCACGCCTTCAGGAAGCGCCGGATCACGTCTTTGTTCTGTTCGGGGGATGACGACATGTCGTGGCTCCTCGGGTGGGGTTGCCGATGTGGCCGTACTTGCGTCGCGTTTCGTGGCAGGGGCCGGACCCGTCGCCCGGGTCGGCGGTGCGTCAGAAGAAGGCGAAAGCGATGACCAGGATCCAGACCAGGCTTGCCAACAGGGCACCAGCCATCATGAGGCCCAGCGCCGGGATAGGGCCGGGACCATCCGTGAAGGGTTCATCGTCGTCATCCGCGGCGTTGGCCGGAGCGCGCGGCGCGGGCTTATCGGCCGCGTGCGCGGTCGCAGGGTGGGGTGATGCCACGTTCGTCTCCCCGTCTTGGTTTTCCGACTCGGCCATTCTCGTCTGGACGGCGAGCATGACCAGCGGAGTGCCGCCAGCAGGTCATATGTTTGCAGTATCTGGATAACCGAGATGCGGCATTCAGGTCCTTGCCCTTCGCCTGAATTGTACTGAAACGCCCGTCCTGGGCTGGCGGGCGTTCAGCCTTCGGGCGCGCCGGCTCGGCGCAAGCCCTCGTAAAACGCCTGCATGGCGCCAGGGGACTTTACAAGATTGTTCTGGTCACCCTCGGCATGTCGACGCGCCCAGGTGACGGAGAACTTGGGCGCCATTCCGAGGAGGCGTTGCACGACCTGCTTCCCCTCATCCACGCGGCCGAGCAGGCCAAGGCTTGCCGCACGATAGCGTAGCGCAGGGATGAACCGCGGTTGCCCGAGCAACAGTTTGCCTGACGACACCACTACGGCTTCGTGGTCTCCGTCAAAGAAGTGCCCGAGAATGTAGCCATGGTCTCGCGCCGGCCCTTGGTCGAGCGGATTGAGGCAGTCGGCACGCTCAATGCAGGCGATCGCGGCACTGGTGTCGCCGGCGTAGGCTTGAAAGACGCCGAGCATCCGCCATGCGGCCGCGCTGTTCGGATTCTGGTGGAGCGATCTTTCCACCATCGCAATGCCTCCGTCGAGATCGCTGCCCCGAGTGCAGACGAGCGTGCTGACAAGCAGCAGGACCTCGGGATCGTCGCCGCCGATAGTCAGTGCGGTCTGCGCGATCGCCAGCATGTCAGCCAGGGCGTCGTGGTCGGTATGCGCCCAGCCCTGTGCCACCATCCAGAACAGCGTGTTCGCCAGATGGGCATGAGCGAGCGCATAGGCAGGATCGAGCGCAATCGCCTGGCGCAGCAAGCAGATCGCCTGCTCCATGCTGCTGCGTGTTCGGGTGGAATACAGCGCCAGGCCGCGCAGCAGAAGATCGTAGGGGCGCGAACTGCCGGCGGGTAGGCGCTGCACGCGCTCGATCTCGGCGATGACGAGGCGCGGCGCGATGGCCGCGACGACGCGGGCTGTCACCCGGTCCTGCAGGGCGAGGCTGTCCTCGGTCGCGCCGTCGAACCGCTCAGCCCAAAGCTGAACGCCGGTCGCGGCCTCGATAAGGCGGGAGAGGATACGAACCTGCCCACCGCCACCCTTCACGCTGCCTTCGAGGAGATAGCGAACGCCAAGCCGGTGCGCCATCGGCCTTGGGGCGGGGCCCCCCCACACCGGCCAGCAAACCCCCCCCGGCCCGGGCCCCCCCCCCCGGGCGCGGGCGGGCGGGG
>JANPIH010000020.1:0-2657 GCA_031424895.1 Rhodospirillales bacterium
CGCCGCCGCGCCCCACACCGGCCCCGCCCCGCCCCGCGCCGCCCAGCCCCGCGCCCCCCGCACCGCAGCCGCGGCAGGAGGCCGGGACCGGCCAGACCCCGCCCGTGCAACGGCCGCAGGAACGCAGCCAGAGCGTGCTGAACACGCTTGAGCGTTTGCAGGCGCAAGCCCAACAGCAAAGGCCGCCGACCGCACGTCCAAACCCGGCCGGCGCGCCGGCCCAGGGAGGCGGCACGCCGCAAGGCACGGCCAACCTCACGGCAGCCGAGCGCTCCGGTCTGGCCGACCGCATCGGTGAATGCTGGAGCGTGGATGCGGGCGCACCCGGCATCCAGAACATCGTGGTGGAGCTCAGGGTCGAGACGGATGCCGGCGGCACCGTGCGGCGCGTAAGCGGCACGCCGCCCAGCGATGTGCGGGCGCGCGCGGTTTATGAGGCGGCGCGCCGGGCATTGCTGGACCCCCGCTGCAACCCGCTGCCGCTGCCGCCGGCGCGGCTCGCGGCGCTGCGGGACACGGTTTTCAGGTTCAATCCGCGTGATCTGGGCCTGCGATGATCTTTCCGCCGCTTCGTCATGCATCCCGCGGCCGCCTTGCGACTATACATCTTGCCTTGATCACGCCGCCTCAGGCACCAACCTGACCGCCACGCCCGGGAGTACGCCCATGACCATCATCACCCGCCGAACCGCCCTCCTCGCGCCCTTCGCCGCCACCCAGGCGCTTGCCCAGGGCAGCGTGGTGGACATCACCCGTGCCCGCACCGAGCCGGTGCCCATCGCCATTCCCGCCATGGCCGGAAGTGAGCTGGGTGCCCGCATAGCCACCGTCATCACCAACAACCTGCGGAACTCCGGCCTGTTCCGTCCGGTCAACCAGGCCGCCTTCATCCAGACGCCGGAGGCCGCCGCCGGCACCCCGCGCTTCCAGGACTGGCGGGTCATTGGCGCGACCTTCCTCGTCACCGGCCGGGTTTCGGACAGCGGCGGCCAAATGCGCGTGGAATTCCGCCTGTGGGACGTACTGCCGGAAGCTCAGGCGCTCGGCACCGCCTACAACGCCTCGGCCGCCAACTGGCGCCAGATCGCCCACATCATCTCGGACGACATCTACCAACGCGCGCTTGGTGAGCAGGGCTATTTCAACACCCGGGTGGCGCTGATCGCCGAGTCCGGCCCGCGCGACCGCCGCAACCGCCGCCTCGCCATCATGGACCAGGACGGCGAGAATTTTCGCTACCTGACCGACGGTTCGGCCCAGGCCTTGACGCCGCGCTTTCACCCGAATGCGCAGCAGATCGCCTTCATGAGCTACGCCAACAACAACCCGCGCGTCTTCCTGTTCAACCTGCAATCCGGCCGCCAGGAGGTGCTGGGCAACTTTGCCGGGATGACGCTCAGCCCCCGCTTTTCCCCCGATGGCCGTTCGGTCGTGCTCTCCTCGGTGCGCGGCGGCGATGCCAACATCTTCGTGGTGGACCTGGGCAGCCGGCGCGAACGGCAGCTCACCTCCGGCGGCGGCCTGGACGTTTCGCCCTGCTACTCGCCCGACGGCACGCAGATCGTCTTCAACTCGGACCGTGGTGGCGACCAGCAACTCTACGTCATGGATTCCGGCGGCGGCGGCTCGCGCCGCATCAGCTTCGGCGCCGGACGCTATGCCACCCCCGTCTGGTCGCCGCGCGGCGACCTGATCGCCTTCACCCGCATCGGCCGCGGCGGCTTCGCCATCGGCGTCATGCGGCCCGATGGCTCGGGCGAGCGCATCCTGTCCGAAGGCTGGGCCATGGAGGGGCCGACCTTCGCGCCCAATGGCCGCGTACTGATGTTCTATCGCGAAAGCCAGGCCCGCGATTCGCGCGGCGGGGGCTATTCGGCCCGTATCTCCAGCATCGACATCGCCGGCTTCAACGAACGGCAGGTGGTGACGCCGACCGATGCGTCTGATCCATCGTGGAGCGCTTTGCTGAGCTAGCGGCACCCGGCACCGGCGGCTACAACGCCGCAGGTGCCTCGGAGAACTGCATGACCTGGGTGGATTTGGTGGCGATCGCCGTGCTGGTCGTCTCCGGCATCCTGGCCTTCCTGCGTGGCTTCGTGCGTGAAGTGCTGGGGATCGCCGCCTGGATCGGCGCGCTCGTCGCCGCCTTTGCCCTGCGCCCCACCGTCCTCCCCTTCTTCGCCGGCTTCGTCGATGCGTCCTGGCTGGCCGACGGGCTGGCGGTAGGCAGCGTCTTCCTTGTCGTGCTGATCCTGCTAACCCTGGTGGTCCATGCCATCGCCAGTCGCGTCGAGGATAGCGCGCTGGGCGGGGTGGACCGGTCGCTCGGCGCCGTGTTCGGCATCGCCCGAGGCGCCTTCCTGCTGGTGCTGGGCTACATCATCGCCGGCCTTTTCCTCCCCCAGACCGAGCGCTGGCCCGAACCCGTGCTACAGGCCCGCGGCTTGCCGCTCGTCGTCTCCGGCGCGCGGACGGTGGCTGGCCTGCTGCCGCCCGACTACCGCCCCCGCCTGGCCGAACCGCCTGAACCCCGCGTGCCGACACAGGAGGAACTGCTGCGCCCCCGGGTGGGCAGCCGGTAGGGGTGCAATCCAACTGCAATACGTTATATGAGCGACGCAGCAGGCTGAAGGGCGCACACGTCGCATGGACCTGAC
>JANPIH010000021.1:0-40750 GCA_031424895.1 Rhodospirillales bacterium
TCCACCATCGCCTCGATCGCCCTCGGCCTCTGGCTCCTCGCCACCATCCGCCGCCCCATGCGCGAAATGGAAACCCATTTCGACGCCATCGCCCGCGCCGACTTCAAACAGCCCATCCCCCTGCGCGCCGCCCGCGAACTCCACCCCGTCGCCCGCCAAACCAGCGAAATGGCCAACCAGGCCCGCGACATGAACGCGTCGGCCGAACGCGTCAGCACCAACGCCGTCTCCGTCGCCTCCGCCGCCGAGGAAGCCCTGGTCAACGCCCAGGCCGTCAGCGCCGCCAGCGAACAGCTCACCGCCTCCATTACCGAAATCTCCGGCCAGGTCGCCCAGGCCAGCAACACCGCCCAGCGCGCCGTCGAAGGCGGCGAACGCGCCCAGCAACGCATCCGCTCCCTCGCCGAATCCGCCGCCCGGATCGGCGACGTCGTCCAGCTCATCAGCTCGATCGCCAGCCAAACCAACCTGCTCGCCCTGAACGCCACCATCGAGGCCGCCCGCGCCGGTGACGCCGGCAAGGGCTTCGCCGTCGTCGCCTCCGAAGTGAAGAACCTCGCCACCCAAACCTCGCGCTCGACCGAGGAAATCTCCCGCCAGATCGCCGAAATCCAGGCCACCACCGCCGCCGTCGTCGAAGCCGTCGGCGACATTGGCGACCGCATCACCCAACTCGCGCAGGTCTCCGTCGCGGTGGCCACCGCCGTCGAGCAATAAGCCAGCGCCACCCAGGAAATCGCCCGCGCCGTCACCCAAACCGGCGAAGCCGCCCAGGAAGTCTCCGTCCGCATCGCCGAAGTCTCCGCCGACGCCACCCTCAACGGCCGCCAGGCCACCCAGGTGCGAACCGGCACCGACTCCATCGCCGCCGTCATCGCCGCTCTCGACGCCAACATCATCCGCGCCATCCGCACCGCCACCGACGATGCCGACCGCCGCCTGCAACAGCGTCACCCCATCGACCGTCCCTGCGCCCTCGCCATCGACGGCGTCCGCCGCGAAGCCCGTCTGCGCGACATCTCCCGCGGCGGCGCCCGCATCGACGGCCTGCGCGACACCCCCACCGGCGCCCGCTGCACCCTCTTCGCCGACAGTATGGGCCCCGATTGCCGCGTCGATGCCACCGTCATCGATTTCAACGAAATGGGTTCTATGCGCCTCCATTTCATCGACGACACAATCGCCCCCGCCCTCACCACCGCCCTCGACCTGCTCGAACACAAAACCACCGCCAAGGCGGCCTGACCCCTCAACCAGACGAGTCAACCAGACGGCAACAGCCCGCCCGCCACCGCCCGCGCCGCGCTGTCGGCAATCGCCGCCTCCACCATCAACGCCGCCGCCAACGCCCGCCGCCCCGCCGCCCCATCCACCAGCACCGGCCGGCCATCCAGCACCGCCGCCGCAAACGCCGCATGCTCCGCCGCAATCAAATCCGCCTCCGCCCACCCCTCCTCCTCCTCCGCCCCCCCCGGCCGCACATGCCGCAACATCCGCGCGCCAAAATCCAGCTCCAGCACCCCCTCCGCCCCAAACACCCGCATCGACCGCTCCGTCCGCCCGGCCACGCGGCTCGCGACCAGGTTCGCCACCGCCCCATTGCCGAACCGCAACTGCGCATGGGCCAGGTCCACATGCGCGCTCGCCACCCGCGCCCCCACGGCCTCCACCCCCTCCAGCGGTGCCGCCACCAGCGACAAAACCATATCGAGATCGTGCACCATCAAATCCAGCACCACGCTCACATCCGTCCCCCGCGGCTTGAACGGCGCCACCCGCGTGCACTCGACGAAAGCCGGCCGCCCCACCCGCCCCACAATCGCCGCCCGCTCCGCCGAATACCGCAGCAAATGCCCCACCTGCAGCACCAGCCCCCCCGCCCGCGCCAGACCGATCAGTTCATCCGCCTCGCCCAGCGTCGCCGCGATCGGCTTCTCCACCAGCACATGCCGCCCCGCCCGCAGCGCCGCTGCCGCCGCCGCATGATGCGTCCCTGCCGGCGAAGCAATCACCACGGCATCGCACCCCGCCAACATCTCGTCCCACCCCAGCGCCAAACACCCCAATTCCGCCGCCAAAGCCTCCGCCCGCCCCGCCGCCACGTCGCAAACCCCCGCCAGCACCGTGCGCGCCCCCGCCGCCACCTTCAGCGCGTGGAACCGCCCAAAATACCCCGCCCCCACCACGCCGATGCGCAGCCCGCCGTTCATGACCGATCCCTCATGCCCCAAGGGGTAGCAGCCAGGCCGCATTTCGGCCATTGCCCCCGGCGATAGTCAGGCGCAAACCCAGCCAAGCTTGCCTTGCACCCCGCCCGTCGCCATTCTCCGCCGCCATCCGCCCCCACCTGTTGGAGCCGACCCCTGCCGCATCTCCCGCCCCGCCGCCCGCGCCCCTCTGCGCCCGCCGCAAGCCGCCGCCAAGCCGCCACCGTCGGGAGCCGCCGGCCATGATGTATTTCACCCGCCTGCAGATCTGGCTGATTGCCGCCGTCTGTGCGCTCGGCGCCCTGCTCTGCCTCCCCAACCTCCTGCCCACCCCCGCCAAGTGGGTCCCCTGGCGCGCCATCCATCTCGGCCTCGACCTCAAGGGCGGCAGCTACCTCCTGCTCGAGGTGGACATGAACGCCGTCATCAAGGAACGGCTGGACAGCATGGCCGACTCCGCCCGCCAGTCCTTCCGCCGCGCCGGCATCCCCCGCTTCACCGTCACCGCCCAGCACGCGCAGAACCGCATCACCGCCCGCATCGAAGACCCCACGAAGCTCCCCCAGGCCCTGACCCTGCTGCGCGAGCTCTCCACCGCCCAGCCCGGCCAGCGCCCCGACATCGAGTTCGAGCAAACCCCCGACGGCACCCTCACCGCCACCCTCTCCCCCATCGGCCTGCGCGAACGCGCCTCCGCCGCCGTCGCCCAGTCCATCGAGATCGTCCGCCGCCGCGTCGACGAGTCGGGCGTCTCCGAGCCGATCATCACCCGCCAGGGCGAGGCCCGCATCGTCGTCCAACTGCCCGGCGTCGAAGACCCCAACCGCATCAAGCAGCTGCTCGGCCAAACCGCGCGCATGACCTTCCGCCTCACCGACGAAACCGCCAACATCAGCCAGGCCGTCCCGCCCCCGGGCGTCGATTTCCTCACCCTCGAAGGCCGCGGCGGCGGCCGCATCGCCGTGCGCCGCCGCATCGAGGTCGACGGCGCCAACCTCATCGACGCCCGCGCCGGGCAAGACAACCGCAATGCCCAGTGGGTCGTGAACTTCACCTTCGACAGCATCGGCACCCGCCGCTTCGCCGAAATCAGCCGCGCCAATGTCGGCCGCCCCTTCGCCATCGTGCTGGACGACAAGGTCATCTCCGCCCCCGTCATCAACGAGCCGATCATCGGCGGCCGCGGCCAGATCAGCGGCAGCTTCACCGCCGCATCGGCCAACGAACTCGCCATCCTGCTGCGCGCCGGCGCACTTCCCGCCCCGCTCACCGTGGTCGAGGAACGCACCGTCGGCCCCGAACTGGGAGCGGACGCCATCCGCGCCGGCGCCCTGGCGCTCATCGTCGGCTTCGTCCTCGTCTTGGCCTACATGGCGCTGTTCTACGGCCTGTTCGGCTGGTTCGCGAACATCGCCATGATCGTGAACCTCGTCCTGCTGCTCGCCATCCTGTCGGTCATGGAGGCCACCCTCACCCTGCCCGGCATGGCAGGCATCCTGCTCACCCTCGGCCTGTCGGTCGACGCCAACATCCTCATCAACGAACGCATCCGCGAGGAGGTGATAGCCGGCCGCTCGCCGCTCAACGCGATGCAGCACGGCTACAACCGCGCCTTCTCCACCATCTTCGACAGCAACGCCACCGGCTTCCTCAGCCACATCATGCTGTTCAGCTTCGGCGCCGGCCCGGTCCGCGGCTTCGCCATCACCATCACGATCGGCATCATCACCTCGATGTTCACCGCCACCGTCGTCGCCCGGCTGCTCATGGTGCTCTGGTACGCACGCCGGCGGCCCCAGGCCCTGCCGGTATAGGAGCAAGGCCATGAACCGACTCACCCTGGGCCGCCCCCTGTTCCGCATCGTCCCCGACAACACCCGCATCCAGTTCATGAAGGGCCGCTTCCTCGGCCTCATCGTCTCCGCCATCCTCTCCACCGCCTCGCTCGCGCTGTTCTTCTACCCCGGCCTGCATCTCGGCATCGACTTCGCCGGCGGCATCGTCATGGAAATCCGCACCCCCGGCCCCGCCGACATCCCGGCCCTGAAATCCAGCCTCGCCGCCCGCGGCCTGGGCGAGCCCGCCATGCAGCGCTTCGGGGATGCCAACGCGGTGATGATCCGCCTCGGCCCCCAGCCCACCGAGCCCGAGACCCAGCAGATGGTCACCCGCGTGCGCACCGCGCTGGAAGCCGCCGCCCCCGGCACCCGCATCGTGCGCACCGACGCGGTGGGTGCCGCCGTCAGCCAGGAACTGTTCCGCGACGGCATGATCGCGCTCGGCGCCTCGATGCTGATGATCCTCATCTACATCTGGTTCCGCTTCGAATGGCAGTTCGCCGTCGGCGCCGTCGTCACCCTCCTGCTCGATGTCACCAAGGCGATCGGCTTCCTCGTCATCACCGGGCTGGACTTCGACCTCGTCATGGTCGGCGCGATCCTGTCCATCCTCGCCTACTCCGTGAACGACAAGGTCGTGGTCTACGACCGCATGCGCGAGAACCTGCGCCGCTACAAATCAATGCCCCTGCGCGAGCTGATCGACCTGTCGATCAACGAAACGCTGAACCGCACCGTCGGCACCTCAATGACGATCTTCCTTGCCAGCCTGCCCCTGGTCATCTTCGCCTCCGGCTCGTCCCTGGCCGGCTTCGCCTGGATGAACCTGTTCGGCATCGTCGTCGGCACTTCTTCCTCCATCTTCATCGCCGCCCCGATCCTGCTCTTCCTCGGCGAAAAGCGCCTGCGCCGGGATGCCCAACCCCCCACCCCCGCAACCGCGGAGGCGGCGCCGTCGCCCCCATGATCCTCCCTCCACACCCCGGCGCGCCCCCCGGCGCGCCCCCTGGCGCCCCTCTTAGCGAACATCCTGGCACCCGCCACGGCATGGCAAGCCGCCGCGCCCTCCTCCGCGCCGCCCTCGCGCTGCCCATCGCGTGCCCCGCCATCGCCCGCGCCCAGCCCGCCGCCGCCCTGCCCCTCCTCTCGCTCATCGTCGGCAGCGTCCCCGGCCACGGCGCCGACACCTCGGCCCGCGCCCTCGCCCCCTTCCTCGAACGCCACCTCCGCAACGTCCGCGTCGCCGTGCTCAACCGCCCCGGCTCCGCCGGCCTCGCCGCCCTGAACCTCCTCGCCGCCGCCGACCCCGCCGGCCAAACCATCGGCTGGGTCACCAGCCCCGTCCTCCCCGCCCGCATGGTCGACGCCGACCAACCCCCGCTCCCCTCCCCCCCCCTCTCATCCCCCCCCAACTCCCCACCCGAGTCCCGGGGCACCACGCCCGACCTGCTCGCCCGCCTGCGCCTCGTCGCCGCGGTCCAGGCCCAGCCGCTGCTGCTCGTCGCGAACCCCCGCACCGGTCCCACCACCTTCGCCGCCCTGCTTCGCCGCATCGCCGGCGACCCTGCCTGCCAGCCGCTGGCCACCCCCCAGGAAGGCAGCCCCGCCCACCTCGCCGCCCTCCTCATCCAGGCCCGCGAAGCCACCCGCCTGAACATCGTCGCCTTCCCCAGCGCCGCCGCCGCCCGCCAGGCCGCCGAATCCGGCCACGCCGCCGCCGCCCTGCTCTCCCTCGGCGACGTCCGTGAAAACCCCGCCCTCGCCACCATCGCGAACCCGATCGCCCTCCCCACCATCCTGCGCGGCCTCGCCCTGCCCGCCGCGGCACCCGACGCCCGCGTCAACGCCCTTGCCGCTGCTCTGCGCAACATCGCCGCCGACCCGGAATTCATCGCCGCCGGCATCGAATCAGGCTTCCATCCCACCTACGTCCCCGGCCGCGCCTGGACCACCCAGATGCGCGCCGACCACACCACCCTGGCCAACCTCTGGCGCCTCACCCCCTGGACCCCACCCCCAACCCTCGCCGGCTGACCCCCGCCCCAGCAGCAATCAAAAGCGCCGCACCCGCCCCCCAAGCCACGACATCGTCCCGGAAAAATTTCCGCAAAAATGCTTGCAACGGTCACTTCAGTCATACATAATGACTGCCATGTTTGAAAGAATCATCACCCCCCTGGCCGAAGCCTTCGCCCGTGTCATCCAAGGTATCTGGGACACGCTGTCGACTCACGCCCCCGGGCAACCCGCCGCCGCCGCACATGCCCAATCCCGCGCCTACGGCATCCCGGCCACCACACCCTTGCTGCGCCGCATGCAGGCCTACATCGTCCGCCTCGTGTTCCGCCTCGACAGCCTCGTCCAGCGCTACGAATCCGGCCGAATCGCCCACCCACGCCCACGCGCCCTCCGCCCCGAAACTGCGTCCAATGAACGTGCGCCCAGCGAGCGCCCCGCGCCTCTGCCCCCCGCGCCTCTGCCCAGGGGCAACGCTTGGCTGATCCTCCACGTCCAGCGCACCGCGCAATACATCGGCCACGTCGAGGCCTTCCTCGCCCGGCCCGACGCGCGCGCCCTCATCCAAGCCGCCCCGCAGGCCGGCCGCATCCTTCGCCCCCTCTGTCACGCGCTCGGCATGGCCCCGCCGCCCTGGCTCCGGCTACCCGGCAGCCGCCCACCGCCCGACCCCTGCCCGCGCCGCGTGCAGCGCAACTACCGCCGCCTCAACCCAATACCCTGGCTGTCCCCAGGGCAGGCCACCAGACAGGCCACGGCCACCATCCAGCCGCCCAAGCCTGAACCCCAGCCCGAGCCAGCCCCGCCCACGCCCACGCCCTGGCGCATGGTCTATGAGTGACAGCGCCAGACCCTACGCACGCCCAAAATGTTCCGATATCAAATCGTTACGATACGACCCCGTACTGCGGCACTTCCAACGACACCACGATCCCCGCATTGGCAATCACGGCGGTATCCTTCGCCCCCACCACGTCGAGCCCGCCCTTCACCACCCTCACCGTCACCACCCCGTACGGCAGCGAAGCCCGCACCCGCTCCACATCCACCTGCGCCGGCTCCTGCACCCCGATCGTCACCTCCACCTGCATCTTGTGGATATCCAGCCCCAGCGACCCGATCAGGCTCATCGAGGAATGATGCAGCGCATCCTGCACCGCCCGAAGGGCCGCCTTGGTGTAGTCGCTGCCATGCAGGTCGTTGCCCATCCCCATCTCAAGGATGATCCGCTTCGTCGCCGTCTTGCGCGCCATCACGAATCTCCCTCCGGCAGGTCAAGCCACACCACCGCCGCCGCAACCGCCATCACCGTCGAACCCGTCCCGGCCGCATTGGAAATCTCCAACCCGCCCTCAACCACCTCGCAGGTCCCGGACCCATGCGGCAGGATCGCCAGCACCTGCGCCTTGTCCACCAGCTCCGGCTTCGGCACCCCGATCTTCACCTCCACCTTCATCGAATCGATCGGCACGCCCAGCGCCGACGTCACCGTCAGGGAGTTGTGCCACAGCGCATCACGCAGCGCCCGCACCGCCGCCTTGGTGTAGTCCGTGCCCCGGATATCGGTCCCCATCCCGATCTCCAGCACCATCCGCTTCATGACCATTATTTATTCTTCCAGTTCGGCTTCCGCTTCTCCGCGAACGCCTTCGGCCCCTCGACATAGTCTTCGCTGCCCATCATCTCATCCTGCATCGGATAGCGCGTGTTCAGCGCATCGCGCAGGCTCGGCTCGTCCATCCCGCGATACACCGCCTGCTTCGATGTCCGCACCGCCATCGGCGAACACTCCAGGATCATCTCCGCCCACCGCTTGGCCGCCGCCAGCGCCTGCCCCACCGGCACCACCTCGGTCACGAACCCAAGCTCCTTGCCCTCCGCCGCCGGCACCCGCCGCCCGGTCAGGATCATGCCCAGCGCCTGCTTCTGCGGAATCATCCGCGGCAGCCGGTGCACCCCGCCCGCCCCGGCAATCAGCCCGACGCGCGGTTCCGGCAGCGCGAAGATCGCGTTCTCGGCCGCGATGATGATGTCGCAGGCCAGCGCAATCTCGAACCCGCCGCCCATCGCCACCCCGTTCACCGCCGCGATCACCGGCTTGTCCAGGTCGAACCGGTTGCACAGGCCCGCGAACCCTGTCCGCGCGCTCTTGCCGCGCTTGCCCGCCGCCTGCACCTTCAGGTCGTTGCCCGCCGAGAACGCCCGCTCGCCCGCCCCGGTCACGATCCCCACCCACAGATCGTCCCGAAGCGCGAATTCGTCCCACACCCCCTCCAACTCCAGGTGCGCCTCGCTGTGCAGCGCGTTCAGAACCTCGGGCCGGTTCAGCGTGACGATGCGAACCCGCCCCTCGTCCTCGACCGTGCAGAATTCATACTGGCTCATGCTCGCCCCTCAGTTCTCAAGCCGGATGACCTGCACCCGGCGGTTGGACGCGGCAGTGGGATTGGCCCCGTCATACAACTGCCGCCGCCCGAACCCCACGGCCATCAGCCGCGCCGGGTCCACCCCCGCCCGCTCCACCAGGAACCGCCGCGCCGCCTCGGCCCGCCGCTCCGACAGCGCCTGGTTGTAGGCATCGGTGCCCTTGGCGTCGGTATGCCCGGCAATGCGAAACCGCGCCCCCACCAGCGCCGGGTCCTTCAACGCCGTGCCCAACGCCGTCAGCGCCGCCGTGCCCTGCTCGGTCAACTCGGCACTGTCGAAGGCGAACGGCACCGAAAGGTCCACCGAAGACTCGGCCACCGGCGGGCCCGGACTCTGGGAGGGCGCCGGCCGCACCGCAGGCACCTGCGCCGGCCGGATCCCCCGCGTCGTGGCAGTGATCCCGCCCGGCCGCAGGCATTCAATGATCCGCGCCGGATCAAGCCCCCCCGCACAGGGGTCCACCTGCGCCACGGCCGGCGGCACGATCGCTACCAGTCCAGCCAGCGCGGTCAGCACGGCAATCCCACGCATGACGCGATCCTCCTGTTCCCTGCCAGGACTGCGCCACACCCCGGCCCCGCGCGCAACCCCACAACCGCACCGTCAGGAATTGCTCGCGCCCCGGCGGGCAATGTGCCTAGCATCCCCCAGGAAACGTTCGGGGAGGCCGTCGCATGCCGGAACCTTCAACGCCGTCCAATGCCGCGCACGGGACCCAGTCTCATGGGCCCCAATCTGATGGCCCCCAGTCTCATGGGCCGCGTTCCGTCGCCATCGTCGGGCCCGCGGGCACCGGCAAGTCCACCCTGTTCGATGCCATGCTGGAGGCGGCCGGCAGCACCTCGCGCCGCAATGCTCCGCGCAAATCCGGCACCGAGCTGCGCCTGGCCCATTGCACATGGCTCGGCGACCCGTGGTCGCTGCTCGACTGCCCGGGCTCGGTCGAGTTCTCCCACGAAGCCGAATGCGCGCTGTCCGTCGCCGACATCGCCGTCGTCGTCTGCGACCCCGACCCGGCGCGGGCACTGGCCGCAGCCCCGCTGCTGCGGGCGCTGGATGCCGCCCGCCTGCCGCACATCGTGGTCATCAACCGCATCGACACACTGCAAGGCCGTGTCCGAGACACGCTCGCCGCCCTGCAGGCGTATTCCGCCGCCCCCCTGGTCCTGCGCCAGGTGCCGATCCGCACCGCGGGCGCGGACGGCGCGCTCGCCGTCACCGGCTATGTCGACGTGGTCAGCGAGCGCGCCTACCGCTACCGCCGCGGCCAGGAATCGGAGCTGATCCAGCTCCCCGCCACGATGCGCGACCGCGAGGCCGAGGCACGCAGCGCGCTACTGGAGGTGCTGGCCGACCACGACGACGCCCTGCTGGAGAAACTGCTGGAGGACGAGCAGCCCACCGCCGCGGAGGTTTTCGCCCGCCTGCAGGCCGACCTCGCAGAGGATGCGGTGGTGGAAGTGCTGCTCGGTGCCGCCGAGCACGGCAACGGCATCCGCCGCCTGTGGAAGACCCTGCGCCACGACACGCCCACCGCCGCCGCCACCGCCGCCCGCCATGGCATCGCCCCCGAGGGCGGGCCGTTGGCGCAGGTGTTCAAGACCACCCATGCGGGCAACGCCGGCCGCATCTCGCTGGCCCGCGTCTGGCGCGGCACCCTGCGCGACGGCATGACGCTGAACAGCAGCACGGGGAACAGCAGCACGGGGAACAGCAGCACGGGGAACAGCAGCAGGGGGGACAGCAGCACGGGCGCCGGCCAGCGCGTGGGCGGCATCCACCGCATGCCGCTGGGCGAACCCGCCAAGGCGAGCGAGGCCGCCGCCGGGGAACTGGTCGGGCTCGGGCGGCTGGAGGGCGTCGCCACCGGTGCGACCCTGGCCGCCAACGGCGCCGCCCCCCTGCCCTGGCCGGCCCCGCCCGCGCCGGTCCATGCCATGGCGGTCAGCGCCGCGGCGAGGGGCGACGACGTGAAGCTGTCCGGCGCCCTGCAGCGCCTGGTGGAGGAGGACCCGGCGATCCAGGTCGTCCACGACCAGAACACCGGCGAGACCGTGCTGCGTGGCCAGGGCGAGATGCATCTGGGCGCCGCGCTGGACCGCCTCGCCCGCAGCTCCGGCCTGCGCCTGACCACGGCGCGGGCGTCGGTGGCCTACTGCGAAACCATCCGCAAGCCGGTCCACCAGCATGCCAGGCTGAAGCGCCAGACCGGCGGCCATGGCCAGTTCGCCGACGTGAAGATCGAAATCGCGCCGCGCGGCCGTGGCGAGGGCTTCCAGTTCATCGACAAGGTCGTGGGCGGCGCCGTGCCACGCCAGTACATTCCGGCCATCGGCGAGGCGGCGGAGGAGGCGGCGCGTCGAGGACCACTCGGCCATCCCTGCGTCGACATCGCGGTCACCCTGGTGGACGGCACCTTCCACAGCGTGGACAGCAGCGACATGGCCTTCCGCACCGCCACCCGAATGGCGATGCAGGAAGGCCTCGCGAAGGCCGAACCGGTGCTGCTGGAGCCGATCGAGCATGTCGTGGTGACCGTGCCCAACACCTACACCCCCAACGCCCAGCGCCTGCTGACCGGGCGGCGCGGGCGCATCCTGGGCTATGGCGAGCATCCGGGCTGGACCGGGTGGGACGACGTGGAGGCGCAGGTGCCGGCGGCAGAGTTGCACGACCTGATCATCGAGCTGCGCTCCCAGACCCAGGGGTTGGGCCGCTACACCCACCGCTTCGATCACCTCGCCGAGGCGCCGGCTCGCCGGGAGGGAGCGCGTTAACCACTTCTGGGCCGTTTCGTGATATGAGCGGTGCTCAAGAATTTTGACACGTATCCCACCGGGCGGCATGGTGGGCCGTTGCGCCAGGATGACGCACTCCCTTCCCTGACCAGCCCTATGCCGGGGCGCGGGTGCGCGTGTGAGCGACATTTTTTTCCATGTCACGGATCTGACCGGGCTGAACGCGGCCCTGCGCGCGATCGGCCAGGGCGGGAGCGCCGCGGCCGAGGGGGCAGCCTATACCATCGCGCTTGCCGTGCCCGACGGCACGTTGCGGCTTGATGCGGCATTGCTGGCGATCAACCTGGCCGATGGCGCCCGGCTGACCATCGAAGGCAACGGGGCGACGATCGACGGGCTCGGGGCGCAGCGCGGGCTAATGGTGCTGTCCGGCACGGTGGAGATCGCGGAGCTTTCAATCTCCAACGCGGTGGCGCGCGGCGGCGATGGCGGCAGCGGGCTGTTCGGCGGCGGCGGCGGGGCGGGGCTGGGCGGCGGACTGTTCGTGGCCGCGGCCGGCGTGGTGACCTTGCGGGCCGTGTCATTCGCGGACAACCAGGCGATTGGCGGCGCGGGCGGCGACGGGCGGGGCACCGGGGCCGGCGGCGGCGGCGGGCTGGGCGGCGAAGGCGGGGCCGGCAGCGGGCCTGGGGGCGAGACCTCCTTCATGGTGGCCGACCCAACCGGCTTCGGCGGCGGCGGCGGCGTTGGGCTGGAGGCCGATGGCGGAACGCTGGGCGGCACCGAAACCGGCGGCGTGGGGATCGTGGCCGGGGGTGCAGCGGGCGGGCGCGGCAACGATTGGGACCTCGGCGGCATCGAGGGCGGCGGCGGCAGTGCCGGGCGGGCGGCGAACTTCCTCAGCATGGCCGGCGGCGGCGGCATCGCCGGGCACGACGCGGGCAACGCAAATCCAGGGCTGGGCTGGGGCACCGGCGGGTTCGGCGGCGGCGGGGGCGGAACGCTCGGCACCTATGGCGGCACGCTGGGCGGGTTCGGCGGCGGCGGGGGCGGCAGCTTCGGCACCAACGGGCGCGGCGGATGGGGCGGCGGGGGCGGCGGGGCGGCGCGGGCGCAGGGCAGCGGGCGATCGGCCGGGGTCGGTGGCGGATCGGGCGGCATCGACGCCGACGGCGCGGCCGGCGGCGGCGGGCTGGGCGGCGGCGGGGCGATCTTCGTGCAGGCGGGGGGCAGCCTGGCGATTATCGGCGGCGGCATTTCGGGCGGCGGCGCCAGCGGCGGGGCCGGCGGCGAGGGGCCCTTGTTCGGGCTGTCCGGCGCGAACGGTGCTGGGCTGGGCAGCGGGATTCTGTTGCAGGGGGGGCAGGTGGTGACGCTGTCGGCCCTGCCCGGCGGCACGCTGACGGTGGCCGATGTGATTGCCGATGCGCCGTTGGTGGCGAATGGGGCGGGCAGTGGCGGGCTGGTGATCGCGGCGGGCGGGACCGTGGTGCTGGCCGCGGTGAACAGCTTTGCCGGCGGCATCACGCTGCTGGATGGCGCCGCGCTGCGGCTTGGGCGCGGGGAGGCAAGCGGGGCCGGGCCGATCCGCTTCGCCGCGTGCGCGCAGGCGCGGTTGATCGTGGAGGGCGAGGTGGCGCCGGTGGCGGCGCTGGCCGGCCTGGGCGATGGCGGGGTGGTGGCGCTGCGCGCGATCTCGGCGCTGACCGCCAGCGCAAGCGTGGAGGCGGGCAACCGGCTGCGGATCGGCGACGGGGTGCGCAGCCTGGTGCTGGCGATCGATCCGGGCTTCGACCTCGCGAGCCACCAGGTGGTGCTGTCGGCCGATCCTGGGGGCGGGACGCGAGTGGTGCTGTCGGCGGTGGCGGCAGCGACGGTGGCGTGTTTCCGGCATGGGACGGCGATCGCCACGCCCTGGGGCGAGGTGGCGGTGGAGCGACTGCGGATCGGGGATATGATCCTGACGCGTGGCGGCGTGGCGCGGCTGGTGCGGTGGATCGGGCGGCGGGAGGTATCGGGCGCGGAGATCGCGGCCAAGCCGGAGTTGCGGCCGGTGCTGGTGCGGGCTGGCGCTCTGGCGGCGGGGGTGCCTGCGCGCGATCTGTTCCTGTCGCCGCAGCATGCGTTGTTGGCTGGCGGGCTGCTGATCCCAGCGGCGGCGCTGGTGAATGGCGCGAGCATCCTGCGCGCGGCGCCGGTGGGCGCGATGCAGTATTGCCACATCGAACTGGATGACCAGGCGCTGGTGCTCGCCGAGGGGGCAGCGGCGGAGACGTTCCTGGACGCGGACAGCCGGGCGATGTTCCACAACGCGGCGAGCTACGACGCCCTGGCGATCGATCCCGCGCATGTACCAACTGCGCTGCCGATCGCGCGGCTGGAGGACGGGTTCCGCGTGGAGGCGGTGCGGCGGTTGCTGGCGCGGCGGGCGGGGGTGGCCGGGGCCGGGCGACGCTCGGCACTGCGGGTGCATGTGGAGCGCCGGGTAGGCGGGGTGCTGGAGGGCTGGGCGTTCGACCCGGCGTCGCCCGGCGAACCGGTGGAACTGGAACTGCGCGACGGGGGCGAGATGGTGGCGCGCGGGGTGGCGAACCGATATCGCATCGACCTGGACCGGGCGGAGCTGGCCGGCGGGCGATGCGGGTTCCGGATCGCGGCGCCGGAGGGGGGGCTAGGGTTGTATCGGGCTGGCGTTGGCGAGGTTTTGGCAAGGGTGTAGGGAAGGAAGGTCTTCTTTTTTCTGAAGAAAAAAGAAGCAAAAAAGGCTTCATCCATTTGCACCCTGACCGGATTGTTTGGCAGAGTGCAAATGGATAAAAGTTTTTTGGTTCTTTTTTCCAGAAAAGAACTGCTTACCTTCCCTTGAACTTCGGCTTCCGCTTTTCCTTGAAGGCGGTCACGCCCTCCTTGTGGTCGTGCGACATGCCCAGGGTCGGCTGCACGAAGGCTTCGTATTCCAGGTAGTCTTCCAGGCTAGGCCCCGATGCGACGTGGAAGAGTTTCTTGGACAGGCCGAGGGCGAAGGTCGGCCCTTCAGCGAGGTCGGCGGCCATGGCGTTCGCGCGGTCCATCAGTTCGGCGTCGGGGATGACGTGGTTGACCAGGCCGAGGCGGTGGGCTTCGGCGGCGTCGATGACTCGGCCGGTGTAGACGAGTTCCTTGGCGATGTTCATAGGCAGGCGGCGGGCGAGGAACCAGATGCCGCCGCCGTCGGGCGCGTAGCCGATGCGGCGGAAGGTCTGGCCGAAGCGGGCGGTGTCGCTGGCGAGCACGATGTCGCAGCCGAGCACGAGGGACATGCCGATACCGACGGCGTGGCCGCGGACGGCGCAGATGACGGGTTTTTCGAGCGCGTGCAGGATGCGCATGTAGGTTTGGCTGAGGCCCTGCAGGCGGTCACGGCGGGCGCGGAGGTCTTCCTCGTTCATGCGGTCGATGTCGGCGCCGGCACAGAAATTGGCGCCGGCGCCGGTGAGGATGACGGCGCGGATGTCGTTATTGAAGCGCAGCGACTGGAAGGCCTCGATCAGCTCCTCGCGCATTTCCTTGGTGAGCGCGTTCATGCGCTCGGGGCGGTTGAGGGTGACGGTGGCGACGGCGCCATCGGTGGTGGTCTGGACGTGCATTGGGTTCCTCCTATTGGGGGGAGTTTGGCGCGGTAGTGGGCTTCAGGGAAGATGAGCAGGCAGGCGGGGCCACGTTGACGGATGGTGAGGGGTTGCCCACGGTGAGGGCAACCAGGAGGACCGCACCATGGCGTTGCCGCAACAGTTTCGCTCCCTGCGGCTGCCGGTGATCGGGTCACCGATGTTCATCGTTTCGGGGCTGGACCTGGTGGAGGCGCAGTGCCGGGCGGGGGTGCTGGGGACGTTTCCGGCGCTGAATGCGCGGCCGCAGGAGGAGTTGGCTGTGTGGCTGGAGCAGTTGAAGGGGCGGCTGGCGGGGACGCATGGGCTGTATGGCGTCAACCTGATCTGCCATGCGAGCAATGACCGGCTGGCGGGGGATCTTGCGACCTGCATGAAGTTTCGCGTGCCGCTGATCATCACCTCGCTGCGGCCGCCGGCGGAGGTGGTGCAGGGGGCGCATGCGTATGGCGGGCTGGTGTTCCACGATGTGACGACGGTGCGCCATGCGGAAAAGGCGGTGGAACAGGGGGTGGACGGGCTGATCCTGGTGTGCGCCGGGGCGGGCGGGCATGGCGGGGCGACATCGCCGTTCGCGCTGTTGCCGGAAGTTCGAAAATTCTTCGGGGGCACGATCGTGCTGGCCGGGGCGATCTCGGACGGGGCGTCGGTGCTGGCGGCGCAGGCGATGGGGGCGGACATGGTCTACATGGGCACGCGGTTCATCGCGACGCGGGAGGCGCAGGCGGTCGAGGGCTACAAGCAGATGATCGTGGCGAGCGGGAGCAAGGACGTTACGTATACGAATTTCTTTTCCGGCGTGCACGGCAACTATCTCAGCAAGAGCATGATCGCCGCCGGGCTCGATCCGGCGAATTTGCCGGCGGTGGAGGCGGGGCGGACCTATGTCGCCGGGCACAAGCGGGAGAAGCCGAAGACCTGGAAGGATATCTGGGGCGCGGGCCAGGGGGCGGGGGTGATCGACGACATTCCCGGCGCGGCGGACTTGGTGGATCGGCTGGAGCGTGAGTATCGCGCGGCGGCGGCGCGGGTGGCGGGGCTGGTGTCGTGATGTTGCCGCTGGCCGGCGTGAAGGTTGTCGAGATCGCGGAAAATCTGGCGGGGCCTTATGCCGGGCAGATCCTGGCGCTGATGGGCGCCGAGGTGCTGAAGGTCGAGCGGCCGGAGGGGGACAATGCGCGCGGCTGGGGGCCGCCGTTCCATGGCGGACTGGCCACCACGTTCCAGGCCATGAACATGAACAAGCGCAGCGTGACGCTGGATTTCCGCAACGAGGACGATTTCGCCTGGCTGGTGCAGCGGATAGGGCAGAGCGACGTGGTGGTGCAGAACCTGCGGCCGGGCGCGTTGGAGAAGCTGGGGCTGGGAGCGCAGGCGATGGTCGCGGGCAATCCGCGGCTGGTTTACTGCTCGCTGTGGGCGCTGGGGGCGGTGGGGCCGCGGCGGATGTCGCCGGGGTTCGAGCCGATGGTGCAGGCGTTTTCCGGATTGTTCGCGCTGAACGGCGATCCGGTGGGGGCGCCGAGCCGGATCGGGGTGCAGGTGCTCGATCTTGGCACCGGGATGTGGGCGGCGATGGGGATTCTCGCAGCGCTGATGCGGCGGGAGCGGACCGGCGCGGGCGGGATTGTCGACACCTCGCTGCTGGAAACCGCGATGGGGTGGATGAGCGGGCACTGGGCGGCCTATGCCGAAAGCGGCAGGCATCCGCAGCGGGACCGGAGCGGCAACCCTCGCGTCGTGGTGTTCCAGGCGCTGCCGACGGCGGACCGGGAGCTGGTGGTGGCGGCGGCGACGGACCGGCTGTTCGCGAAGATGGCCGCCGAGCTTGGGCATCCGGAATGGGCGGCCAATCCGCGCTATGCCACCAACGCGGCGCGGGCGGGCAACAAGGACGAGATCATCGGGCTGATCAGCGCGATCATGACGCGCAAGCCCTCCGCGTTCTGGGAAGAGCGCTTCGAGGCGATCGGGGTGCCGTGTGCGCCGATCAACGACATGGGGGTGCTGACGACGGATACGCAGGTGGCCGCGCTGGGGCTGTTGCAGCCGCCGCCGGGGATGACGTTGCCGTTGATGGGGTTGCCGATCAGCTTCGACGGGGTGCGGCCGAAGGTGGTGAGCGGGGCGCCGGCGCTGGGGGCGGACCAGGGGTTGCGATCAGGCGCTTAGGCTGAGTCGAGGTAGCGGGCGATACGGGCGCGGTTGTCGTAGGCGCCGCCATCGCCGATGTGCGCGGTGAAGCCAGGGATGGAAGCAATCTGGCCCGCGTCCACCGTCATCGCCACGAGAAAGCGGCATCGCCGGATCAGGCGCCACTGCAAACCGCCACCGCCCATCGGATATTGCCGCACCGGCGCAATCGCATCGGAATGCGGCGTGACCGGGACAACCTTGACCAGCCGTTGCTGGCCGGTCTCAGGAATGCTCGACAGGGACCATTTCTGCATTCGGAGATAGGCAGCCTCGCCCCTTTCATCCATCACCCGGTCATGAACGCGGGGGCGCAGCGCGTCCTGCTCCCAAGTGTTCGCGGGCAGGCCCTCGCGCCCGCCGGATCGCAGCGTGATGCCGTCGAACTGAAAATCCAGCGGACCGAGCCGTTCCTTCAGCAGCAGCACGGCCCATCCGGCGGCAAGGCGACCGGGCGCGAAGCCGAGGCTCGCCTCGAGATTACGCGCCGAGCGTGGGCCGACCCAGGTGTTCTGGGTCACGTTGCCCTGGCGATAGGCCTCGCTACCGAGCTGCAGGCTGGCATGATCGGTCACGGCTTCTTCCTCCTTTTAAGGGCGGGGATCATGGGGCAATCCAGCGCCGGTAGCGGTCGGCGGAGCGGGCGACGGCCTGCTTTCCACCGTGCGGCATCACGCGCTCCCACCAGGCGCCGTAGAGACGGTCGAAGGCGAAAGGGGCGATGGCCTGCTCGATGGCCGTGACAGTGCGGGCGGGGAGCGGGATGAGGTTGGGGTAGCTGCGCATGAAGCTCACTTGGGCGGTATCTGGCAGAAGCTGAATGATATCGCCGGTGAGCAGCGCGCCCATCCCATCGGCGCCTTCCCGCCAATGGAGCATAGCGCCGCCGTCGTAGTGGCCAGGGGCGTTGATGAGCGTCAGCCCGTCGGCGAGCGCGTGGGTAGGGCCGGACCAGAAGTGCAGCGCCGGGTCGGGGCGCAGGACATGGGCGTGATCGGCGTCGTGCAGCCAGACCGGGCAAGCGAATGCGTGGGCCCACTCGACCATGGCGCTGTAAAAGTGCGGGTGCGAGATGGCGATTGCGCTGATGCCGCCGAGGGACTTGACCAGCGCGATGGTGGCGTCGTCGAGCAGGGTGATGCAGTCCCAGAGGATGTTGCCTTCCGGGCGGAGGATGAGAAGCGCACGCTGGGCGATGGCGAAGGCCGGCGTGGTGCCGATGCCCAGGAGGTTGGGCTCGTGCAGGCGCCAGGCATTCATGTGGGTGCGGCGCATCGCGGTGAGCGTGGTCCAGCGCTGGCCGCCGGCGCCGACATACTGGCGTTCGTCCTGGCAGATCGGGCAGGTGTCGGGCGGGCTGTCGCTGGGGGCGTGCTGCGTACCGCAGGTGACGCAGATGTAGGGTGTCATGGATGGTGCGCCCGGCTGTCCGCGGGCGCCTGCTCACGCTCCTCGAGGCCGTAATCGCGAAGGACGGAGGCGACGCGCAGGCGGTACTCGGCAAAGACCCCGGCGCGACCAGCGGATTGGGTGGCGCGGTGGCGGGACTGGTTGCGCCAGGCGGCAACGGCTTGTTCGTCGCGCCAGAAGGACAAGGAGAGGAGCTTGGCGGGGTCGGTGAGGCTCTGGAAGCGCTCGACGCTGATGAAGCCGTCCATCGTGGCGAGGTCGTCGCGCAGCTTGGCGGCGAGGTCGAGATAGGTGTCCCGGCGGCCCTCGGCGGGGCGGACTTCGAAGATGACGGCGATCATGGTTCCCCTGCCCTTCCGGCATGCTGGCGGCGGTGGCATGGTGGCATGGAACGAGGGCTGACGGGAGACGATGCCATGGTTGATATTGCTGCCGCGCGGGCCGAGCTGGCGCCGACAGGGGTGCTGCGGGCCGGGATCAACATGAGCAATTTCCTTCTCGTGACCGGCAAGGATGAAGCCGGCGGGCCGGTGGGGGTGTCGCCGAGCATGGCGGCCGAGGTGGCGCGGCGGCTGGGCGTTCCGCTGGTGAAGGTGCCGTATTCGAACCCCGGGTTGCTGGCGGATGCGGCGGGGAGCGGGGCGTGGGATATCGGGCTGATCGGGGCCGATCCGCTGCGTTCGGAGAAAACCGCGTTCACGGCGGCGTATTGCGAGATCGAGGCGACCTACATGGTGCCGCCTGGCTCGACGCTGCGCACGATCGAGGACGTGGACAAGCCGGGGGTGCGGATCTGCGTTTCGGCGCGCAGTGCGTATGATTTGTGGCTGGAGCGGAACATCCAGCAGGCGACGCTGGTGCGGACGGAGGGTCTGGGCGGGGCGTTCCAGATGTATCTGCAGGGCGGCGTGGATGCGCTGGCGGGGCTGCGGCCGGGGCTGATCGGGGACCGTGCAAAGGCGCCAGGGCATACGATCATGGAGGGGAAGTTCATGGCGGTGCAGCAGGCGATCGGCTGCGGCAAGACGCTGATTGCGGGGCAGGCATTCCTGCATGCTTTCGTGGAGGAGGCGAAGGCGTCGGGGATGGTCGCTTCGTTCATCGCGCAGCACGAGGTGGTGGGGTTGAGCGTGGCGCCTTTGGCTTGAGAAAGGGCTGGTCAGCCCGGATGCTGGGGGCAGCGGTGTGAGGGGAGGTGCCCTCAATTCCACCGCAGGGCATTTGGCCGCGTTGGCGCATTCATGTCTCGAAGTCGTATGCGGTGATTGGACCTACGGCACGCCCACAATCCATTGCGCGGAAGACGACATTGCGCGGAGGCTGGCAATCGGCCGTTACTGCTCCATCGGTCACGGCGTCGAGATCTTCGTCGGGCGCCAGGGTCGCCACGCCCTGGATACCATGTCGACCTATCCGATCCTTTTGGCCGTTGATTCAACGCTACTTCGGGAGGGGGATGTTGGTCACCTGCACCCCCAATTCTTCGAGACCTCCCAAACATTGGATCAACAAAGCCTCGATGTGACAATCGGCCACGATGTTTGGATTGGAGCGCACGCCACGATCCTGGCAGGGGTCACCATCGGGACTGGCGCGGTGATTGGCACGCGCGCTCTGGTTACGTCGGATGTACCGCCGTATGCGGTGGTTGGTGGCGTTCCGGCGAAAGTGCTGCGCTACCGGCACCCGCCGACGATTGTTGAGGCGTTGCTGCAATCTGCATGGTGGTTGCTGGAACCGGACGAGATTTGGAGGCGCTGCGGTTCATTGATCGAGTCTCGGCGGGTGGCGGATGTGCTGGCGATGTTGTGCCCGTACGCCGCGCCGGCGCACAGCATCCCGGTGTTGGTGACATCGGAGGCATCGCTGCCGGCGCGGTCCACGCAAGCCCACTTGGCCCTGGCACCAGACCTCGACAACTGCGCGCACGTTCTGGCGCCGCTTGGTTTGGCTGATCTGCACAGGCTGCTCACGGATCCTGCATTTGCAGATGGAAAACTGCCGCGCTGGCCGGATGCCGACACGCAGCGCCAGTTTACCGCTGGTGACGGTGTTGAGCTGATGCGCCGGACATTGGACTTCGTCAAGGCGTTAGACCGCGACGGGGCGTTCGCAAACTCTGAGTGGCAAGGCCTCGATTTCGGATGCGGCTGGGGACGAATTGCCTCGGTGCTTCTCACACGGGGCCGTCCGGACCAACTCGAGCTTTGCGATGCATGGCAATCGAGCCTTGATCTGTTGAACGGGCTTGGATTTCGAAATCGGCAATTCTTGGTGCCGGAACGACTGGAAGTGGGCAGCCTGCCATCGCGCCGATACGATTTCGCTTTCGCGTTCTCGGTGCTCACCCACCTCGGGCAGACGGCTTTCGAGGCGGCAGTCTCCGGCCTGGCCCGAGCGGTGAAGCCCGGCGGCAAACTGTATTTCACGGTACGGCACCAGGATTTTCTCGTGATGCTCAAACGAAAGACGGTGCCTGGGCTGCGCAGGCACGGCTTCTGGCATGAAGCGTATCGCAATCTTGATTATTATGGTGAAACAATTACCACGCAACGGTTCCTTGCCAATCTGTGCGGCGCTAGCGGGCGGCTGCGGCGTCTCGGCGTGGTGGACTATTATCAGCACCTATACGCACTGGATGTCGACTGAACGCCAAGGGGTTGCGGTGCTGCGGGCTCTTCGCCACGCTGGCATTAATCGGATTACGGAGCATGAACATGGCCTACAAGCCCTTCGACCTGACCGGGAAGGTTGCCCTGATCACCGGCGGAAACTCCGGGATCGGGCTCGGCATGGCGGTGGCGATCGCCGAAGCGGGGGCCGACGTGGCGATCTGGGGGACCAATCCCGCGAAGAACGCCGCGGCGCGCTCAGAATTGGAGAAGACCGGGCGGCGGGTTCTCGCATTGGAATGCGATGTGGGCGACGAGGCGGCGGTGGATGCGGCGTTCGCGCGCACGCTCGATGCGATGGGCCGGGTCGACGGGTGTTTCGCCAATGCAGGCATCGGGGCCGGGCGGTCGGTTCCGTTCCATGAGTACGACACTGAGCTTTGGAACAAGGTGATGCGCGTGAACCTCGACGGCGCGATGTTCACCCTGCGGGCGGCGGCGAAGCACATGGTGGCGCGCGGCGGTGGCGGGCGGCTGGTGGGGACGGCGTCACTGGCGGCGATCGAGGGGGCGGCTCGCAACGAGCATTATTCGGCGACCAAGGGCGGGCTGGTGTCGATGCTGCAATCCATTGCGGTTGAGACGGCGCGCTACGGCATTACGGCGAATGCCATCCTGCCGGGCTGGATCGAGACGGACATGACGGCCAAATCGATTAGCAACGAGAAGTTCGCCGGCAGCGTGATGCCGCGGATTCCGATGCGGCGCTGGGGGTCGGGTGCGGATTTCGGCGGCGTTGCGGTGTACATCATGAGCGATGCGAGTGCGTATCATACGGGCGAGTCGTTCGTGATCGACGGCGGTTATTCGCTGTTCTGAGAGGGCGGAGAAGATGCGCTTCGGTTGGCTGACGCTGGCGGCCTCGCCTTCGCCCGAGGAAGACGCGGCTTGCATCGAGCAGCAGATGGAACAGGCGTGTGCGGCCGAGGCGCTGGGCTTCGACAGCGTGTGGCTGACCGAGCATTATTTCACGGGCGAAAGTGTCTACAACGACGCGCTGACCTTCGCCGCCGCATTGGCGATGAAGACCAGCCGCATCCGGATCGGCTTCGCGGTGGTGCAGATGCCGTTCCATCATCCGGTGCGGCTGGCAACCCAGCTCGCCCTGCTCGACAACCTGTCGAAGGGGCGGATCGATGTCGGCATCGGCAAGGGCACCGTCTATAACGAATACGAATTCATCGGCCACGGCCTGCGCAGCGACGACAGCAAGGCGCGGATGGAGGAGGCCCAATCCATCTTCGAGCGGCTGTGGCGGCAGGCGCCGCTGACACACGAAGGAAAGTATTATTCCGTGCACGTGCCGGCGCTGCGGCCGAAGCCGGTGCAGGCGGGCGGGCCGCCGTTGTGGCGTAGCGTGATCTCGCCGGGCTCGTTCCTGGAGTGCGGCAAGCGCGGCATTCCGATCCTGACGGCGCGCCTGGCAGTGCCGAAGATCCGCGAGCGCTGGGCGACCTATGCGCAGGGGCTCGACGAGGGCGGGCACGACGCCGCCACGAAGGCACGGCTGCTGGCCTCGGCGGCGCTGTGGCGCAACGTGTATGTCGGCGAGTCCGACGCCGAGGCGGAGGATACGGTCGCACGGCTGCTGCTGGCGGCGCGTCACCACATCAACCATATCCGCGCCACGCTCAACCCGCCCGATTTCGTGGTGGACCCGGCAATGCTGAACCCCTGGGCCGACCCCGCCACGCCGGACGGCGAGGCACTGGCCTACGTGCTGGAGACCGGCACGCTGTTCGGCTCCGCCAAGCGAGTCCGCGAGCAGGTGGCGGAATTGCATGACGCGGGTGTGCGGCACCTGCTGTGCCAGACGGGCTTTGGCGAGATGGGCCACGACCTGGTGATGGAATCGACCCGGCGGTTCGGCGCCGAGGTAATGCCGGCGTTCCGCTAGCCGGACGCTAAAGGGCAGCGATCGGCAGGTCCACGTAGAGTGGACAGTGATCCGAGGCCTTGGGCTCGTGTTCGCCGACTTCGTCGAACCGGTCGCCGGTGTAGTCCTCCGCCCGCCAGGGCAGACCTTCTCGGATCACCTTCGGGCGTGGCTTGCCAGCGCGTTCGTCCAATGCGCGGGACACCAGGATATAGTCGAGCTGGGTTGCCTTCTCGCCCTTCTTGCCGCGGGCGAAATAGTGGGTCCAGCGCTCCTCTTTCGGCAGCCGATCGAGAACGTTGACCAGTTGGGGGTGGGTAAGGAGCGGGCCGATGCCGGACTTTCGTTCGTTGTCCCATTGGTCGTTGAGGTCGCCCAGGACGATAAAGCTGCCTTCGTAGCCTTTGCCTGCCCAATCCTCATCCACGATTGTGGCGACGCGCTGGGCTTGCTCCAGGCGGCGGGCGCGCGTTTCACTACGTCCCTCCATCATCGACTTGAGGTGGTTCACATAAAGAGTCAGTGGCTTGCCGACGACGTCGATTGTGACAACGAGACAGTCGCGGGAGAACAGTTCGGCGGTTCTGGCGGCGTTGCGCTCATGGCGGTGGCTGCGGACGTGAAGGATCGGGTAGCGACTGAGTATCGCAACGTCGATATGCCGCGGGTCGTTGCCGTCGATGAGCACGCGGTGCAGATAAGGACGGTTCTTTAGGTGGCCCCGAAGGTAGGTAGAATGGAACCTGTCAAGTATCGGCAGGCTTTCGGCTTCCTGGATCGCAATGATGTCAGCGTTGGCCGCACCGATTGCGCGCGCGGTAATCCGCTTTTCTGCCTCGTTATAGATTTCGAACGCCAACTCGTTGACAGTGAAGCCATCGGCCCCACTTGGATCGACGTTCGCCTTGAAGCGGTAGCGCGCGAACAGATTTTCGCAGTTGAAGGTGGCCACGCGCACATGTTCAACAGCGGGGGTCCGGCCCATCGTTCCCTCCGAAACTACATTGCTAAACCTTAATCAAGTTCACATCCACAATGCAATGCTGGCGTGCGATCGCTGCGGCGGTGCAGTTTGGGCAGCGGTGCAGTTCGGTCGGCTGTGTTGGGCTGCACGTGCCGCAGGTCGCGCTGGGTGGCGCGCCGGTCGCCTTCGGCCGCCGACCGTCGTCGCTTGGCTCGCGCTTGGAGCCAGGGCTTTTGGGCTGCGGCGTGACGCCCACTCAGCCCAGGGGCAGTCCGTCCAGCAGCGCCTGGGCGCGAGTGCGCTTGGCGGGGTCGGCGTCGCGGGCGACGATGCGCAGCAGCACGCTGCGGGCGCGCGCATCGCCCTGGGCGCCGAGTTCAAAAGCCAGCGCGTCGCGCTTGTCGAACCACTGGCGGTCGAACGCGTGCAGCGTCAGCGGCAGTT
Organism: Rhodospirillales bacterium; assembly: GCA_031424895.1. Taxonomy (GTDB): domain Bacteria; phylum Pseudomonadota; class Alphaproteobacteria; order Acetobacterales; family Acetobacteraceae; genus CAMDGX01. The sequence continues at coordinate 24,433 of JANPIH010000021.1, forward strand.
TCTTCCAGTAGTATTTGAGCGCGTCGGACTGCCAGCCGGCATAGATGCTGTCCCACGACAGCGGCTGTGCATCGGGGTTGGCATTGTCGGGGTTGAAGGGCTCGCTCAGCAGCTGGTAGCGGACGTCCATCGACATGCGCAGCCGGTCGCCGCGGTTGGGCACGCCCTTGTGGACAGTCATGCTATGGAAGAACAGCACGTCGCCGGCGGCGAAGGGCCCCGCGTGCCAGCGGCCTTCGAGCGGGTCGGTGATCTCGATGCCCCCTGCCCCCGCGCCGATGTGGAAGTCGTAGACGCCCTCGGCATGCGTGCCGGCGGCGACCTGCAGCGGGCCAGCCTCCATCGGGATGTCGATCAGCGGGATCCAGGCGGTATAGACCTCCTCGGTGCCCTGCACGTTGGGAAAATCCTGGTGCGCCTTGGTGGTGAATTCCTCGCGGGCGGGGAAGATATTGCGGCACAGCACGCGAGGGTGGACCAGGACCGGGCCGCCGAGCAGCGTTTCAAGGAAAGCCATCAGCGCCGCATGGTGCTTCAGCGCGTGGTAGTCTTCGAGGTGGTTGATGCGGCGCAGGGTTTCGAGATAGCGCGGCTCGGGGTCGACGCAGAATCCGGCCGGGTTGGCGCGGGCTTCGGCCACGGGGCTGTCGGCGCGCAACCAGCCGGCGTCGCGCGCAAGTTCGCCGACCTGGCGCTGCACGTTTGCCACCGCCTCGCGCGCGAGAAGACCGCGGAGGAACAGATAACCGTCCTGGCGCATGCGGGCGCGCAGGGCGTCGCGGGTGCCGAGAAGCGGCGTGGCATCGAAGAACGGTTGCATCGTTTCCTCCGCTGCGCGTGTCTGGTTCAGCCGGTGGGCGGCGCGCCGTCGATGATCGCGGCGGTGCCGATCGTGCAGGTCTGGCGCAGCTTCACCAGCACCTGGTATTCCGGGCTGAAGTAGAAACGCTTCGCCGCCTCCATGTTCTCCCACTCGATGATGACGACACGGCCAAGGCCGGGGTCGCCTTCGAGGTTGGTGACAGTGCCGCCGCGGACGATGTATTTGCCGCCGTAGGACAGGATCATCGGCCCGGCCTGCTTGCGGTAGGTCTCGAAGACCTCCGGGTTGGTCACCGTTTCGTTGAAGTACATGTAGACGGGCATCGGCTGCTCTCCTTCAGCGAAGGTTGCTGCGCACCGCGTCGGCCATGCGGGCGAGGATGTGCTCCAGGATCGGGGCGGAGGTGGCGAAGTTGAACCGCACCGCGCGGTCGTTGGCCGGGTCGAAGGCCTGGCCGGGGCTGAATGCGATCTTCGCGCGATCGTGGAAGAAGTCGAACGCGGTGCCGGGCAGGCCGAGGGCGGTGCAGTCGAGCCAGCCGAGATAAGTGGCTTCCGGCGCGTGGAACTTGATGCCGGGAAGCTCGGCCTTGAGGAAGGCGGCCAGGCGCCGGCGGTTGGCGTCGAGGTAGGGCAGCACCTCGTCGAGCCAAGGCTGGCCGTGGTCCCAGGCGGCGATGGTGGCGTCGATGCCGATGATGCCGGGCGAGCCGAGCACGCGGGTGGGCACCCGGGCGTGAAAGCGCGCCTTCAGCTCCGCGGTGCCGAAATGCATCAGGCCGCAGCGCAGGCCGGGAATGTTGAAGCTTTTGGTGGCGCTGGTGATGGTGACGGTGCGCGCCGCGATCTCGGGCGAGAGCGTGGCGATCGGGATGTGGGTGTGGCCACCGTAGACGAGGTCGCTGTGGATTTCGTCGGCGACGATGATCCAGTCGCGGTCGATCGCCATGCGGCCCATGGCGAGCAGCTCATCCCGGGTGAAGACGCGCCCGGTCGGGTTCTGCGGGTTGCAGAGCATCAGGATCTTGGTGCGCGCATCGCCCAGCCTGGCCATCTCGTCGAGGTCGAGCACATAGCCCTGGCCGTCGCGGCCCCCCTCTCGAAGACGAAGATGCTGCGCGTCGAGCCGGCGGCCGGTGTCATGAATGGCGGAATGGAACGGCGGATAGGCCGGCAGATGCAGCACAATGCCATCGCCGGGGTCGGAAAACGCCCACACGGCGGCGTAGGTGCCCTGAACCAGGTCAGACAGCGGCTGGACCAGTGTCGGGTCGACAGTCCAGCCGAAGCGGGACTGCATGCGCCGGGCGAAGGCGCCGGAAAGCCCCTCGTCGCCATGGCCGCCGCTGGCGCGGTGGGGGTAGCCGTATTCCTCGTCGCGGATCAGGTCGCTGATGGCGCGGCGGATCGGGTGGGCGATGGCGAAGTCCATCTCGGCGACCCAGGCCGGCAACACGTCGGGGCCATACTTGGCCCATTTCACGTTCTGTCGGGTGCGCAGGACGTCCATGGGAAGTTCGAAGGAGGCTGGGCGCATCGTGGGGCGTCTCGCGGAAGGTGAGTGGAGTCTTTTGCGCTTCGGACCGGGTGGGCGCAAGCGGGAGGGGTGGAGGGCAATCCTAGCGAAGAGGTCACAGAGACCACAGAGGGCCACAGAGAACACAGAGACGATGGAGCAAATGGGCGAGGCCGGCGTGGTGGCAGGGAGGCGAAGTACACAAAGAGGTCGGAAGGCAAAGAGCAGTCTCTCTGCCTCCTTGTGGTTCTGCTGAACATCGCTGCCGCCTGGCGCCGGACCAGCTTGCGAGGCATCTCTGTGGTCCTCTGTGGTCTCTGTAACCCCTTCGCTTTGCGTTCAGTCCAGCTGAAACCCTATCCTGCGCACGAACGCCCCCCACCCGGTGCGCTCCGGCTGCGCATATTGCCGGGCCTTGTCCTCCGACCAGGTGTACAGCTGGTGCGCCCCGAACAGGTCGTCGCGCCGGCGGGCGCGGACGGGCTTTTCGGCATCGCGGCGGGCATCGTATTCGGCGATATCGCAGTCCAGCGCTGCATCGTCATGGCGGTCGATATGTACGGTTGCAGACAGCGTCAGCCGCGGCGTCATCGCCGTGAAGCCGCTCGGCCAGCCGACGCACAAGCCCGCGACCGGGAACACATGCGGCGGCAGCGTCAGCACCTTCGCCACCTCCTCCGGATGGTTGCGGATGGCGGAGATCGGGCAGGTCGCCAAGCCTACCGATTCGGCGGCGGCGATGAACGTGCCCAGCACGATGCCGGCCTCCACAGCGGGGTTAAAGAACGCATCGAGATGGTCGTTGGCGAATGCGTGGCCACGCAGCTCGTGCAGCCGGCGATGGCGCCGGTTGTTGCCGCAGAACACCAGGAAGGCGGGTGCGGCCTTGGCCCAGGGGTTGTCAGGCAACAGTGCAGCGAGCGCCGCGCGCTGCGCCGGGTCGTGGACGATGACGATGTCGGCTTGCTGCAGATCGGATTTGCTGGGTGCTGCCAGCGCCACGGCCGCCAGGGTGCGGAGCAGGTCGGGCGCGACCGCGCGGTCGGTGAAATGGCGCATGGTGCGGTGCCGCGCCATGCTGCGCAGCGTCGCCGTGTCGGCCTCCGGCGGCACCGACGGCGCGCTGTCGCCATAACGCGCGCGCAGCCAGTCGGCGAGCGGGGCGTTCGCGTCCTTGGGCTCGCTCACGACACGAATTCCGCTTTGGTCAAGTTCGTGCCCGCCAGCATCCCGTAGTCGAGCACCAGCTCCGCGGCATGCAGCACGGTGTTCATCTGCGTGGTGTGGGCAAGGCGGAAGGCGTCGCCGTAGATGGTCTCGTCGGGGTATTCGGTGACGAGCTGGAATGGCGGGATCATCCGCTCGTTCTCGCCGATCTCGCAGATGATGCCGTTATAGATCGGGCTCGGCACCGGGCCGAGATGGGCCTGGTAGGCGACGATCTGCTCAGCGTTCAGCCGCGCCAGCGCAGGGTCGGCGATCAGCCGCGCGGTCAGCGCCTGCATGAACGCATGCGCCTGCTCGTCCAGCCCCGGATGGTGGCGGAGGATCAGAAAGAAGCCGCGCGGCAGGGCGTAGGGCGCGTAGCCGGTGGGCAGGTAGCCGGTCAGCGGCCGTGTCCATTCATGCGCGGGATAGCCGTGCAGGTTCAGGTGCAGCCGCGCCCCGGTGCGCCGATACGCCTCCAGCCGAGCGGCCCGTTCCAGCGGGCGGTCCTCGGCGCGGAACTCCAGGTCGTCGCCCAGCGCGGTGAAGCGCGCCGCGTGGTGCATGTGGCGCGGGTTCTGGCCGCGCAGGCGGTGATGCAGCGCATAGCCGTCGGCATTCTCCTGCGGCAGCACGGCCATGTGCACCACCTCGCGCTTCAGCAATTCGCGTGCCGCCCGCAGCGCACCGACCGGGCCGGAGGTTTCGTTGGCATGCTGCCCGGCGGTGATGACCAGGCCGACATCGTCGCCCTCGATGTAGGTGCCGCGCACCGGGCGGCCCTGCACGGAGGTGGTGCCGAACGGCGTGCCGCCGAGGCGGGCCAGATGCCCCTCGATCTCGCGCACGTTTAGCGGCCGGCTGGCCAGGTCGAGCGTTTCCGGCTCCCAGCCGCGCTCGACCGCCGGGCGATGCGGCAAGAGGGCCACGCGCACCGTGGTGGCCCCGCTGGTCGCGTCGATCAGCGGCACGATCTGGCCCGGCTGGAAGTCGCGCGTGCCGAGCGGCCGGCCGCCGATCTGCTGGAACAGTTCGAGCAGGGAGAAATACAGGTCTTCGTGTAGCGCCTCGCGGGTCGAGATCACCTCGTCATGCCAGTCCAGGCTGCGCTCGATGCCGCCGATGCCGATGGCGATCTCCAGCGTGTCGAAGAACGGGGTTTCGCCCCGCCAGCCATGGCCGCGCACCGCGGCGATCACCGCATCGAAGGCCTGCTCATAGTCGGTGGGCAGCGCCGCATTGAGGTTCGGCACCGGGCAGCCGGGCGGGAAGGTCCGCAGCCAGCCGGTCGGCGACAGCGCGTCGCGCCCGACCGGGTCGGTGCGGCTGCGGTTGGGCGCGAACACATAGAGGTAGTCCGGCCGGTCACCGCGGGTCAGCGTGATTTCGTAGTGCTCCGGCGTGCGCCCCGCCACGTAGCCGACCGGAATCGGCGCCAGCAGGCCCGGCAGCGGATAGGCCTCGACGCGAAACCGCTCGGATGCCTCGGGCGGCAAGCCGATCGTCACGGCGGTGACGCCGGCCAGGTCGATCTCCTCCAGGAAGGCATGCACCAGCGGCTTGTAGGCGCTGCGGATCACCGCCTGGTAGCCCCGCGCCCGCAGCGCCGCCTCGGCCGCCCGCCGCGCCGGCCGATCCTCGAACACCCAGGCCTCGACCAGCATGCCGGGCCATTCCGGCTCCACGTGGCGCTCCAACAGCGCATCCAGGCTGCGCGTCAGGCTGATATCCAGCAATGTCGTCATGCCATCTCCCCCCGGCCGGTCGCCACCATGATGGCCCTGTTTGGCCCGGGCGGGAATGGCTACAACCGAGCGACCCCGACGGAGAAACCGAGATGGATGACGCACTGGCCCGAAGCGCCTTCGAGGAGGCGATCCGCACCCAGTCGCCCGGCTTCGGCACCTTCTTCCTCGCTCGCCTGCTCGGCCTGGACATCGGGTACGGCGAGGCGGACTGCACCGTGCGGCTAGAGGTGAAGGACTTCATGTTCAACCCCCAGGGCTCGCTGCACGGCGGCCTCATCGCCACCGTGCTCGATATCTCCATGGGCCATCTGCTGCAGCACGCCGCCGGCGTGGGCATGACGCTGCAGATGAACACGCAATACATCAAGCCGGCGCGCGAAGGCATCGTTCAGGCCCGCGCCACCTTCCTGCGCCGCGGCCGCAGCATCAACTACCTCGAATCGCACATGACCGACGCCGAGGGCGCGCTAATGGCGGTTGCCACCTCCACCTGGCGATTGCTTTAACGCCCGACCTTGCCTTCCATCCCGACCGCTTTAGGCTCCCGCCACGACTACGCGGGAGCAGCGAGCATGAACGACGCCATCACCTCTGTCGGCCAATCGGTCGCCGAGCTAGACACCCCGGCCCTGCTGGTCGATCTGGACGTGATGGAGGCGAACATCGCCCGCGCGGCGGCCGAATGCCGCGCCAACGGCATAGCCTGGCGCCCGCATTTCAAGGGCCAGAAAACGCCCGAGCTGGTCCTCAAGGAAATGGAAGCCGGCGCGATCGGCGCCACTTGCGCCAAGCTTGGCGAGGCAGAGGTGCTGGTCGATGCCGGCATCACCGATCTCCTCGTCGCCAACCAGATCGTCGGCCCCCAGAAGATCGCCCGGCTGGTGGCCCTGATCGACCGCGCCGATGTGAAGGTGGCGGTGGACAGCACGGCGGTCGCTGACGCCATCGGCGCCGCCGCCGCCGCCGCCGGCAAGGTCCAGGGCGTGCTGATCGAGGTGAACACCGGCATGAACCGCGCCGGCACCGAGCCGGGCGAGGCCACCGTCGCGCTGGCCAGGCACATCGCCGCCACCCCGGGCCTGAAGCTGCGCGGCGTGATGGGCTGGGAGGCGCATGCGGTCGCCATCGCCGACGGCAATGAGAAGGCCGCCGTGGTGGCCGACGCGATCGGGCACCTGGTCGCCAGCGCCAAGGCGATCCGCGCCGCCGGCATCGAGTGCGAAATCGTCTCCTGCGGCGGCACCGGCACCTTCCCCTATTGCGCGCGCCAGCCCGGCGTGACCGAGATCCAGGCCGGCGGCCTGATCTTCTCCGATGAGCACTACCGCACGAAGTTCGGCCTCGGCTTCCCGCAGGCGCTGACCGTGCTCGCCACCGTCACCTCGCGGCCGACGCCAACACGCATCATCCTCGACGCCGGCAAGAAGACGATGAGCAGCGACGCCACCCCGCCCCGCCCGCTGGGCCTCGTGGCGACCAAGCCCGTGGCCCTGTCGGCCGAGCACACCACCGTGGTGCTCGATGCGCCAAGCGACAGCCCGAAGGTGGGCGACAAGGTGCAATTCGTCGTCGGCTACTCCGACACCACCGTCCACCTGCACGAAAAGATCCATGCGGTGCGCGGCGGCCGGGTCGAGGCGACCTGGATCGTGCAGGCCCGCGGCCGACTTTCCTAGCGGAACCCCCTGCCCAATGACGACCCCAACAAAGCGCCTCGCACCCGCCGACACCTTCGCCTTCCGCAACGCTGGCGAGGTGCAGATCGCCCCCGCCGGCGGCGCCATCTGCTACGCCCTGACCACGCGCCCGCGCAGCACCGACACCCGGCACCCCGTGCTGATGCTGTCGGCCGACCGGATGAACTGGATGGAAGTGCCCGGCAGCCTCGGCGCCGGAACCGCGCGCTGGTCGCCGGATGGCCAGCGCCTCGCCTTCCTGACCGGCGGTGCGGCGCCCGGGCTGCACGTGCACGACATCGCCCGCGGCACGACGCGCACGCTGGTCACCTCGCCCACCGCCATGCGTGAGCTGGCCTGGTCGCCGGACGGCGCCCACCTGGCCTTCCAGCAGCGCGAGATCGCCGCCCCGCCTTCCTGGCTCGGCCTGGGCGAAGCCGGCAGCGGCGAGGCCTGGGCGGCGGCGCCGAGATACACCGACCGGCTGATGTTCCGCCACGACACGGTGGGCGAATGGCCGGAGGGCAGCTTCCAGTGCTGCGTCGTGCCGGAAGATGGCAGCACCAAGCCGCGGCAGGTGACGCGCGGGGTGTGGTGGCACGGTATGCCGCACCTGACCACGCCCGGCCTGTGCTGGTCCGCCGACGGGCAATGGTTGCTGATGGCCGGCTCGCGCCGCGCGGATTGGGACCGCGCGCCGAACGACGTCACCCTGCATGCCGTCGCCGTCGAAGGCGGCACCGTGCGGCGGCTGACCGACCAACCGGGCATGGCGACCGCGCCCACCCTCTCGCCGGACGGTCGCTGGATCGCCTTCCTGCTGGCTGATGCGAAGGCCCTGAGCCACCGGCCAAAAAGCATTTGGGTGATGCCGGAAGCGGGCGGCGCGGCGCGGCCGGTGATGCCGGAGTTCGACCGCAGCATCGACAGCATCGCCTGGGCCGACAACACCAACTTGCTGGTCTGCCACGACGACCCCGGCTACCGCGCCGTGGGCCGGGTGGCCTTGGCCGATGGAAGTTACACGCAGCTGCTGCACGATATGGCCGCCCCCTCGATCGAGATGCCCTATTCCGGCGGCGGCTTCTCGGTGGCCCATGACGGCACCATCGCCTATGTCCGCGGCGCCTCCGACCTACCCGGGGACGTCGCGGTGCTGGACGCATCGGGGCAGATCCGTACACTGACCGACCTGAACGGCGCGCTGGCTGCCTCGGTCGGCGGCTTCCGGCCGGCGAAGATGCTCTGGCATACCGGCGGCGAAGGGCGGCAGGTGCAGGCCTGGCTGACCCTGCCCACCGGGCCAGGGCCGCACCCCATGGCGCTGGAGATCCATGGTGGGCCGTATGCGCAGTATGGCGACCGCTTTGCGATGAAGCACCAGATGCTGGCCGCCGCGGGCTATGCGGTGCTGGCGGTGAACCCGTGCGGCTCCACCGGCTACGGCGAGGCCTTCGCCAACGCGCTGCACGACCGCTTCCCCGGCCCCGACCACGACGACCTGATGGCGGTGCTGGACAGCGTGGCGGCGCGCCCAGAGATCGATGCCGGCAACCTGTTCATCACCGGCGTCTCGGGCGGCGGCGTACTAACCCTGTGGGGTGTCGCGCACTCCTCCCGCTTCCGCGCGGCCGTGGCGATCAAGCCGGTAGTGTCGTGGGAAAGCTGGCTGCTGACCGCCGACATGGGGCCAACCGGCGGCCTGGTATGGATGGGCGACGTGTTGCCCTGGGAAGACCCGGCCAAATACCGCGCCCGCTCGCCGCTGGCCAAGGCGGCGCGCATCCGCACCCCTACCCTGCTGATGGCCGGCGAGAACGACAGCCGGACGCCGTCAACCGAGGCCTTGCAGATGTATTCGGCGCTGAAGCTCGTCGGCGTGGAAACCGCCCTGCTCCGCTTCCCCGCCACCAGCCACAGCAGCGGGTCGATGCGCCCGTCGCTGTTCGCCGCCGAGGTGGCCGCAACGATCGGCTGGTTCGAACGGTTCCGGGTGCTGACGCCGCCCTCGTGAGGCAGACGGCGGATGCATTCCGGCGCGCGTTGATGTAAACTCACTTCACATGCGCTTTGGCTCCGATCCCCCCCGCGGCCCGCGCGCCGATGGCCGCGACAGCTACCACCACGGCAACCTGCGCGAGGCGCTGATCGCCTCGGCGCTCGCGCTGATTGCCGAGCGCGGCCCGGCGGGCTTCACCTTCGCGGAGGTGGCGCGCGCGGCAGGAGTGAGTGCGGCCGCCCCCTATCGCCATTTCCGCGACCGCAACGCCCTGGTCGCCGAGATCGCGCGCCAGGGGTTCGAGCGATTTGCGTTGGCGCTGGAGGCGGCCTGGAGCCAGGGCCGGTCCGATCCGGTGGCGGCGATCGAGAATTGCGGTCGTGCCTACCTGGCCTTCGCCCGCCAGGAACCGGCCGCCTATGCCGCAATGTTCGAGCCCGGCTTTCCTTTGGAGGACGATCCCGGACTGTTGCGGGCCTCCGACGCCGCGTTCGGCGTGGTGCGTCGGGCAGCAGAGGCGGCGTGCACGGCGTGGCGCGGCAGCGGGAACCGGCCGCCGCCGATGATGGTGGCGCTGCACATCTGGGCGCTGTCGCACGGCATCGCGTCGCTTTTCGTCGGCCGCAGCGATTCGGTGCGGCGCAAGCTGCCGATGGCGCCGGAGGAACTGCTGGAGGCCGGGCTGCTAATCTACCTCCAGTCGCTGGGGCTGGGTTCGGCACGTTGAGCGGGCACGTCCGATTCTGATGCGCTTTCCGCTTGACGTCCGGGATCGGATGCCCCAATTATGTAAATGTGATTAACATTCACATCCACCCACCCATACCACGGAGGCCATCGTGCCCTTCTCGGCGTACCTGAACGACATCCCCAAGCCGGCCTGGATCGTCGCCACGGTCCTCGCCTTCGTCTTCTTCTGGCCGCTGGGCATCGCATTGCTCGGCTACCTCGTCGGCAGCGGTCGCATCGGCCGGCGCTGGATGAGCCAGGCGCCCGGCCAGTGGCACAACACCCAGGCCTCGCCGCAGGGCGCGTCCTGCTGGGGCCAGTGGGGCAGCAGCTGGCAGCAGCAGCCTCCCCCCGCGCCGCCGAGCGGCAATGCCGCGTTCGACGAGTACCGCACCGAGACGCTGCGGCGCCTGGAGGACGAGCAGAAGGAGTTCGTGGAATACCTCGAGCGCCTGCGCCGCGCCAAGGACAAGGCCGAGTTCGACCAGTTCATGGCCGACCGCCGCCGCCCAACCATCGTGCCGGACGCCCAGCCGGGCGCCTGATCGCCACGCGGCGCCGAACGAGCCCCCGGCAGCCCAGGCTGCCGGGGGTTTTCCGTTGGGCGATAGCCAGGACCGGCGGTAGGGGGCAGGATCGCCGCATCAGCGACCAGGAGCCCCCATGCCGTCCTATGATCCACGCAGCTTCCGCGCCCTCACTTTCCATGACGCCCTGCCCCGCTTCCGCGACGGGCGCGACACGCCGCGCGCCTATCTGGAGCGCTGCATCGCCACGGTGGAGGAACGCGAGCCAGTGGTGAAGGCGATGGTTTCGCTTGACCTCGATGCGGCACGCGCCGCGGCGGATGCCAGCACGAAGCGCTGGGCGGAGGGCAAGCCGCTCTCGGCGATCGACGGGATGCCGGTGGGGATCAAGGACCTGCTGGAGACGGTGGATCATCCGACCGAGATGGGCTGCGAGGCATTCCGGGGGAACTTTCCCAAGCGCGACAATGCGGCGGTGTGGGCGCTGCGCCTAGCCGGCGCGGTGATCTTCGGTAAGACGGTGACCGCGGAGATCGGCGGGTCGCACCCAGGGCCGACAACCAATCCGTTCGATCCCTCGCGCACACCCGGCGGCTCCTCCTCCGGCTCGGCGGCGGCGGTGGGTGCGCGGATGATGCCGGCGGCGATCGGCACGCAGGTGGGCGGCTCGATCATCCGGCCGGCGGCCTATTGCGGCAACTTCGCGCTGAAGCCGACGCAGGGCGGCATCAACCGCGGCGAGCGACAGGCGACCTCGATGAGCACGCATGGGCCACACGCCGGCTCGATCGAGGACATGTGGCAGGTGGCGATCGAGATCACCAGGCGGGCCGGCGGCGATCGCGGGTGCCTGGGGCTGATCGGCCCCGATTCGGCGCCCGAGGCGGTGAAGCCCGGGCGGCTGATCGTGCTGGAGACCGAAGGCTGGCCGGACCTCGACGCGGTGAGCAAGGGGGCGTTCGAGACGTTGCTGGAGGGGCTGTGCGCGGCGGGGATTACGCTCCTGCGGCGGCGTGACCATGGGTTCATCGAGGCGCTGGAGCGGTCGGTGGCCAATGGGCGGTCGGTGTGCGGCAGCATCACGGCCTGGGAGAACCGCTGGTACCAGCGGCCGCTGGTCGATGCCAATCCGGGCCGCGTCAGCGAGCGGGCGCAGAATGCGCTGCGGCGGGCGGAAGCGATGTCGCCGGACGATTATCGCGTGGCCCTGCTGGCACGGGACAGCGCGCAGCTGGTGCACAAGGCGGCCGCCCCCCTGGCCGATGCAGTGATCACCCTGGCCTGCCCGGGGCCGGCAACGCCGTGGTCAGGCGATGTGCCCGGGCAACAGCTGCATCCGCGGCCGACCGGGGATTTCGTGTTCAACGCGCCGAGCTCGATGCTGTTCGCGCCGGCGGTGACGATGCCAGTGATGGCCGTGGGCGGGCTGCCGGTGGGCGTGCAAGTGATGGGGCAACAGAACGAAGACGCGCGCATGACGGCGATTGCGCGGTGGATCTCGGGCAATGTTGCGCCTGTCGTAGCGTAGGAAGTAGTTCTTTTTTGAAAAAAAGAACCAATAAATTTTTGTTCCTTTGCACCGCGTCTGATCTGTAAGACGCGGTGCAATTGGATAAAGTTTTTTTGCTTCTTTTTGTTCACAAAAAGAAGGCTCTTAATTTCTGTCGGTGAACCACGGCCGCAGCGCTCCGTAGAGGCTGCGGTACCTTGCGTAGCCTTGGTCGTAGGCAGCGGCGGTCTCGCGGTTCGGGCTTAGCACCCTGCCCTTTCCGATGAAGTTGGTGACGCCATTCCAGTCCGTGCTCGCCTCGGTCCCAATGGCGGCGAGCCAGGCGGCGCCGAGGCAAGAGCCGGGGTGGTCGGTGAGGACGCGGACGGGCATCTGGAAGATGTTGGCGATGATTTGCATCCAGACCAGGCTTTTCGAGCCGCCGTCCGACGCGAGGAGGCGGTGGATGGGGTGGCCGATTTCGCGGAACACCTCGGCGTGGTGGCGCAGGGCGTAGCCGATCGATTCGAGGGTGGCGCGCCAGAGGTGACCCGAGGTGTGGTTGAGGGATAGGCCTGTGAAGGTGGCGCGGGCCAGGGGGTCGTGCAGCGGGGATTTTTCGCCGAGCGGATAGGGCAGGACGGCAAGGCCCTCGCAGCCGGCGGGGATGGTGGCGGCGAGGCGGTCCAGGCGGGCGTGGGGTTTTTCTTCGCCTGGGGCGAGGAGATTGGCGAGCCAGTTGAGCATTGAGCCGCCGCTGGCCATGCAGCCGTTGGGGACGAACAGACCGGGGATGGAGTGGTAGTCGAGGTAGAGGCGGTCGTCGGGCTTTGCCTCACGGCTGGCGATCAGGATGTCGGCGCTGCCGCCGAACTTCAGCAGGACGTCGCCTTCCTGGGTGAGGCCGGCGGCGTAGGCGCTGGCGATGTGGTCGGCGCTGCCGGCGATGACCTTGGTGCCGGGGGGGAGGAAGGTGGCGGCGGCGGCTTCGGGCGTGACTTCGCCGAGGAGGGTGTGGCCTTCGCGGATGGGGGGAAGGAGGACGGGGTCGATGCCGGCGAGGGCGATGAGGGCGGGGGCGGGTTTGGCGGTGGCGAGGTCGAGGAAGCCGGCTTCGAGGGCCCAGTTGCGCTCGGCGGTGCGCTGGCCGGTGAGGCGGTAGGAGATGTAGTCGTAGGAGCCGGTGAGGGTTCGGGCCTGGGCGATCGTGTCGGGTTCGTGTTTCGCGAGCCAGTGCAGCTTGGGGGCGGCGACCTGCTGGTTGAGGCCGTTGCCGGCGGTGGCGAGGAAGGCGGCCTGGTCGGTGGTGGCAAGGAGGGCGGAGAGCTCGGCGTCGCAGCGGGCGTCGGATTGCTGGATGCTTGGGCGCAGAGGGTGGCCGTTTGCATCGAGCAGGACGAGGGCGGGGAGCATGCCGGCGACGCCGATGCCGGCAAGCGCGGAGCGGGCGCGGGGTTCGGTGGCCAGGAGTTCCTGGCAGATCTCGCAGACGTTTTGCCACCACTGGCTGGGGTCGGCCTCGGCCCAGCCGGGGTGGGGGGAGTGGAGGGTGGCGGGGCGGGAGGCGACGGCGGCGACCCTGTTTGGCAGCTCGATGAGGATGCCGATGGTGGAGGTGGTGCCGATGTCGAGGCCGATGGTGAACATGGCGGCTACCGGAGGGTGTTCACCTTGTCCATGAAGCGTTTGACGCGGTCTGGGTCGACGGCGTTCCAGGTGATGCCGTTCTGCTTGAAGTGGGTGCCGACGACGGCGCCGTCGGACAGGGACAGCATGGCGGCGACGTTGTCGAGGTTGACGCCGGTGTTGACGAAGACGGGGACGTCGGTGACGGCTTCGCGGACCTGGCGGAGTTCGGACTGGTCGACGGGCTGGCCGGTGAGGGGGCCGGAGACCATGATGGCGTCAGCGAGGGAGGAGAAGACGGCGGATTTGGCGCGCAGGCCGATCGGTCGGGTGTCCAGCGGGGTGGCGAATTCGGCGTTGATGTTAAACAGCAGCTTGAGGTTCGGCACGCCGAGGTCGCGGCGGGTGCGGAGTGCCGCTTCGCAGTCGGGCGCCCAGAGGCCCATGTCGGACGCATAGACGCCGGTGAAGATTTCGCGGACGAAAGCCGCACCCGTGGCGGCGGCGATGCAGATGCTGGCGGTGGGGTCCCAGAGGTAGTTGACGCCGAAGGGGACTCGGATTTCGGGCTTCATGGCGGCGACGATGGCCGACATGGCGGCGATGCTGGCCGGCGGGGCTTTCAGGGAATAGGGACGGTCGTTCTCGTTGCCGAACATGATCGCGTCGATGCCGCCCTGCTGGAGGGCGGCGATGTCGGCCAGCGCGCTGTCGATCAGCTTCTGCATGCCGCCCTGGGTGTCGTGGAGCGGGGTGCCGGGGAGTGCGCCGAGATGGACCATGCCGATGATCGCCTTGCGGCGGTGGGGGAGGAAATCGAAGGGCATGGGGCTGGCTCCGGTTGGTGCGGTGGTGCCCGCAGGTTTGCCCCGCCCTGGGACCCGCGGCAAGCGGGGGATTCCTGATTTTCGTTCTTATAGTGGAACATTTAGGGCGTGAGTTGGCGGCCCTTCGTGAGGGTGTTTTGAACTCGGTCCGGCTGGTGAGGGGGCGGGCCGCGCGCATGATGGGGGGGCGGGGCGAGGATGCGCTGGAGATGGCTGGGGATGGGGGTGATTCCTGCGCGCGTGCGGCGACCGGATGTGCGGCGCGGGGGAGAATGGTGGCGGCTTGCCGAGGGGCAGCCCATGGGGCTTCGCAGGGAATGGGGGAGCGGGCACGGGGGCGCCACTGCGGCTGGGCCGCGCGGATGGCGGGCGTGGCGCGGGATGTGGGGGAGGTGTGGCGTGCGCGGGGGCGGTGCACCGGGGCGGGCAGTTGGCCGGCCTGCCAAAGCAGGATCATTTGCTCCAGGCGGCCGAACAGGCGCGCGAGGCACGCCATGATCAGGGCGTGCAGGGGTGCCGGCAGCCAGCCATGCGCGTCGGCCGCCAGGGTGGCGGTGCGCATTGTACCGATCTGTTCGGCCAGGGAGGGTGGGTTGGATGTCATTGAGATGAACATACATAACTATCGATGGGGGTCCAAGGATTTTTTTCTGTTTCTTGTAGATTTTCCTCCTTCCGGGTTGCGCGCGGCATCCTCCCCCTGCCCTCTCCCGCTGGGCGTCGAGGGCGGTTAGGCTGTGGAAAATACCGGAGGATTCGCCGTGGCCCAGAACATGCCTGCCGTTGCACTCGTGGCCGTTCCTGGCCGGCGGCGGCGGATGATCGAGTTGGCGCAGGAGATCGAGCGGCGTGGGTATGCAGGGTTGTTCTGCCCCAGCCTGGGCGCGAACATGTCACTGTGCGAGGCACTGGCGTGGAACACCTCGACGATTTCGTTCTGCACGGCGATCGCGCCGATCTATGCGCGGACGGTGAGCGATTTCGCCGCGTCCTCGGCGTTCATGCATGAGGTGTCGGGTGGGCGGTTTTCGCTCGGGATCGGGATTGCGCATGGGCCGAGCCATGTGCGGATGGGGGTGACGCCTGGCAAGCCGCTGGGGGATACGAGGGGGTTCGTGGAGCGCTACCTGGCGCAGGAGGGGGTGGGGACGCTGGCGCCGGTGGTGCTGGCGGCGATGCGCAAGCGGATGGTGGCGCTGGCCGGGGAGATCAGCCAGGGGGTGATCTTTGCCAATGCATGTTTGAGCCACATGGGGGCTTCCTTGGCGGCGTTGCCGGCCGGGAAGCGGGATGATCCCGGCTTCATGGTTGCGGACATGATCCCGACCTGTATCAGCGATGATGTCGCCGCGGCGATGGCGGTGAACCGGCGGACGCTGACGTCGTATGCGTTTCTTCCCAACTATCGCAACTACTGGAAGGAGGCGGGGTATGAGCAGGAGATGCTCGACATCGAGACCGCAATCGACGAGGGGCGGCGGGATGATGTGCCGCGGATGCTGACCGACCGGTGGCTGGCGGATGTGACCTTGTTCGGGACGGCTTCGCAGGTTCGGGAGAAGGTGGAGGCCTGGCAGGCGGCGGGGGTGCGGACGGTAGTGCTGGTGCCTTCCTCGGCGAAGGGGAACCAGTTGGTGGCGATGGAGGAGATGTTCTCGGTGTTTGGGTAGGGGGTAGGGTTGGAGGTGGGGGAGATGTTGCGGTCGTCGCTTTCGCTGCGCCCCGCCGACTTGGCTGACGAGGCGTTTCTCCTGTCATTGCGGCATCAGACGATGACCGAACACTTGAACCGGGTTGGCGAGCCCACCACGCCTGGGGCGCATGGTGAGAGGATGCGCCATCGGTCGGGGACATCCGGATTGTTATGTTGGATGGCGAGGCAATCGGGATGGTGAAGGCCTACCGGGACTCTGATGCATGGATATTGCATCAGGTGCAGATCGTGCCGTCCCACCAGGGATCGGGTCTTGGCCGGCGGGTTGTGGAAGGGGTGATTGCGATGGCCAGGAATTCGGGATTTCCGGTTCGGCTGAGTGTCCTGGACGGCAACCCGGCGCGCCGGCTTTACGAGCGGCTAGGCTTTCAGGCTGTCGGCCGAGCCGGCAACGAGACGGTATTCGTATTGGAGCCATTGGGGGGTGGCGGGGGTTCGG